>NZ_FNSU01000001.1:0-310155 GCF_900105325.1 Pseudomonas marginalis
GCGATGAAAGACGTGGTAGCCTGCGAAAAGCTTCGGGGAGTCGGCAAACAGACTTTGATCCGGAGATGTCTGAATGGGGGAACCAGCCATCATAAGATGGTTATCTTGTACTGAATACATAGGTGCAAGAGGCGAACCAGGGGAACTGAAACATCTAAGTACCCTGAGGAAAAGAAATCAACCGAGATTCCCTTAGTAGTGGCGAGCGAACGGGGACTAGCCCTTAAGTGGCTTTGAGATTAGCGGAACGCTCTGGAAAGTGCGGCCATAGTGGGTGATAGCCCTGTACGCGAAAATCTCTTAGTCATGAAATCGAGTAGGACGGAGCACGAGAAACTTTGTCTGAATATGGGGGGACCATCCTCCAAGGCTAAATACTACTGACTGACCGATAGTGAACTAGTACCGTGAGGGAAAGGCGAAAAGAACCCCGGAGAGGGGAGTGAAATAGATCCTGAAACCGTATGCGTACAAGCAGTGGGAGCCCACTTTGTTGGGTGACTGCGTACCTTTTGTATAATGGGTCAGCGACTTATTTTCAGTGGCGAGCTTAACCGAATAGGGGAGGCGTAGCGAAAGCGAGTCTTAATAGGGCGTCTAGTCGCTGGGAATAGACCCGAAACCGGGCGATCTATCCATGGGCAGGTTGAAGGTTGGGTAACACTAACTGGAGGACCGAACCGACTACCGTTGAAAAGTTAGCGGATGACCTGTGGATCGGAGTGAAAGGCTAATCAAGCTCGGAGATAGCTGGTTCTCCTCGAAAGCTATTTAGGTAGCGCCTCATGTATCACTGTAGGGGGTAGAGCACTGTTTCGGCTAGGGGGTCATCCCGACTTACCAAACCGATGCAAACTCCGAATACCTACAAGTGCCGAGCATGGGAGACACACGGCGGGTGCTAACGTCCGTCGTGAAAAGGGAAACAACCCAGACCGTCAGCTAAGGTCCCAAAGTTATGGTTAAGTGGGAAACGATGTGGGAAGGCTTAGACAGCTAGGAGGTTGGCTTAGAAGCAGCCACCCTTTAAAGAAAGCGTAATAGCTCACTAGTCGAGTCGGCCTGCGCGGAAGATGTAACGGGGCTCAAACCATACACCGAAGCTACGGGTATCACGTAAGTGATGCGGTAGAGGAGCGTTCTGTAAGCCTGTGAAGGTGAGTTGAGAAGCTTGCTGGAGGTATCAGAAGTGCGAATGCTGACATGAGTAACGATAATGGGTGTGAAAAACACCCACGCCGAAAGACCAAGGTTTCCTGCGCAACGTTAATCGACGCAGGGTTAGTCGGTCCCTAAGGCGAGGCTGAAAAGCGTAGTCGATGGAAAACAGGTTAATATTCCTGTACTTCTGGTTATTGCGATGGAGGGACGGAGAAGGCTAGGCCAGCTTGGCGTTGGTTGTCCAAGTTTAAGGTGGTAGGCTGGAATCTTAGGTAAATCCGGGATTCTAAGGCCGAGAGCTGATGACGAGTTAACTTTTAGTTAACGAAGTGGTTGATGCCATGCTTCCAAGAAAAGCTTCTAAGCTTCAGGTAACCAGGAACCGTACCCCAAACCGACACAGGTGGTTGGGTAGAGAATACCAAGGCGCTTGAGAGAACTCGGGTGAAGGAACTAGGCAAAATGGCACCGTAACTTCGGGAGAAGGTGCGCCGGTGAGGGTGAAGGACTTGCTCCGTAAGCCCATGCCGGTCGAAGATACCAGGCCGCTGCGACTGTTTATTAAAAACACAGCACTCTGCAAACACGAAAGTGGACGTATAGGGTGTGACGCCTGCCCGGTGCCGGAAGGTTAATTGATGGGGTTAGCTAACGCGAAGCTCTTGATCGAAGCCCCGGTAAACGGCGGCCGTAACTATAACGGTCCTAAGGTAGCGAAATTCCTTGTCGGGTAAGTTCCGACCTGCACGAATGGCGTAACGATGGCGGCGCTGTCTCCACCCGAGACTCAGTGAAATTGAAATCGCTGTGAAGATGCAGTGTATCCGCGGCTAGACGGAAAGACCCCGTGAACCTTTACTATAGCTTTGCACTGGACTTTGAATTTGCTTGTGTAGGATAGGTGGGAGGCTTTGAAGCGTGGACGCCAGTCTGCGTGGAGCCAACCTTGAAATACCACCCTGGCAACTTTGAGGTTCTAACTCAGGTCCGTTATCCGGATCGAGGACAGTGTATGGTGGGTAGTTTGACTGGGGCGGTCTCCTCCTAAAGAGTAACGGAGGAGTACGAAGGTGCGCTCAGACCGGTCGGAAATCGGTCGTAGAGTATAAAGGCAAAAGCGCGCTTGACTGCGAGACAGACACGTCGAGCAGGTACGAAAGTAGGTCTTAGTGATCCGGTGGTTCTGTATGGAAGGGCCATCGCTCAACGGATAAAAGGTACTCCGGGGATAACAGGCTGATACCGCCCAAGAGTTCATATCGACGGCGGTGTTTGGCACCTCGATGTCGGCTCATCACATCCTGGGGCTGAAGCCGGTCCCAAGGGTATGGCTGTTCGCCATTTAAAGTGGTACGCGAGCTGGGTTTAGAACGTCGTGAGACAGTTCGGTCCCTATCTGCCGTGGACGTTTGAGATTTGAGAGGGGCTGCTCCTAGTACGAGAGGACCGGAGTGGACGAACCTCTGGTGTTCCGGTTGTCACGCCAGTGGCATTGCCGGGTAGCTATGTTCGGAATAGATAACCGCTGAAAGCATCTAAGCGGGAAACTAGCCTCAAGATGAGATCTCACTGGGACCTTGAGTCCCCTGAAGGGCCGTCGAAGACTACGACGTTGATAGGTTGGGTGTGTAAGCGCTGTGAGGCGTTGAGCTAACCAATACTAATTGCCCGTGAGGCTTGACCATATAACACCCAAGCAATTTGCGTCGAAAGGCCAGATTGCGGTGTGTGAAGACGCAATGAACCGAAAGTTCGAGATTTCACAAAACACCGACAGCTGTCACATACCCAATTTGCTGAAGCGAGGCCAGCTGGCCACGACTCAGTACCCGAATTTCTTGACGACCATAGAGCATTGGAACCACCTGATCCCATCCCGAACTCAGCAGTGAAACGATGCATCGCCGATGGTAGTGTGGGGTTTCCCCATGTGAGAGTAGGTCATCGTCAAGATTAAATTCCGAAACCCCATTTGCGAGAGCAGATGGGGTTTTGTTTTGGGCGGTCGGAAAGTGCGGAAAGATGCACGACAAATTTGCACAGTTATTTCTGAACCAGACCACTAGAATAGGCACCTAACCTTTTTTAGAGTCAGAGCCCTACCTATGCCGGATCCGGTTGATGCCCTTGAGGTGTCGGATTTACCACTGGACAACTTGGTGGCATGCCATGAGTGCGACTTGCTGATGCGCAAACCCATGCTCGCCCTCGGTGAAAAAGCCCAATGCCCGCGTTGCGGTTATGAACTCTACGCTCACCGCCATAATGTCGTTGAGCGCAGCCTCGCTCTGGTACTCGCCGCGCTGTTGCTCTACGTCCCGGCGAACTTTCTGCCCATCATGCAGCTCAATCTGCTCGGGCAGTCCTCAGAGGACACTGTGTGGAGTGGCGTAGTCGGTCTATTCGATACCGGGATGCAAGGCGTCGCCGCCGTGGTGTTCCTATGCAGCATGGGTATTCCGCTGCTCAAGCTGCTTTGCCAGCTGGCGGTGCTGCTCAGTATTCGTTGGAAGATCGGCCGTAGTTACGGCCTGCTGCTGTACCGCATTTACCACCACATGAAAGATTGGGGAATGTTGGAGGTCTACTTGATGGGCGTACTGGTGGCGATCGTGAAACTCGCCGACATGGCCTCAATCACCATCGGCCTGGGTCTGGTTTGCTTTGTCAGCCTATTAATGGTTCAGGTTCTGCTTGAGGTGGTGATGTCGCCGCACCAGATCTGGCAAGCACTGTCAGGGGAAGATGATCATGCGGGCGATTGATGCGGGCATTCTGATTTGTACTGAATGTCACGAGCTGAACAAACAAGAGCCTGACACCGATGAGCAAACCTGCACCCGATGCGGTGCGCTGATCCACGCCCGTCGCCCCAACAGCCTCACTCGCACCTGGGCCTTGCTGATCACGGCGGCCATTCTGTATATCCCCGCCAACCTGTTGCCGATCATGACCGTCAACTCCCTCGGCCAGGGCGAGCCAAGCACCATCATGGCCGGTGTGATCCAGTTGGTGCAGCACGGCATGTTCCCGATTGCGGCTGTGGTGTTCATCGCCAGCATCCTGGTGCCGACGTTCAAGCTGGTGGGCATTGGCCTGTTACTGTTCTCGGTTCAACGTCACCAACCGCTTTCCGCGCAGCAGCGCATTATCATGTACCGCTTTATCGAATTCATTGGCCGCTGGTCCATGCTGGATATCTTCGTGATCGCCATCCTGGTGGCGGTCGTAAACTTTGGGCGGCTTGCCAGCGTCGAGGCCAACCTCGGCGCTGCAGCGTTCGCCAGTGTGGTGATCTTGACGATGCTTGCCGCAGTAACTTTTGATCCCCGACTGATTTGGGATAATACGGAGTCGGACGACGACCATGAGTGATTTGCCTAAAGCTAAAACCCGCCCGGCCTCCAACTGGTCAGCCATTTGGGTTCTTCCCCTGATTGCCTTGATCATCGGCGGTTGGCTGGGGTGGCGTGCCTATTCCCAGCAGGGTATTGAGATCCAGGTGCGCTTTGAAAGCGGCGAAGGCATCCAGGCCAACAAAACCGAAGTGGTCTACAAAGGCATGTCCGTGGGTAAGGTCAAGACCCTTGCCCTTGACGACGAGGGCAATAATCGCGGGGTGATTGCCACCATCGAGATGAACAAGGATGTCGAGCAATACCTCAAGACCAACACGCGTTTCTGGCTGGTCAAGCCCAGTGTCAGCCTTGCCGGTATCACCGGCCTGGAAACCCTGGTCTCGGGTAACTACATCGCCGCCAGCCCCGGTGACGGTGAGCCCACACGCAAATTCAAGGCGCTCTCCGAAGAGCCGCCTTTGTCCGATGCCAAGCCTGGCCTGCACCTGACCATCAAGGCCGACCGCCTCGGCTCGCTCAACCGTGGCAGCCCGGTGTTCTATAAGCAGATACAGGTCGGCCAGGTCAAAAGCTACTTGCTCTCCGAGGACCAGAGCACCGTCGAGATCAAGGTCTACATCGAGCCGACCTACGCCAACCTTGTGCGCAAACACACCCGTTTCTGGAACGCCAGCGGCATCAGCATCGATGCCAATCTCTCCGGCGTGAAGGTGCGCAGCGAATCCCTCTCCAGTATCGTCGCCGGCGGCATTGCCTTCGCCACGCCGGAGAATCGCAAGGACAGCCCGCCGACCGATCCGAGCCTGCCGTTCCGCCTGTACGAAGATTTCGATGCGGCCGCTGCCGGTATCAAGGCCAAGGTCAAGCTCACGGACTTCGAAGGCCTGCAAGCCGGTCGTACACCGGTGATGTACAAAGGCATTCAGGTGGGCAGCCTGAAAACCTTGAAGATCGACCCGGACCTGTCCAGCGCCAACGCCGAGCTGACCCTCGACCCATTGGCCGAAGACTACCTGGTTCAAGACACCCAGTTCTGGGTGGTCAAACCTTCCATCTCGCTGGCCGGCATTACCGGCCTGGAAGCCCTGGTCAAAGGTAATTACATCGCCATTCGTCCTGGCGACAAAGGCAGCGCCCCGCAACGCGAATTCGTCGCCCGCGCCAAGGCGCCACCGCTGGACCTGCGCTCCCCGGGCCTGCACATGGTGCTGTTCACCGACAACCTCGGCTCCCTGGATGTCGGCAGCCCGATACTCTACAAACAGGTCAAGGTCGGCTCGGTGCAGAGCTACCAGTTCTCGCGCAAGAACAAGCAGCTGGTGATCGGCGTTCATATCGAGAAGGAATACGAAAACCTGGTTAACGGTTCGACACGTTTCTGGAATGCCAGCGGTGTGACCCTGACCGGCGGCCTCACCGGTGGTATCCAGGTGAAGAGTGAGTCCCTGGCCAGCCTGATGGCCGGTGGTATTGCCTTCGAAACACCGCAGCCGAACGTACCGCTGAAAAAGCGCATTCCACGTTTCCGCTTGTTTGCCGACCGTGAGGCGGCCAATCAGCATGGCACCCTGGTGACCATCAAGGTCGACCGTGCTGACGGTATGCGTCCAGGCACACCGGTACGTTTCAAAGGCCTGGATGTGGGTAAGATCGAGAGCGTGGACCTCAGTGCCGATATGCAATCGGTGCTGCTCAGTGCGCGTATTACCCAAGTAGCGGACCGCATCGCGCGCGTCGGCAGCCAGTTCTGGGTGGTCAAGCCAGAACTGGGCCTGATGAAAACCTCCAACCTGGAAACCCTGGTCACCGGGCAATACATCGAAGTGCAGCCGGCTGCGAAAAACGCCGGTCCGCAGAAGAGCTTCGTCGCACTGGCCCAACCCCCTGAAGCTGTCCGTCAGGAGGCTGGCCTCAGCCTGACACTTAGCGCCGCACGCCGTGGCTCGTTGAAGGAAGGTGTGCCGGTGACCTACCGTGAAGTCACCGTGGGCAAAGTGACCGGCTACGAGTTGGGCCAGACCGCCGACCGTGTACTGATCCACATCCTGATCGAACCCAAGTACGCGCCGCTGGTACGCAGTGGCAGCCGCTTCTGGAACACCAGCGGCTTTGGCCTCGACTTTGGCCTGTTCAAGGGGGCGACGGTGCGCACCGAGTCCCTGGAGACTCTTGTGGCCGGCGGTATCGCATTTGCCACGCCAGACGGCGAGCGTATGGGCAACGCCGCGCGGCCGCAGCAAACCTTCCCGCTGTTCGACAAATTCGAAGAGGAATGGCTGACCTGGGCACCGAAAATCCCACTCGGCAAATAAAGCTACAAAAAAGGCCGCGATCCATCGGATCGCGGCCTTTTTATATTTCAGCGCAAAACGTCAGACCTCATCCAGCTCCGGCTCATCCGCCTGCACATTCACTGTCGCCTTCACCACATCATGGCGACGGATGTACTTCCAGTCCGCCTCATCGATGTAGATACCGTTCGGCCCGCTGCCGCCTTCCAGGTCGATTGCCACCTGGGCAGACACCTGTGGCTTCACACTGGCGAGGATCGGCACAAAGCCCAGTTGCAAACTGGTTTCCAGCAACGCCGCCTGATTCTTCTCATCGATATCCGCTGCTTCGTCGAGGTAGTACGGCAAGCGCACACGCCCGGCCTGGTCACGGTCCATCAAGTGCAGCAACAAGTACATGTTGGTCAGCGCCTTGATGGTCATGGTGGTGCCGTTGGACGCCGCGCCGTCGATGTCGGTGTGGATCACCGGCTGACCGTGCACCTTGGTGATCTCGAAAGCCAGTTCGAACAGGTCCTTGAGGCCCAACTGGTTATGGTTGGCCGCCACCAGGCGGGCCAGGTATTCCTTGGCTTCTTCGTTCTTGTTGTCCTGCTCGGCACTTTGGCTGAGGTCGAACACCGACAGGGTTTCGCCTTCTTCGTACTGGCCAGCACTGTGGATGATCTGGTCGATATGTTTGAGGGCTTCCTTATTCGGCGCGAGTACGATGCGGAAGCTTTGCAGGTTGGACACCTGACGCTTGTTGATCTCGCGGTTGAACAGCGCCAGCTGGTGTTCCAGGCTGTCGTAGTCGCTGCGGATATTGCGCAGGGTTCGTGCAATGTCAGTGACCGCCGCCCGGCGCGCCTTGCCCAGTGTCAGCGCCTCATCGGTGCGGTGCGCATAAGCGTTGATCAACAATTGCAGGCGACGCTCTACGTCATCCTCGCTGTCGAACTTGGCCACGCCCTTGAGGCGCACCTGAGCGTACAACGCCTCGATCTGGCCATCGGCACGCAGCAAGCCCTGCCAGCTGTCCTGATAGTCATTGAGCAGCGGCAGCAGGTTATCCATGGAGTCATCGACCGGGTCCATGAACGGCGTGCCAAACGGCAAGTCGGCCGGCAACAGCTGCCGGCGGCGCAAGGCGTCATCCAGCGTACGTTGCTTGGCTTCCATATCGCCGATCTGGCGGCCCACCAGCTGCAGCTTGGCGGACAGTTGCTGGACGCGCTCGGTGAACGCATCGCTGGATCGTTTCAACTCATCCTGGGCCGCTTCCATCTGTGCCAGGTTTTCCAGTTTTTCGCCTTCTTCGGCACTCAGGGTTTGCGCGCGACGGAAGTCTTCCAGCGCCTTTTGCGCGTCCAGCACCTGCTGGTACAGCGCTTCGGTCTGGGTCTTGCTCGCCGCGCGGTCGGAGGCCACGGCTTGCTGGGTTTTCAGCTGCTTGAGTTCTTTCTCCAGGCGTTCCTTTTGGTCGCGCAACGCTGCGCGGTCCGCCAGGGCCTGCAGCGCCGGTGGTTCGATGTGGGAGATGTCGATGGACAGCCCCGGCACTTCAAAACGTTCGCCCTTGAAGCCATCGAGGATCTGCTCCAGGGATTTGACCCACTGGCCGTCCTCATCCAGCGTGATGCCGTGTTCACCCAATGGCAGGCTGAACAACGAACTGTTGAACAGGCGCATCAGGCGCTCGACGTCCTGCTGCGAAAACTCTTCGCGCAGCTTGGCATAGCTGTTGTTATCCGCGTGATCCAGCTGCTGCTTGACCGACTTCAAGCGTTTTTCCAGATCGCGCAGACGCTCGTCCAGATCCTCGGCGCTGAACTGCCGCGACTGCGCCAGTGCGCCCGCCAGTTCATCGTGAGCGTCCTTGGCCGCCAGCAATTGCTGCTCCAGGACCCTGACGTCATCCACCAGGGCAAAGCGATGCTTGAGCACCGACAACTCGCCCAGCCAACGCTGGATGCCGCTGATTTCCCGCTCCAGGCGCATCAGCTCCTGGGTGCCGCCACGCTGGTCGTTCTGCAGTGCGTCCTGCTCGTTGCGGTAGTGCTCGGCCTGGATGGTCAGCTCTTCCTTGCGCGCACTGGCATAGTCCGACCAGGTGCCGAGCAGCGAATCCAGCAGCGGCGACAGGCGATGCAGCTTGCCGCGCAGGGCGTCGCGCTGGCGAACGCCATTGGCCAGGGCTTCCACCAGCGGGCCGGCAGCGACCAGGGCGTTGTAGTCCTGCTCCATGCGTCGCACATCGCGGAAGGCTTCTTCGCACGCTGCGATGTAATCCACACTACCCGAACGCAGGCTGTGCTCGAACGCATCGAGGAACAGCTGCTTGAGCTTGGCCGCGGTGATTTCGCGCATGTGCAGCAGGTTGATAAACAACGCGCGGAAAGTTTTCAGGCTTTGCTCACTGGTGGAGCGCAGCGGGATCAGGGTCAGGTCCAGCGGGATCGACGTATGACCACCCACCAGCAAACGGCGCAGTTCATCCGGCTTGAGTTCGTAGGCTTTCAGGCCTTCGCGCTCAAGGTTGGTGAACAGCTCCTTCTGACGCAGGCAGGTGTCGTTTTTCTGATAGTGGGCCAGGTCCAGCTTGCCGGCGTAGGCAAAGAACTGGTGCCCGAAACCACCGCCCGGGCCGCGCCCGACCACGCCGATTACGTGGGGGCCATGGGGCAGGGAGACTTCCACCAGGATGTAGCTGGTGTCGGTGGCGAAGTAGAAGCGTCGCGATTGCTCCAGGGTGTACTTGCCGAAACTCATGTCCGACATGCGCGCCAGGATCGGGAACTGCAAGGCGTTGATCGACGCGGATTTACCCAGGTTATTAGCGCCATACACCGACAGCGGTTCTTCCAGCGGGAACAAGCCCAAGCTGTAGCCGGCAGTGTTCAATAGCGCGAAGCGGCGGATGCCGTAGCGTTCCTTGCTCATGCGTCGGTCTCCTGTTCTTCGGCAATGGCGCGGGCCAGTGCGTCTTCTTCGCTTTCGTCCGCGAAGTCGCTGAGGTCCAGCGGGTCATCGGTCTTCAGCAGTTTTTCATCGCTGTCTTCGTCAATGATCACCGGCACCGGCAGTGGCAACACGCTGTGTACGCTGGCCGCCAGGTCGCGGTCCTGCTGCACCGAAAGGCACACGTCGAGGAAGCGGTGCATCGGCGGCAGGAAGCGGTAAATGCCGTTGTCTTCGCTGGCAAAACCCAGCTGGGTCATACGGCGCATGATTTTTTCTTCGAGTTCTTCCTGGGTCTGCACTTCGGCCTGGATAAACAGGTCGCGGTACTTTTCCAGCAGCGACGGCAGCTCGTCACGGCCCAGGCTGCCACCGTCGAGCACGGCGATCGGGTCGCGGCCCTGGTCGGCCAGGTGCTCGACAATGATGAAGGTGAACAGCGCCAGGCGCTGGGCGGTCTTGTTGACCTGCGCACTCGCAATCGCGGAGTCCGGCACGAAGTAGTAGAAGCCACGGGTATCGCACACCAGCTCAAAGCCCAGGGCCTTGAACAGCGTGCGGTACTGGTCCTGGAAGTTCGACAGTTGCGCGTACAGCTCGGGGTCGCGGCGGCTGACGTGGTAACCCTTGAACAGCTCGCGAAAGATCGGCGCCAGCTGGGACAGTTCGGATAGATCAAGATGCATGAGGTGTACTCGCAGGATGCTCGGCGGCGTCGGTGCCGGCCGGGAGCAGGGCGAATGAGCGCAGGCTGACCTGGTGCTCGTGTGTGTGGTAGTCGCGGCGTTCCAGGCGCTCGCGCTTGAAGCGTTTCTCCCGCGAGAGCCGCGAGAACCAGTACAGCAATTCGTCGGTGGCACCGTCCGGTTCCTGCTCCAGCAGCCAGGTCATCAGGTCCGGCATCGGCAGCGCGTCTTCGCAGCGCTCGAGCATTTCCTTGACCGTCCGAGGTGCGCGCTGGGCTTCGCCCTTGTGGGACTTGTGCGCCTTGGGGAACCGGGCCGGTTTCGGCTCGAAGTTCGCCAGGGCATACACATAGGCCTCGACCTGGCTGGCACTGCCGAGGAAGGTGCTTTGCGGTCGGGTAAACATCGGCATCGCCGCCTGCGGCACCGCGTCCAGGCCTTTACGGCGGATGGCCGACAGCGCCAGCGCCGCACCGCGGGTCACGGCATTGTGCCGACGCGCTTCTTCGCGCAGCGGCAACAGCAGCTCGCGGGCATGCCGCAAGGTCAGCTGGGCGCTGGTCTGCATTTCGAGGATGCGCGCGTGGGTGCGCAGCAGCATGTCGTCGTCCACCAGGTGGCCGAGGCGCTGTTGCTCGGTGAGCATGCGCAGCAGCACGTTTTCCACCTTGCGCACGCCTTGCTCGAAGGCACCGTCGGCGTTCACCAGCTGGATCATCGGTTCGACGTACTCGTCCCAGGTCGCCAGGACTTCGGCGTAACGCTGGCGCAGCGGGATCTGCCGGTCGCTGGTCTTGGCACGGTCGGCCACGGCCGCGAGGGCCTGTTCGTCGTTGGCGAGTTTTTTCAGTACGTCGCGTACGCGCATGTCGAGCAGGCGCAGTTGGCGGGCCAGGTCGTGGCCATCACGGATGTCGAAGGCATCCTGGATATAACCGGCCAGGCGCTCAAGATGGCGCAGGTAGGCTTCGATCTCCAGGCACAGGCCAAGCCGGTGCTCCTTGCGAAGATAAGCCAGGAAGTCGTGGATCTGCGCGTTGAGCTCGAAACGGTTCGGGCTCTTGGCGACAGGCACCAGGATATCCAGGCGAATCCACACGTCCAGCAGGCTGGTGATGTCCTGGGGCGTGCTGTCCAGTTGTTGGGCGGCCAGTTGTGCGCGCAGCTCGCCGAGGCTCAGGGTGCCTTGGTCGAAGTGTTCGCACAGTGGCTCAAGTAAGGCCCAGTGTTCGGCGAGGGCGCGCAGGACGCGCTTGGGTTCGATCATGGGAATGGCCGGCTGGTTGGCGATTAAAAGTCGCGATTGTACTGCATCAGGCGCGGGATTTATCCACAGCCGGTCAGTGCACAGTGGGCGATTGTTACCGAACAGCGGTAGAATCCCCGCTCTTTACTTATCCACAAGTGGCCGAGCTGTGCTTATCGAGTCCCGACGTCGCGCTTACTTGACCGCCATGCAGGTGGTCAACTGGCTGCCCCGCACCGAACTGCCGTTCGCCGCCCCGTCGCGGCCCGAGCTGTTAGCGGCGCTTGAGCCCTATGAGGCGTTCGAGGTTTCGGGGGAGGAGGCGGCTGCACCGGTGGCCGTGGTCAAACCCGTACTGGAAGCTCGTCCTGCGGTTGAACGCGTCAAGGTCGAGGTGCCGCGCCCGGGGCCAATGGCCAAGCCCGTAGTGGCCGAAGCGGCTGCGCCGGTTGCCAAGGCCCCCGTGGTGCCGCCGCCACGCTTTGCCCTGCAGTTATTGCGGGCCGGGCGTTGCCTGCTATTGGTGGAGTTACCCACCGGCGAGCGCTTCCAGACCCGCGACCCCGCCTACATGCTGCTCAAGGACATGCTGCGCGCCGCCGGCCTGCCCGACAGCCCGCAAATCGTCGGCGACCCGGTCCGTTGGCCGCTGCTGGTACGCGGCACCATGGACCAGGGCCCGGAAGCGGCGCGGGATTTCGTGCAAGGCTTCGTCTCGGCACGCCTGGAGGACGAACCCTGCGTGTGCCTGTGGCTGATCGGCCTGCCCGCCGTACGGTTTGCCGGTGAAGCGAACGCCGAAGCCTGGTACCGCGAACTGCAGGTCGAGGGCCTGGGCTCTGTATGGGCCCTGCCGGGCCTGGAATTATTAATGGAAGAGCCACAGCGTAAGGCTGATGTCTGGCAAGCCATGCGCCGGCTGATGGCGCGCTGGAAAACAACCGATGAGTGAGGCTTTATCCTTCCGCCCGATGACCGAGGCCGACCTCGACGCCGTGCTGAAAATCGAATACGCGGCATTCAGCCATCCCTGGACCCGCGGGATCTTTCTCGACGGGCTGGGCAAGTACCAGATCTGGCTGATGTTCGAAGGCGAGCAGCAGGTAGGCCACGGCGTGGTGCAGATCATCCTCGATGAAGCGCATTTGCTGAACATCACCGTCAAGCCGGAAAACCAGGGCCGTGGCCTGGGCCTGGCACTGCTGGAACACCTGATGTCCCGCGCCTATGCCGCCAACGCGCGGGAATGCTTCCTGGAAGTGCGCGACAGCAATACCGGAGCGTTCCGCCTCTATGAGCGCTATGGCTTCAACGAGATTGGGCGTCGCCGGGACTACTACCCGGCTGTCGGCGGGCGCGAAGATGCGGTTGTCATGGCCTGCACCCTCGTCGATTAAACACACGGACCAATGTGGGAGGAGGGCAAGTCGAATCGTCGCACCGCCCCTCCCACATTTGGATTTGCGCAGTGTCAGCGGTTTCCGTCTACCGGGTCCAGATCAGCCAGTTCCGCTTCATCCAGGCCATTTCCGCCGCCAATGTCATCTTCATCGACAATGCTCAGGTCAAAATCCGCCGGGTTGTCTTCCCCCGCCTCCCGAGCGTCCCGCGCACCGTCTTCATGGATCAGGGTTTCCGGGCTCATATCATCATCGGTCGACTCATGATCAGCCGTTGAAGCCCCGGTCAGTCCGGCCTCGCGCACCCGTTCGTCGGGCATCAGCTGTTCTCGCTCGCCACGGGGGATCTCATTGCCAATCTCCGCCGTCGGTTCTTCCTCGTCAAAATCCAGCTCGCGCATCGAGCCCATGCGGTCTTCGTTGTCGTCAATCGGTTCGGGCTGTGTAGCGCCGTAGGGACGTCGTGATTCAGTCATGGCCAATCCTCATACTGTGGGGCTTATAGTGTGTGGACAGGCATGGCCCCCCAAGATTCAAGTAATTGCCCGCCGGCTATCTTTATCATCGGCGTGACCCGGACGGGCGGTCGTCTGTCAAAGCTGCGCATCATTCCTGAGGCTTTCCCTGATGAACGAACTACAAGACCTGCTTGATAACAACGAACGCTGGGCGGATGCGATCAAACAGGAAGATCCCGAATTCTTCGCCAAGCTCGCCCGCCAGCAGACCCCTGAATACCTGTGGATCGGTTGTTCCGATGCGCGGGTACCGGCCAACGAGATCGTCGGCATGCTGCCCGGTGATCTGTTCGTACACCGCAACGTGGCCAACGTGGTGCTGCACACTGACCTCAATTGCCTGTCGGTGATCCAGTACGCGGTCGATGTACTCAAGGTCAAACATATCCTCGTCACCGGCCACTATGGCTGCGGCGGCGTGCGCGCCTCGATGCAGGACCGCCAGTTCGGCCTGATCGACGGCTGGCTGCGCACCATCCGCGATCTCTACTACGAAAACCGTGACGTGCTGGCCCAACTGCCGACCGAAGAGGAACGTGTGGACCGCATGTGCGAGCTGAACGTGATCCAGCAGGTGGCCAACGTCGGCCACACCAGCATTGTGCAAAATGCCTGGCACCGTGGGCAGAGCCTGTCTATCCACGGCTGCATCTACGGCATCAAGGACGGCCGTTGGAAAAGCTTGAACACCACCATCAGTGGCTTCGAGCAGCTGCCTCCGCAGTATCGCCTGCGTCCGCTGGGCGAAGCCTAAGGCCGTTTGCGGTCGCGCCAATGGGTCATGAACGCCTGGCCTTCGGCGTTCAAACACTCTGTGCTGCCGGTGATCCAGCCCCGGCAGTTCAGCTCGCCGCATTGGCAGGCGAACTGTCGGAACAAGGCGTCCTCGGTACTGGCGTAGTCCAGGGTCAGCGGGGCGCCAGCGACTATGGGCTGCACGGTCCATAGCTCCAGGTAGGTGGTGTCGAAAAACACATTCGGGTTGCAGGAGTGTCGCAGCAGGCCGCAGAACCAGCTGTCATACAGGTGGATGCGGGCGGACAGCTGCAGCGTACGTGGGCGTCGCTCGTTCACGGCGTAACCGGACACCCGGGCAATGCGCACGCGGCCGTCGAAACCCACGCGAGCCCTGACGCCGCCGCCGTCGCGCTCAACCTTAAAGTGCTTGGCCGAGGGATAGCCCTGTTCAACGAGCAGTGTCTTGAACGGGTACAAACCATCACTCACAGTGGTTTTAGCCTGGTCCATGGCTTGAGTTTTCATAACTCTCCTTGGTTAGGCTGCATCGACCTGCGGGTGGTGGCTGACTACCAGTCTTGCAGCGGATGGGCCCGGCTCAAGACTCGCTGAACGTGGAGCCGATTTCTACTGTCAACTTTGACAGTAGAAATCGGATTTTCTGCTGTCTACAGCGCAGGCGCCATGATGCTGGGGGCGGGCGCTGCGTTCTTCAGTTGCTTGAGCTGCGTCTTGATCGAAGGCGTGGCGCATTTGGCGTTCGCCTGTTCCGGGGTCAGGTTGCGCACCGAGGTGTAGAACAATTCGCAGGTCTGCTCTTTGCGCGTGACCTGCCAGGTGTTAATGCAGGCCTTGAGCAGCACATTCGGATCGCTCGCGGGTTTCTGGCCCATTCCGGCCTGCCAGCAGGCGGCGCTCAAGTCCTGGCCCATCACTTTTAAACCCGCGTCGTCGGCTTTCTGCTCGTTACCGTCATAGGTGTCCGGGCTGGCCGCGTACCAGATGTAGCTGGGGTGGTTGGCGCCCAGCACCGAGACGGTCTTGCCCGCGGCAGGGCTGATCTGCGCCAGGCCCAGTACACCCACGGTTTGTCCGTATTGCTGCTTGATCCAACTGCGCACCGGCGCGCCGAACGCGACCATTGGCAGCGAGCCGTTGGGGTGCAGGCTCAGTTCGCTGACCATGCGGGTCTGGTAGTCGGTGAAGTAGCCGTAGACGTTCTCCAGGTCCTTGCCCGCATTGGAAGGGGCGGCGATGGGGGCGATATCGATGATGGTCTGGTAGGCCGGGGTTTCGGTGGCCGGCACGCCGTTATCGGTGAGCAGGCTGGCCCAGCGGTCGGTGGTGGCCGACTCCAGGTAATCCTGGGCCTGGGTCAGCGAATAATCCGGCGGGAAATGCAGCAACTCGATGCTCTTGCGGTTTTCCAGGGCCATGCCCAGTGGCAGGAACAGGTACCAGTTGTACGCCCACTTGCCGTCGCTGTTGAGTCTGCTCGCGCCCTGGTAGGCCAGGTCAGCGGTATTGAGCAGCGCGGTCAGAGGCTGGCCGTAACTGTCGGGTACACCGCTGAAGGTCGCGGCGAGCTGCCCTTCATGGTTCTTGACGCTGACCTTGGCTCGGCTGTAGCCATCGCGCTGCAGGCTTTGGTTCAGGTAGTGCTCGGCGGTCTGCTCCAGCGTCCATGGCCGAAAGCAGATCACATTGCAGTTATTGGGGTAAGCGAACAACTGGGTCACCCGTTGAGTGCTGCCCAGCGGTACTTCGATGTCGGCGTGTACGACCGCACTGGCCATCAGTGCGGCCAGGGTGAAGGACAACCTGGTCGGTTTGAACATACTTGATTCCTTGTCAGCGAAAGCCCGTCTGCGCGGGGTGAAAGCCCACCTCCTCACAGTAGCGGTTGGCCAGGAAAACCGCGTGCTAAATCGCCAGGCATGTCGCTATTGGATAAGCGTCCTACACGCTGAACTGCAACGCGTTGCTCAAATCCCCCATGGGTTTCTGGCCTCGGGCAATCATGGCGTCATCGCGTTGCTTGAGCCCGTCCAGGGTCTCCAGCTGGAAGACCCGCGTAATCAAGCGCAGGATCGACGCGGTGTCGTACACCGTATGGTCCACGGTGCCTTTACGCGCGAAGGGCGAGACCACCAGCGCCGGAACCCGTGTGCCTGGGCCCCAGCGGTCGCCTTTGGGCGGGGCGACGTGGTCCCACCAGCCGCCGTTTTCATCGACGGTCACCACCACCACCATGTTTTTCCACTGCGGGCTTTCCTGCAGCACCTTCAAGGCGCGGACGATATGGCGGTCGCCCGACGCCACGTCGGCGTAACCGGCGTGCATATTCAGGTTGCCCTGGGGCTTGTAGAAGCTCACGGCTGGCAGCTTGCCGGCCTGGGCATCGGCGAAGAACTTATTGGTGCTCGCCTCATCGCCCAAACCGCCATCGCGCAGGCGCTTGTCACGCTCGGCACGGTTCTCGGGGCCCTGCTGCTTGAAGTAGTTGAACGGCTGGTGGTGGTACTGGAAGTTAGGGATCTTCGGGATACCGCCCGAATCCTTGAACTGATCCAGCGTTGCCTGCCATGCCCCGGCGTACCACGCCCAGTCGACGTTCTTTTTCGACAGCTTGTCGCCGATGTGCTCATGGGTCTGCGGCACCAGTACGTTGGGCAGGTCGGCTTTTGCGTAGTCCGGGTTTTCCGGGTCACGAATCCAGGTCGGCCAATACGGCGGCGCCAGGGTGTTCACGCCGTAACCGTCCGGGGTCAGCGCGCTGGGGCCGAACTGCGGCGGGCCGGTCATGGCGCTCGCCGGGGATTTATCCAGCGGCTTGAGACGCGGGTCGGTGGGGTCATCGCTTTGCAGCGTGGCGATCTGCGCCTTGGCCACCGACTGCGCGGCATTCGGGTAGAACGGCGCGGTGGCGCTGATCAGGTATTGATGGTTGAGGAACGAGCCACCAAACGCCCCCTGGAAGAAGTTATCGCAGAGCACAAACTCCTTGGCTACATCCCACAGGCGCAGGGAATAACGGCTCTGGGCGTAATGGCCCATGACCAGGCCGCCGGAGTCGGCCCAGGCGACGAAACCGTCGTTCTTGCCGCCGTTGATCTGCATCTGGTTCTGGTAGAACACGTGCCACAAGTCGCGGGTGACCAGGCTCAACGGCAGGTCTTCGGCGTTCGGGCCCTTGAGGGCGAACGGGGCGTTGGGCAGGTTTTCCTGGAATTGCACTTCGCTGGGGTAAGTCACCCCATCCACGCTTTGCGGGCCCACTTGCAGCACACCGCCCCAGGCCGGGGGCAGGGTGGTCAACAGGCTGCCGTCGCGGTCGCGTTGCTGTGTGTCGGCGGCGGAAAGCGCCGACAGCGGTTTCTCAACGCCTGGGAAGTCCGCAAACAGGTTGTTGAAACTGCGGTTCTCGGCATAGATCACCACCACGGTCTTCACCTGGTCGTGCAAGGCCTTGTCCAGCTCCTGAGGCGTGAGCGGCCGCGCCACGGGCTTGCCGGGCGCCTCACTGCTGTTGCCGCAGGCACTCAAGGTCGCGCCCACCCCCAACACCGCCGCACCCCCCAGGAAGCGCCGACGGCCGGTGTCTACCGGCGGTTGGGCTATGGAATCTGGGGAAGGGCGGTCTTCGTGATCATCACTCATTGCGGGGAGTCCTTGCTGGCGAGATGTTGCAAGATATTTCGCAGGACGGTAGCAATGCAATGTGACGGAACGAAGACAGCGGTGTGATGAGCAAGACGTGTCTACGCTTGGCCAGCGCTGCTAGACTTGCCCGATAATGGACATCACTGAGGTGAACCGTGAAACCTTCAACCGCCCTTGATCTAAAACGTGCAGCCGTCAGAGAAGTGGTGGGCCGATTTCGCATCTCAAACCCAAGGGTATTTGGGTCTGTATTGCTGGGTACCGACCAAGAAGGCAGCGACCTTGATTTGCTGGTCGATGCGCCGCCGGGAACCACTTTGTTTGATCTTGGCGGGCTGCAAGTCGAGCTTGAGGACCTGCTAGGGGTCAATGTCGATCTACTGACGCCTGCCGATTTGCCGTTGAAGTTCCGCGCAAAAGTGCTGGCTGAGGCACGGCCTGTATGACAGCAAATCGCCTCGGGGATTATCTGGATCACATAAGGCAGGCCACTGCTGACGCGATCAGTTTTGTAGAGGGCCTTAGCAAAGAAGAGTTTCTGGAAGACAGGCGTACTCAACAAGCAGTGGTCATGAGTCTGATCATCATTGGTGAGGCGTCGACGAAAATCATGGATCTGCACCCGCACTTCGCTGAGGCTCATTCACACATTCCTTGGCGCAGCATGCGGGGAATGCGTAACCGCATCGCCCACGGTTACTTCGATATCAACCTTGATGTGGTTTGGGACACCATCCAGAGCGCGCTGCCTGATCTATTGGCGCGTCTTCCTGTAACTGCAGTGTGATTGCACCTGTTGCAACAACAGGTGCAGTCATCAGTTATTCAAGGCATGACGGGCGGTAAATACTTCAACGTCGTCCCCAACGCCCACAGCAGGAACAATACCAGCGGCGTGTGCACCAGCAGCTGCACAAACGAAAACCCGATCAAATCCCGCGCCTTCAACCCCAACACTCCCAGCAACGGCAGCATGTAGAACGGGTTGATCAGGTTCGGCAGCGCCTCGGCCGCGTTGTAGATCTGCACCGCCCAGCCCAGGTGGTATTGCAGGTCATTGGCCACTTGCATCACATAAGGCGCTTCGATGATCCACTTGCCGCCGCCTGACGGAATAAAGAAGCCCAGCACCGCCGAGTACACGCCCATCAGCAGTGCATACGTGTCGTGGGAGGCGATGGACGTGAAGAAGGTCGAGATATGGTGCGCCAGGGTCTGGCCGTCGCCGCCCTTGACCACGGTCATCAGCGCCGCAATCGAGCCGTACAGCGGGAACTGGATCAACACGCCGGTGGTGGTCGGCACTGCACGGGCCACCGCATCGAGGAAACTGCGCGGGCGCCAGTGCAGCAGGGCACCGACCATGATGAACAGGAAGTTGTAGGTGTTCAGCCCCGAAATCGCGCTGATCGCCGGCTTGGTCGAGAACTCATGGAACAACCAGCCCGCCGCCAGCAATGCCAGCAGAATGGTCAGCAACGGGCTGTGTTCCAGCCATTCGCCGGGGCGGCCCGGTGGTTGCAGCTTGGGCAGGTTGAAGGCCGGGTCGACGCCACAGGCCTTGGCGTCACGGGCGCTGTTGGGGCCGGGCGCGGTGGCGTAGGCGATGATCAGCGACACCACGATCAGTGCCAGCAACAGCACGCCGGATTGCCACAGGAAGATGGTGTCGGTAAACGGGATCACCCCGGTGATCGACAGGATCGACGGCGGCAAGCTGGCCGGGTTGGCCTGCAATTGTGCGGCTGACGACGACAGCCCCAGCGCCCACACCGCGCCCAACCCAAGATAGGCCGCCGCACCCGCAGCACGGTAGTCCATGCGCAAATCCGTACGACGGGCCAGCGCACGCACCAGCAAACCGCCGAACACCAGGGACAGGCCCCAGTTGAGCAATGACGCCACCATGGAAATCAACGCAACCCACGCCACGGCTGAGCGGCCGTTCTTCGGGATACGCGCCAGGCGGTCGATCAGCTTGACCGCCGGTGGCGAGCTGGCGACCACGTAGCCACCGATCACCACGAAGGCCATCTGCATGGTGAACGGGATCAGGCTCCAGAACCCGTCGCCAAAGGCCTTGGCGGCTTCGGTCGGCGCGGCGCCCATGCCCAGGGTCGCCACGGCGACGATGATCACGGCGAGGGCGGCGAACACCCAGGAGTCGGGGAACCAGCGCTCGGCAAAGTTCGAGCAGCGCAGGGCAAAGCGGGCATAGCGGCTTTCTTCGATAGCATCGGCCACGAGTCTTTCCTCTTGTATTTATTATGGTGTCGGCAATTTTTCGGCATGTTCCTCCACGGCCATTGATATGGGAATGCAGTTATCTTCATCGATCCATGAGGAAAACAAATATATCTGCCGCGATTGCCATCAACCGGCGCAGCTCATAACCTGCACGCCATTTTGTTTGTCTGCCGAGCCTCAACATGACTGCCACCTCTGTTCCACAGGCGCAGCGTTTTTCCCGCTCCGACTACAAGACCCTGGGCCTGGCCGCCCTGGGCGGCGCCTTGGAAATCTACGACTTCATTATCTTTGTGTTCTTCGCGCTGACCCTCAGCCAACTGTTCTTCCCGGCGGAAATGCCCGAGTGGCTGCGCCTGCTGCAAAGCTTCGGCATCTTCGTCACCGGCTACCTCGCGCGTCCGCTGGGCGGCATCCTGATGGCGCACTTCGCCGATCACCTGGGGCGCAAGCGCGTGTTCAGCCTGAGCATCCTGATGATGGCGTTGCCGTGCCTGCTGATCGGGATCATGCCCACCTACGCACAGATCGGTTATTTCGCACCGCTGATCCTGCTGGTGCTGCGCGTGCTGCAAGGTGCGGCGGTGGGCGGTGAAGTACCCAGCGCCTGGACCTTCGTCGCCGAACACGCACCGCGCAACCATCGTGGTTATGCCCTGGGCTTCCTGCAAGCCGGCCTGACCTTCGGCTACCTGCTCGGTGCGCTGACTGCCACGCTGCTGGCACAGGTCTTCACCCCGGCCGAAATCCTCGACTACGCCTGGCGCTTCCCCTTCCTGCTCGGCGGTGTGTTCGGCGTGATCGGCGTGTGGCTGCGACGCTGGCTCAGCGAAACCCCGGTCTTCCTCGAAATGCAGGCCCGCCGCCAGGCCGCTGCCGAGCTGCCGCTGCGCACCGTACTGCGTGACCATCGCGCCGTACTGTTGCCGGCGATGATCCTCACCTGCGTGCTCACCTCCGCCGTGGTGGTGCTGGTGGTCATCACCCCGACCATGATGCAGAAAACCTTCGGCATGAGCCCCAGTCACACCTTTGCCTTGAGCGCCCTGGGCATCGTCTTCCTGAATATCGGCTGCGTCCTCGCCGGCCTGCTGGTGGACCGCATCGGCGCCTGGCGCGCGGTGCTGGTCTACAGCCTGCTGCTGCCGGTGGGTATTTTCCTGCTGTACGCCAGCCTGATCAGCGGCGGCATCTGGCTTGGCGCGGCGTACGCGCTGGCGGGCTTGAGTTGCGGGGTAGTGGGCGCGGTGCCGTCGGTGATGGTCGGCCTGTTTCCGGCGCAGGTGCGGGTGTCGGGCATTTCCTTCACCTACAACATCGCTTACGCACTGTGGGCGAGTACCACGCCGCTGATGCTGATCGCGCTGATGCCGACCAGCCCGTGGATTTGCGTGGGGTATTGCGTGGTTATGGGCGCGGTGGGGGTGGGGTGTGTAGCGCTGTTTGGCAAGCGCCACACCTTGGCGGCCTGAAGGTCAGGTCAAGAAGTGCCACAGCAACAGCGTACCGACCAACCCGACCACCGAAACAATCGTCTGCAACACCGACCACACCCAAATCGTCTGCTTCAGCTGCAAGCCAAAGTACTCGCGCACCATCCAGAACCCCGCATCATTGACGTGGCAGAAGAACACCGAACCTGCGCCGATCGCCAGCGCCACCAGTGAGCTTTGTGTCGCCGCCAACCCGGCCATCATCGGCGCGAGGATGCCGGCGGTCGTGGTGGTGGCGACCGTGGCCGAGCCGGTGGCCTGGCGCAGCGCCACGGCGATCAACCAGGCCAGCAGCAGGTACGGCATGTGCGCTCCTTCGGCGACTTTGCTGATGGTTTGGCTGACGCCGGCATCCAGCAAGGTTTGCTTGAGGCCGCCGCCGGCGCCGATGGTCAGCAGCAACACGGCGATGGGGGCAAGGGCCTTGCGCAGGGTGTTGCCGACCTCAGCGCGCGGCATCCCGGCGGCCCAGCCCAGGCAGATCACGGCGGCGATCACCGCCAGGCCCAGGGCGATCAGCGGTTCGCCGAGGAATTTCAGGGTCAGGCCCACGCTGCTTTCCGCTGGCAGCGCGACTTTGGCCAAGGTGCTGCCGAGCATCAGAATCACCGGCAACAGAATGATCAGCAATGACACGCCAAAGCTCGGCTGGCGCGGGGCCTTGGGCGGGGCGCTGAACAGCGCGCCGATGTCGGCCGGCTCATCCACATGCAGGCGCTTGGACAGCCAGTTGCCATAGAGCGGCCCGGCGAGGATCACGGCCGGCACCGCCAGGCAAAAGCCCAGCAACATGGTCAGGCCCAGGTCGGCGTGCAACGCGCCCACCGCAATCAGCGGCCCTGGGTGCGGTGGCATCAAGGCGTGCAAGGTGGTCATGCCCGCCAGCGCCGGGATGGCGATTTTCAACAGCGGCTGGTTCGAACGTTTGGCCATCACAAAGATGATCGGCACCATCATCACCAAGCCCACTTCGAAGAACAGCGGCAGGCCGATCACCATCGCCACCAGCGCCATCACCCATGGCAACGACTTGCCCTTGCCCAGCCCGAGCAGGGTGGTGGCGATGCGGTCGGCCGCGCCGGATTCCGCCATCAGCGCACCCAGCATCGAGCCCAGGGCAATGATGATCCCGGCTTCACCGAGGATCGCCCCGGCGCCCTTGCTGAAGGCCTTGGCCACCTCTTCCGCTGGCAACCCGGCGCCGACCCCGGCGATAAAGGTGCCGATCAGGATCGACAGGAACGGCGGCAACTTGGTCGCGCTGATCAGCACGATGATGCTGGCGATGGCCAGCAGTACGCAGAGCATGAGGCGGGTGTCGTGAACCATCCACGCGGCAGTCGATAACGCCAAGGCGAGACTCCTTATCGAACAGGTTGGGAAAATTGTTTCTTTTTGTTTCCTGGCCCAAAAGCATACCTGATAACGCCCGCCCCAGAGCCATTGCTGTCGGATTTGTAATCTTTGCTCCACCGCTTTGATAAGTCGCGAACGCTACATTCTCCCGGCTTTTACTTTATGGGCGTGGAACTCTCGTTATGGCAATTTCCGTTAGAAAGCTGGTGGGGGCGACGCTGTTGTGGGGAGCTGCCAGCGTTGCCCAGGCACAAACCCTCACCCTCGACGCGGCCCTGCAAACCGCCTTCGCCAACAACCCCGACCTGGCGGCCGCGCAATGGGAAATCGAGATCGCCGCGGGCGGTCGCCAGCAGGCCGGGTTGATCCCCAATCCGGTGGCGTCCTGGGATGCCGAAGACACACGTCGCGATACGCGTACCACCACCCTCAAGCTCAGCCAAACCCTGGAACTGGGTGGCAAGCGCGATGCCCGCATTGACGTGGCGACGCGTGCCCAGGACGCCGCCGTACTGGCCTTGGAACAGCGCCGCAACACGCTGCGCGTCGAGGTGATCGACGGCTACTACGGTGCCCTGCGCGCCCAGGAACGTCTCGACCTGGTGCAGCGCTCCCTGGCCTTGGCCGAGCGCGGGCTGGTGGTCGCCAACGGCCGCGTGACTGCCGGCAAATCCTCACCGGTGGAAGCCACGCGGGCCCAGGTGCAGTTGTCGGAGATCCGCCTCGAACTCAATCGCGCACACATGGGCCTCACCGACGCCTATCGCCGCCTGGCCGCCAGTACCGGCAGCGCGGCGACCGACTTCCAGACTGTCGCCACGCCAAGCCACTCCACACCGCCGTTGCCGTCCGCCACACAACTGTTGGCGCGCCTTGAGCAGACCGCCGAACTGCGCCTGGCCGAACTGCAGATCGTGCAGAACGAAGCCAGCGTGGGCCTGGAAAAAGCCCAGCGTATTCCCGACCTGGATGTGTCCATCGGCAGTCAGTACGACGCCAGTGTGCGCGAGCGGGTGAACCTGGTCGGCGTGTCGATGCCGATTCCGTTGTTCAGCCGCAACCAGGGCAACGTACTTGCCGCCACGCGCCGTGCCGATCAGGCCCGCGACCAGCGCAACGCTGCCGAATTGCGCCTGCGTACCGAAACGCGCCAGGCCCTGGACCTGTGGCAAACCGCGAACAGCGAAGTGCGCGCATTCAACCAGCAGATCCTGCCCGCCGCCCAACGCGCGGTGGACAGCGCCACCCGCGGCTTCGAGATGGGCAAGTTCAACTTCCTCGACGTGCTC
Organism: Pseudomonas marginalis; assembly: GCF_900105325.1. Classification (NCBI taxonomy): domain Bacteria; kingdom Pseudomonadati; phylum Pseudomonadota; class Gammaproteobacteria; order Pseudomonadales; family Pseudomonadaceae; genus Pseudomonas; species Pseudomonas marginalis. The sequence goes on from NZ_FNSU01000001.1 coordinate 24,388, forward strand.
GACGCCCAGCGCACCCTGATCGCGGCGCGCACCCAATACCTTGCGGCCACCGCCCAGGCCACCGATGCCTGGCTGCGCATCGAACGGATTTACGGCGACCTCGCCCGGTTTTGATTTTTTCTGGAGTGCCTTATGAATAAACGACACCGCGTGGCGCTTGCCGTCGCCTTGGGCCTGATGCTGTCCGGCGTGGCCAACGCCGAGGAAGAAGAAGGCATGCTCGAGCTGACTGAACAACAAATCCAGGCCGCCGGTATCGAGCTCGCCGAGGCCCAACCCCGGTCGATCAGCACATTGCTGACGCTGCCGGGGGAGGTGCGTTTCGACGAAGACCGTACCTCGCATATCGTCCCGCGCGCGGCCGGTGTGGTGGAATCCGTGAAGGTCAATCTTGGCCAGGCGGTGAAGAAGGGCGAGCTGCTCGCGGTGATCGCCAGCCAGCAGATTTCCGACCAGCGCAGTGAGCTGGCGGCCAGCGAGCGTCGGGTTGAACTGGCGCGTATTACCTTCCAGCGTGAACGCCAGTTGTGGCAGGACAAGATCTCCGCCGAGCAGGATTACCTGCTGGCGCGCCAAACCCTGCAAGAAGCTGAAATCGCCTTGAACAATGCCCGCCAAAAGATGACCGCGCTCAGCGGCAACACCGTGCTGGCCGGCGGCAATCGTTACGAACTGCGTGCGCCGTTCACAGGCGTGGTGGTGGAAAAGCACCTCGGTGTCGGCGAGGTGGTGAGCGAGACCAGTAACGCCTTCACGCTGTCTGACCTGTCCCAGGTGTGGGTCACCTTCGGCGTATTTCCCAAGGATTTGAACAAGGTCCGGCTCGGCAAACCGGTGAAAGTCAGCTCCACGGAAATGGGCACCGATGTGCAGGGCAGCGTGGCCTATGTCGGCAATTTGCTCGGCGAGCAAACACGCACCGCCACCGTGCGTGTGACGGTGCCCAACCCCGACGACGCCTGGCGCCCAGGACTGTTCGTCACCGTGCAACTGGCCACGGACACCTACCAGGCCAAGGTCACCGTGCCGCAAACGGCGATCCAGACCGTCGAGGAAAAACCCTCGGTCTTCGTACGCACGCCTGACGGTTTTATCACCCGCCATCTTGAGCTTGGCGCCAGTGAAAACGGCTACGTCGAAGTGCGCCAGGGCCTGGAGGCCGGTGCTCAGGTGGCCACCACCGGCAGCTTCATCCTCAAGTCCGAATTGGGCAAGGGCTCGGCCGAGCACGCCCATTGATCCTGCGAGTGATTTCCCATGTTTGAGCGCCTTATCCAATTCGCCATCGAGCAGCGCATCATCGTGCTGCTGGCGGTGCTGTTGATGGCCGGTGTCGGCATTGCCAGCTATCAGAAACTGCCCATCGACGCGGTGCCCGACATCACCAATGTACAGGTGCAGATCAACTCGGCGGCGGCCGGTTTTTCGCCGCTTGAGACCGAGCAGCGCATTACCTATCCCATCGAAACCGCGATGGCCGGCTTGCCGGGGCTGCAGCAGACCCGTTCGCTGTCACGCTCCGGCTTGTCCCAGGTGACGGTGATCTTCAAGGACGGCACCGACCTGTTCTTCGCCCGCCAGTTGGTCAACGAGCGCCTGCAAGTGGCCCGCGAGCAATTGCCTGTGGGGATTGAAACCGCGATGGGGCCGATTTCCACCGGCCTCGGGGAAATTTTCCTGTGGACCGTGGAGGCCGAGGAGGGCGCACGCAAGGACGACGGCACGCCCTACACGCCGACCGACCTGCGGGTGATCCAGGACTGGATCATCAAGCCGCAACTGCGCAACGTGCCCGGTGTGGCCGAGATCAACACCATCGGCGGCTTCGCCAAGGAATACCAGATCGCCCCCGACCCCAAGCGCCTGGCGGCCTATAACCTGACCTTGAACGATCTGGTCACGGCGCTGGAGCGTAACAACGCCAACGTCGGTGCCGGCTACATCGAGCGCAGCGGCGAGCAATTGTTGATCCGCGCGCCGGGGCAGGTGGCGTCCATCGACGACATCGCCAATATCGTCATCACCACGTCCGACGGCACGCCGATCCGTGTGCGCAATGTCGCCCAGGTCGAGATCGGCCGTGAGCTGCGTACCGGCGCCGCCACGGAAAACGGCCGTGAAGTGGTGCTGGGCACGGTGTTTATGTTGATCGGAGAAAACAGCCGCACGGTGTCCCAGGCGGTGGCTTCCAGGCTCGAACAAATCAACCGTTCGCTGCCCGAAGGCGTGGTGGCGGTGACCGTCTACGACCGCACCAACCTCGTCGAAAAAGCCGTTGCCACCGTGAAGAAAAATCTCTTCGAGGGTGCGCTGCTGGTGGTCGCGGTGCTGTTCCTGTTCCTTGGCAATATCCGCGCGGCGCTGATCACCGCGATGGTGATTCCCCTGGCGATGTTGTTCACCTTTACCGGCATGTTCACCCACAAAGTCAGCGCCAACCTGATGAGCCTCGGCGCGCTGGACTTCGGCATTATCGTCGACGGCGCGGTGGTGATCGTCGAGAACGCCATCCGCCGCCTGGCCCATGCGCAGCAGCGCCATGGTCGTTTGCTGACCCGCAGCGAGCGCCTGCACGAGGTGTTCGCGGCGGCCAAGGAAGCGCGGCGTGCGCTGATCTTCGGGCAGCTGATCATCATGGTCGTGTACCTGCCGATCTTCGCCCTCACCGGGGTGGCCGGGAAGATGTTCCACCCCATGGCGTTTACCGTGGTGATTGCGCTGCTGGGGGCGATGATTTTGTCGGTGACCTTCGTACCGGCGGCGATTGCGCTGTTCGTCACCGGCAAGGTCAAGGAAGAAGAAAACCTGGTGATGCGTACCGCACGCCGGGCCTATGGGCCGGTGTTGGATTGGGTGATGGCGCGCCGGCCACTGGTGTTCGGCTTGGCCGTGCTGGCCATTGTTGCGTCGGGCGTGGTGGCCAGCCGCATGGGCAGTGAGTTTATCCCCAGCCTCAGTGAGGGCGACTTCGCCCAACAGGCCCTGCGCGTGCCCGGCACCAGCCTGACGCAATCGGTGCAGATGCAGCAGCAACTGGAAAAAACCTTGATGGCCCAGGTGCCGGAAATCGAACGGGTATTCGCCCGTACCGGCACGGCGGAAATCGCCTCCGACCCGATGCCGCCGAATATTTCCGACAGCTACGTGATGCTTAAACCGAAGGCGCAATGGCCGAACCCGAATAAATCCCGCGAAACCCTGATCGCCGATATCCAGCGCGCCAGTGCGATTGTGCCGGGCAGTGCGTACGAGCTGTCGCAACCAATCCAGCTGCGTTTCAACGAGCTGATCTCCGGGGTGCGCAGTGATGTGGCGGTGAAGGTATTCGGCGACGACATGGCGGTGCTCAACACTACCGCCGCAGACATTGCCGAGACCTTGCAAGGCCTCGATGGCGCTTCGGAAGTGAAGGTCGAACAGACGTCCGGCCTGCCGGTGCTGACCATCAATATCGACCGTGACAAGGCCGCGCGCTTTGGCCTGAATGTCGGCGATGTGCAGGACACCATTGCCGTCGCCGTCGGTGGGCGCCAGGCCGGTACCCTGTATGAAGGTGACCGGCGTTTCGACATGGTCGTGCGCTTGTCCGACGCGCTGCGTACTGATATCGACGGCTTGTCGCGGCTGTTGATTCCAGTGCCGGCGGTGGCCGGGAATGCGGCGGGGCAGTTGGGGTTCATTGCGTTGTCCCAGGTCGCCAGCCTGGACCTGGTGCTCGGCCCGAACCAGATCAGCCGCGAGAACGGCAAGCGTCTGGTGATCGTCAGTGCCAACGTGCGCGGGCGGGATATGGGGTCGTTCGTGGAAGAGGCCGAGGCGGCGATCACGGCGCAGGTGAAAGTCCCGGCAGGTTACTGGACCACCTGGGGCGGCCAGTTCGAACAGTTGAAGGAAGCCGCCGAGCGTTTGCAGATCGTGGTGCCGGTGGCGTTGCTGCTGGTGTTCGGGTTGTTGTTCATGATGTTCAACAACCTCAAGGACGGACTGCTGGTGTTTACCGGGATTCCGTTCGCGTTGACCGGCGGGATCATGGCGCTGTGGTTGCGCGATATTCCGCTGTCGATCTCGGCAGGCGTGGGCTTTATCGCCTTGTCCGGCGTGGCGGTGCTCAACGGCCTGGTGATGATTGCCTTCATCCGCAACCTGCGCGAGGAAGGACGCTCGCTGTCGGTGGCTATCCACGAGGGTGCGCTGACCCGCCTGCGCCCGGTATTGATGACCGCGCTGGTGGCCTCCCTGGGGTTTATCCCCATGGCCCTGGCCACCGGCACCGGCGCCGAAGTGCAGCGTCCGTTGGCGACGGTGGTGATCGGCGGGATCATTTCTTCTACCTTGCTGACCTTGCTGGTGCTGCCGGCGTTGTACCAGTGGGCTCATCGCCGGGAAGAGGAAACACCAGGTTGAACCGTGTGAACCGTCCGGGCTGGCTGCTGACGTCGGTGTGCCCCTGATGCAGCTGCATGATCGACTGCACAATGGCCAGCCCCAGCCCGGTGCCACCTTCGGCGCGGGTGCGGCTGCTGTCGGCGCGGTAGAAACGTTCGAACAGATGCGGCAGGTGGTGTGCTTCGATGCCGCGCCCGGGGTTGCCTACCGACAACGACGCGCTCTGGTCATAGGTCTCCACCAGCAGCAGAACGCTGGAGCCTTCGGGCGTGTGGCGGATGGCATTGGACAGCAGGTTGGAAATGGCTCGCTGGATCATCAGGCGATCGCCCGTTACCCAGGCGTCGCCGCGCAGGCTGAGGGTCACGTGTTTGTCTTCGGCGCTGAGGGCGAACAGCGCCATCACCCGTTGTGCTTCTTCGCCCAGTGACACCGGGCCAAACCCGGCCCGCGCCGCCGGATGGCTGACCTGGGCCAGGAACAGCATGTCGGAGACGATGCGCGACAGGCGTTCCATTTCCTCGGTGCAGGATTCCAGCCCCGCCTTGTACTCCTCCGAGGGCCGTTCGCGGGACAGGGTCACCTGGGCCTTGCCCATCAGGTTGGTCAGCGGCGCGCGCAGCTCGTGGGCGAGGTCGTCGGAGAACTGCGACAGCTGCTGCACACCGGCGTCCAGGCGACGCAGCATTACGTTGATGCTTTGCGCCAACTCGCCCAGCTCCTGGGGCAGGTTGTCGATGGATAAGCGGTGGGTCAGGTCCTGGGTCGTTACCTGGGCCGCGACATGGCTGAACTGCTTCAAAGGTGCCAACCCACGCTGCACCAGCCACCAGGCGCCCATGCCGATAAGGATCAGCAGCATCGGCAGGGCGATGAGGGTGGCGCGCAGGTAGGCACTGAGCAGGGCCTGGTCATCCCTGCGGTCCAGCGACAGCAACACCCGTACGCGCTCGCCGCTGGCCAGGCGCATCAGGCTGGAGGCACTGAGTACCTGGTTGCCGTCTTGGTCTTGCCAGTTGAGGTAACCGAGGGTTTCCCGGGGGGAGAAGTCGGTCAGCAACGGTTCCTGGGGTTTGGCACCGACACTGAGCAGCACCGCGTTATCGGGTGCGGTGCCGACGATGGTCAGGTAGAAATTGTCGTGGCCCATCACCAGGTCCAGCAACGAGTGGGGACGGGCTTTGATTGCGTGGGTGTCCAGGCCCAGCGCGAGGCTGTGCTGGAGCTGTTCCATCTTGCTTTCCAGGCCCTTGCGCGCGAGCTTTTCCAGCTCATGGGTCAAGGCCAGGTAGGCCAGGGTCGCCAGCAGCACCACCAGCCCGGCGCCCATGAGGCTGACCGTCAGTCCCAGGCGCATCGACAGGCTGCTGGTCCTCATTGGCGCGCCTCCAGCACATAACCCACGCCGCGAATGGTGTGGATCAGCTTGACCTCGCTCTGGTCATCGACCTTGCCCCGCAGTCGGCTGATGGAGACCTCGACCACGTTGGTGTCGCAGTCGAAGTTCATGTCCCACACCAGCGAGATGATCTGCGTGCGGGTCATTACCTCGCCGGCCTGGCGCATCAACACATGCAGCAGGGCGAATTCCTTGGTGGTCAGGTCGATACGCCGGCTGCCGCGATAGGCGCGATGGCGGCGCGGGTCCAGCTCCAGGTCCGCGACGCGCAGCACATCCGGCAGCGGGATATGTTCGCTACGGCGCAGCAAGGTGCGCACACGGGCCAGCAGTTCGGGGAACTCGAAGGGTTTGACCAGGTAATCGTCGGCGCCCATGTCCAGGCCCTTGATCTTGTCGGCCAGGCGGCCGCGCGCGGTCAGCATCATCACGCGCTGGTTGCCGTCCCGGCGCAGTTGTTCCAGTACCTCCCAGCCGTCGGTGTTGGGCAGGTTCACGTCGAGGATCACCAGTTCGTAGGTGTGCTGCCGGGCCAGGTGCAGGCCGTCGATGCCGCTGGCGGCGCAATCGACGACGTAGCCACTTTCGGTCAGGCCTTGCTGCAAGTAATCGGCGGTTTTCTGCTCGTCCTCAACCACAAGGATACGCATGGGGATTTACCTTCAAGGAAAACGAAAGGAGATGGCCTCATAGAGGCTTGAATAGGCTGTAGGAAAACTCTGAAGCCTGAAGTAGCTTTAGGGTCAAGCCGCGTCAGGCCGGTGCGACGATTCGTCACTGACCGGGCACGCAAAAAAAACGCCCCGGCTGGGGCGTATAAAATTCATCTCTGTTCCAAAGGAGCTACACAAAAGCCGCAGAGATGAGAAGTGTTCGATGCGCAGTATAAAAAGTGCAACTTAACGAGAAGGTGAGGCCGATATTACAGTTCTGACAGACTTCAACCTGTGAACAGATGTAGGGCATCGGCAAGTGAATGTAAGCGCGTCTTAAAGCACCGCCAGTGGGTATTCGATAATGACGCGGACTTCTTCAAGGTCGGACTCGAATGAACTTGAGCGCACGGTGGCCTGGCGCAGACGCAGTGATAAATCCTTCAAGTTGCCGCTTTGCACCACGTACTTGGCTTCGATATCCCGCTCCCAGCGGCGCTGGTCGGTGAGCGGATCGCCGGCGGCATCGCGGCGCATATACACCGCGTTGGCGTTGCTGTAGTCGGCGCCGGTGCCCTTGCCGTAGCGGGTCATGAACGACAGGCCGGGAATGCCGAATGGCTGCATGTCCAGGTCGTAGCGCAGCATCCACGAGCGCTCCTTGGGCGAGTTGAAGTCGCTGTACTGGATCGAGTTGTTGAGGAAGATCGAGTCCGACTGGCGCAGGTAATCGAAGTCGTCATCGCCGTTGTTGCGCTGGTGCGACACGGCCAGGCTGTGGGCGCCCACCTTCACGCCGAGCCGGGCGCTCCAGATGCTGTTATCGAATTCACCCAGCAGCTTTTTGCCTTCATCCACGGCCTTGTAGTAGTTGATGTCGCCGAACAGCGAAACGTCTTCGTTCAGCGGGTAACTGGCGGCGCTGCCGACGTAGTACTGGTCCCAGGCGTCCTTCAGGCGGCTGCTGTACAGGCTCAGGCCGAGGTGTTTGTTCACGGTGTAGTCGCCGCCGAAGTAGCCGATCCAAGGTGAATCGACCGGGCCGGCGTAAAACGTTGCGAACCCTTTGTTCATGCCGCTTTCGTTGGGTTGGCTCATGCCGCTCAAACGCCCGCCCTGCAAGGTCAGGCCTTCCAGGCTGGTGTTTTGCAGGGTCACGCCACGGAAGCTTTCCGGCAACACCCGCGAATCGCCGTAGGCCACCACGGGAGTCAGCGGGAACACGTCGCCGGCCTTGATCACCGTGTCCAATACCCGCAGTTTCGCCGCGCCGCCGACCTTGCTGTAGTTGTCTTCGGGATGGTTGTTGCTGTCCACCGGCAGCATGCCGAACGAGCCCTTGCCGCCGCTGCGGCCGGTGCCCGAGTCGAGTTTCACGCCGACCATGGCGAAGGCGTCCAGGCCAAAACCCACGGTGCCCTGGGTAAAGCCGGATTCGAATTTACCGATCAGTCCCTGGGCCCAGGCTTCGGAATAGCCATTACCGGTGGGGCTGGATTGGCCCTTGCGGTCATCGCGATTGAAGTAAAAATTGCGCGCCAGCACGTTCACGCTGCTGCCTTCGATAAACCCTTCAGGTTTGTCTTCCGCGGCCGCGGCTGCCAGGGGCAATGTGGCGATCAGTGAAAGGGGAAGGGTGTAGTAACGGATCCGCATGTTTCGCTCCTCGGTGTTGGCAGTTATCAGCTTCTTATGGAGGCGGGCGTTCTTATTGATCTGGCCCGGGCTGATAGTTGCAAACCGTGGATAACGATTGGGTGGCGTGAACATTACAATTCTGGAAGCTCGTCGCCACCTAACAAATAAGTAATGTTCTGGTGAACATCGCGTCAGGGTTCGTTCGTTAGTCTCGGCACTGAACTTTCAGTCGAGGAATAGGTGATGAACTTTTATAAAACCGCTCTGGGTGTATTAACGGCCGTCCTGTCTTTCGGTGCATTGGCCGAAGGCGGCGGTGATCGCACCTTTGCCCTGATGATGGAGCGCAATGAAAAGGCCATGGCCGATTACGCCGTGAGAAACGGCAAGCCAGTGCCCCAAGTGCAGGCGTATCGCTATGGGATGAAGCTGGACATTGCCAAGGTGGTCAACGTGACGCCGCCGATCCGCGCGTGCAGTACCGTGCCTTCGCGCATGACCTATGAAGACTCCAGCGGCAAGCTCACTACGTTGGAGTACCAAGTCATGGGCGTGTGTCGAAATAACGGCAGTTAAATATGCTGGCGCTCAACGCGTAGGACGATTCACTAACCAACTGTCGAGCTGATCCATAGGGCTGACGCTTGGGGTATCGTAGGCTTTTTCGTTTGAAGAGCCGATCCTCCATGAGCCCTACTCACTGCCGCCCCGTTCCGTTGTCCAAGTCCTACCGTTTGCTCAATCACGGGCCAACCGTACTGGTGAGTGCGGCCCACAACGGCCAGCGCAATATCATGGCGGCTGCCTGGGCTATGCCGCTGGATTTCGAACCGCCGAAAGTCGCGGTGGTGTTGGACAAGGCCACCTGGACTCGCCAATTGCTGGAAGGCTCCGGCACCTTCGTGCTGCAGGTGCCCTGTGTGGCCCAGGTCGACCTCGTGCAGACGGTCGGCAGTACCACCGGCACCGAGCGTGACAAGTTCGCCGCTTATGGCCTGCAAACCTTCAGCGGTGAACACACGGAGGCGCCGTTGCTGGAAGGCTGTGTAGCCTGGCTGGAATGCCGCTTGCTCCCCGAGCCCCACAACCAGCAGACCTATGACCTGTTCCTCGGCGAAGTAGTTGCGGCCTATGCCGACGAGCGCGTGTTCAGCGAAGGCCGCTGGCACTTTGAAGGGCATGATCAGTTACGCACCTTGCACCATGTAGCGGGTGGGCATTTCCTGAGCATCGGCGAGCCCATCGATGGGCATTCGCTATAAGCGCACTCAGCGCCCGAGCATCTTCACCCATCGCGACGGCGGCATACCGTAGGTGCTGCGAAATTGCCGGGTCATATGGCTCTGGTCGGTGAAGCCGGCGGTCAGCGCCGCGTCCACCAGCGACTGCCCCTGCGCCAGCAGACTGCGCACCAGGTCCAGCCGGCGCATCGTCAGGTAGCGATAGGGGCTGGTGCCGAACAGCACGCGAAAGTCCCGTGACAATGCCCAGCGGTCGCGGCCGGCGTGGTCGGCCATTTCGTCCAGGGTGATGCTGCGGCCCAGGGCGCTGTGGATAAACTCGCGGGCGCGCTCGGCGGCGACGTAATCGAAGGTCTTGCGGCTGACGATGGCGCCAGCGGCGTTGCTCAACGCGTGGGCCAGGTCGAACATCGCGTCCTGTTCCTGCAACGGGTCAATCGGATGATCAAGGTTCTGCAGCAGCACTTCGCTGGCGCGGAACAGCCTTGGGTCAGTGGATAAACCACTGGGGATAAACGGCAACGGCTTGCCGCCAAGGATCTGCTGGATCAGCGACGGCTCCACGTAAATCATTCGGTACTTGAAACCCTCGTCACTGCCGGCGTGACCGTCATGGGTCTCATCGGGGTGAAGCACCATAGTGGTGCCGGGCAGGCTATGGATCATGTCGCCGCGGTAGTGAAAACTCTGCACGCCAGACAAGGTACGCCCGATGGCATAGGTGTCGTGGCGATGGGGGTCGAAGGCGAAACCGGCGAAGTACGCCTCGATACGGTCCAGGCCGCTGGCATGGGGGGCACGGTGCAGCCAGTCGAAGTTGCGGGTCGGTTTGCCCATGGTGGCTTGTCACAAAAAGAGGTGGAAACACGTTAACCCAGTCTGCATCCCTTGTCTGCCGGGGTCTTGTACGTTTGTGCAGGCGGCGGGCGAGGTCTATGCTCCCTGCTCGTGCCCTGCGCTGATGGAACCGCCCAATGGAATTTATCAACCCCACCTATGTGGCGCCTCTGGTCTCGCTGGCCCTGCTGTGGACGGTGGCGGTGGTGACGCCGGGTCCCAACTTCTTCAATACCGCGCAGTTGGCCGCCAGTTGTTCGCGCCGTCATGGCGTGGTGGCGTCGGCGGGCGTGGCTACCGGCACGATCATGTGGGGGCTGGCGGGTGGGCTGGGCATCAAGTCGCTGTTTACCGCCGCGCCCATGTTGTACCTGGCGTTCAAGATCATCGGCGGCTGCTACCTGATTTACCTGGGGCTGAAACTGTTCAAGCGCTCGGCACCGGCGATGGGCCAGAGCTTGTTGCCGGACGAAGCGCGCCGCTCGTTGTTTTCCGCCTGGCGCCTGGGGTTACTGGGCAACCTGTCCAACCCCAAGGCCGCATTGTTCGTCGCCACCATCTTCGCCTCCACCATGCCGCCGTCGCCGTCGCCGATGCTGCTGACCCTGGCGGTGATCACCATGGCCAGCTTGTCGTTCAGCTGGTATGCCTGCGTGGCCCTGGTGTTTTCCAGTGCGCACATGGCCAACCTCTACAGCCGCTCGCGCAAATGGCTCGACCGTTTTGCCGGCGGTTGCTACGTGTTGTTCGGCGCACACCTGGTAGCGAATCGCTGACCGTCCGTGGTAAGAAGCCTTACTTTCAACAGTGAGGCCGGGTCATGAGCAAGGTGCGGGTAGGGATTATTTTTGGTGGCCGTTCGGCCGAGCACGAAGTCTCGTTGCAGTCGGCGCGCAATATTGTCGATGCACTCGACCGCACACGCTTCGAGCCGGTTTTGATCGGCATCGACAAGGCCGGCCACTGGCACCTCAACGACACCTCGAACTTCCTGATCAACCAGGAAAACCCGGCACTCATCGCCCTTAACCAATCCAATCGCGAATTGGCGGTGGTACCCGGCAAGGCCAGCCAGCAGGTGGTGGAAACCTCCGGCAACGGGCTGCTGGCACACATCGATGTGATCTTCCCCATCGTCCACGGCACCCTCGGCGAAGATGGTTGCCTGCAAGGCCTGTTGCGCATGGCTGACCTGCCTTTCGTCGGCTCCGACGTGCTCGGCTCGGCAGTGTGCATGGACAAGGACATCAGCAAACGCCTGCTGCGTGATGCCGGTATTGCCGTGACCCCGTTCATCACCCTGACCCGCAGCAACGCCGCGCGTACTTCCTTTGACACAGCGGTGAATAAACTCGGCCTGCCAATGTTCGTCAAACCGGCCAACCAGGGGTCTTCGGTGGGTGTGAGCAAGGTTGGCAACGAGGCTGAGTACCACGCCGCGGTTGAACTGGCCCTGGGTTTTGATCAAAAGGTGCTGGTGGAGTCGGCGGTCGAGGGCCGCGAAATTGAATGCGCCGTGCTGGGCAACGAAAACCCTGTCGCCAGCGGCTGTGGCGAGATCGTGGTGAACAGCGGCTTTTACTCCTACGACAGCAAATACATCGACGGCCAGGCGGCCCAGGTGGTGGTGCCGGCCGACATCAGCCATGCAGCCAGTGAGCGGATCCGCCGCTTGGCCCTTGAGGCGTTTGAAGTGTTGGGGTGCGCAGGGTTGGCGCGGGTCGATGTGTTCTTGACCGACGATGGTGAAGTGCTGATCAACGAAATCAACTCACTGCCCGGCTTCACCCGCATCAGCATGTACCCCAAGCTGTGGCAGGCAGCGGGCATGAGCTACAGCGAGCTGGTGAGCCGGTTGATTGAGCTGGCGTTGGAGCGGCATGCGGGGCGGAAGGGGTTGAAGATCAGCCGTTAACGGATGGGATAAATACCTGTGGCGAGCGGGCTTGTCCCGCGTTGGGCTGCGTAGCAGCCCCAATAAGAGCGCTGCAGTGTGCCAAGCAGGTCCGGGGCTATGTTTTGGGGCTGCTTCGCAGCCCAACGCGGGGCAAGCCCGCTCGCCACAAGGGCGCGTAGGTTCGTCAGGGTCTACGAGCAATCCACGAATAAATCAACGTCTTCGCTTCCTCCGGCTGATGCGTCCTTCTGCGGTAGCTGGCAAACGTCGGCGACGTGCAGTAGGTGCACACTTCGCTCACGTCGATCTGCTCACGCTTGACACCCGCCGCTTGCAGCAGCAACAAACCATACCCGCTCAAGTCAAACCACGCACTGCCTGCTTGTCGTGCATGGGGCGGGGTAATTTCCGGGGACCGCAGCGGTGCCGGTTGCACGAAGCACCACGGTGCCTGGGCGTGTTGCCACAGGTGCCCTTGGTCACTCTGGAACTCGGCGATAAACCCTTCGCTCACTTCATAACAGCACGGCTTGATCGATGGGCCGATAGCCACTTGCAGTTGGTCGGCTGCAATCCCCTCGGCGGCAAAGTGCTGCATGACGTTGGCGATAATCCCGCGTTGCAGCCCCTTCCAGCCGCCATGGACTGCGGCTACCCGTTCGCCGGTTTTCGACGCGAACAGAATGGGCAGGCAATCTGCGGTGATCACCGCGATCGGGTGAGCGTGGTGCGTCAACACACCATCGGCCTCGATCGTATTGGCCACCTGGCCGGCCTGCCATTCAATCACCGAGGCGCTGTGCACTTGCTTGCAGATGAACACTTCATCCGGGCGCCGTGGGTCATCGATCGAACAGAAACCGTGGTCGATGCCAGGGATGGCAGCGAGATTTTCAGCCTGATGCAAGGGATCACCTCCGTTCAATAAAGTCAGTCGCCGAGCGCTTCGCCTTCGCGCCGAGGGTCGGCGCCGCCGCTGAGCGACACCTTACCCTGGGCGTCCCGCTTGAGCACGATGGCCTGGATGCCGCTGGTCATGTCGATCTCGCTCAGCTCATGGCCCTTGTCCTTCAACACCTGCTTCAGGCCTGGGCTGAACAAGCCCGCCTCCAGCTCGGTAGCCCCATTGCGGCTGCCGAAATTGGGCAGGCCGATGGCGGTTTGCGGGTCGAGGTTCCAGTCGAGCATCGCCACCAGGGATTTGCTCACGTACTCGATGATTTGCGAGCCGCCCGGCGAACCGAGCGTGGCCAGCAACTCACCGCTCTCGCGGTCGAACACCAGGGTCGGCGCCATGGCCGAGCGCGGGCGTTTGCCGGGTTGCACGCGGTTGGCGACCGGCTGGCCGTTTTCTTCGGGGATGAAGGAGAAGTCGGTCATCTGGTTATTGAGCAAAAAGCCTTGGACCATTACATGGGAGCCAAACGCGGCTTCCACCGTGGTGGTCATCGACACGGCGCCGCCCAGGTCATCGACGGCGACGACTTGTGACGTGGAGATGCGCAGTGGCGAACGGTCTGGTGCGTAGGCGACTTGAATACCCGCCGGTCGGCCCGGCTTGGCGATGCCCATGCTGCGCTCGCCGATCAGCGTGGCACGCTGTGCGAGGTAATTCGGAGCCACGAGGCCGGCCACCGGCACCGGTGTGAAGTCCGCATCGGCCACGTACAGCGCGCGGTCGGCAAAGGCCAGGCGACCGGCTTCGGCGATCAGGTGCACGGCCTCGGGCGTGGGCTCAAGCCCGGCAGGCGAGGCGCTTTTTATCGGTGTCATCGGCGCGATGGCCAGGTGCGGGTCGCGGGCTTCCAGGGCCTGCAATGTGCCGAGCATCTGCGCCACCGCAATCCCGCCTGAGGACGGCGGCGGCATGCCGCAGACTTTCCAGCGCTTGTAATCGGTGCACAGCGGCACGCGTTCCTTGGCGACGTAGCCCTTGAGGTCGGCTTGAGTCAGGCTGCCCGCATTACGGTTGCCCTGCACCTTGCGCGCAATCTCATCGGCAATCGGCCCGTGGTACAAGGCGTCCGGTCCTTCCTTGGCGATGCGCTTGAACACAGCGGCCAGCGCCGGGTTTTTCAGTCGTGTACCGGTGGCTTTAGGCGTGCCATCGGCATTCAGGAAGTAGGCCGCCATCTCCGGCGATTGCGGGATAAAGCGGTCAGCGGCGATCAGGCTGTGCAAGCGCGGTGAAATCGCGAAGCCCTGCTCCGATAAGCGAATCGCCGGCTCGAACAGCTGGGCCCATTGCAGGCGGCCGGTCTTCCTATGGGCCATTTCCAGGGCCCGCAGCACCCCTGGCGTGCCCACCGAACGCCCGCCGATCTGCGCGTCGGTGAAGGCCATCGGCGTGCCGTCGGCGTTCAGGAACAACCGCTCGGTCGCCCCGGCCGGGGCCGTTTCCCGCCCGTCATAGGCGTGCACGTTTTTCCCATCCCACAGCATGATGAACGCACCGCCGCCAATGCCGGAGGATTGTGGTTCCACCAGGGTCAACACCGCCTGCATCGCAATGGCAGCGTCAATGGCCGACCCGCCCTGGCGCAACATCTCGCGTCCGGCCTCGGCCGCCAGCGGGTTGGCAGCGGCGGCCATATGGCGCTCGGCATGGCGGGTGCTGAGGTCGGTGCGATAGCCCGAGCCCAACTCCGGTGCCGGTGGCTGTTCGTTGACCGGGGTGTGGCAGGCAGCCAGGGCAAGGGCTGCCGCCATGAGCGACAGTTGGCGGCGGGAAATCGAAAACACGTGCTGAACTCCGTTCATTGTGCGAATGATCTGTTGTCCATGGGGCGCTGCGGTTTACAGGTAAATCGTGCCTTGCATGTACAACACTGCCTTGCCGGAAATAATCACGCGGTCGCCCTGCAGCTCGCAGTGCAATTGGCCCTTGCGCTGGCCCCCTTGCTCGGCCGTCAAGTGCGATTTGCCCAGGCGCTCGGCCCAGAACGGTGCCAGCGAGGTGTGTGCCGAGCCGGTGACCGGGTCTTCATCGATCCCCACATTCGGCCCGAACCAGCGCGAAATGAAATCAAACCGGGTGCTCTTGGCGGTGACTGCAATCCCGCGCTTGGGCAGGCCCTTGAGCCGCGCAAAGTCAGGCGTCAGCGCGGCGACCTGGGCTTCGTCGTCCACCAGCACGATGTAGTCATCGGTGCCGAACACGTCGGCGCTCTCGATCCCCAGGGCACTCAACATTCCAGCGGGCGGTTCGCAACGCTGTGGTTGCCGGGCGGGGAAATCCATCGCCAGTTCATCGCCATTGCGCGTCACCCGTAGCTCGCCGCTGCGGGTGGCAAAGCGCAGCACCTGGGGTGCATCCGCCAGCGCGTGAATCAACACCCACGCCGTCGCCAGCGTGGCATGGCCGCACAGGTCGACTTCGACTTGCGGGGTAAACCAGCGCAACTCGTAGAACCCATCGCGGGGCACGAAGTAGGCGGTTTCGGATAGGTTGTTTTCGGCAGCGATATGCTGCAGTTGCTCATCGGGCAGCCACTCGGTAAGCGGGCACACCGCGGCAGGGTTGCCGCCGAAGGCATGTTGGCTGAAGGCGTCGACTTGGTAGATGTCCAGTTTCACCGTGAAGCACTCCGTGCGTGGGGGGAGGCTGGACACTAACAGTGGTAAGGGAGGGCGTCAAAAGCGGCCTACCCCGGGATAGGCCGTGTGGCTCAGGCAATCAGAAGTCCCAGCGCGTGGTCAGCATGAAGTGACGCGGTGCGCCGTAGATGGCGGAGTTGTAGAAGCCTACGTTGGTGTAATACGGCTTATCGAACACGTTATTGAGGTTCAGCGTGGTCGACAGGTTTTTCGTGAATTGGTAGCGCGTCATCAAGTCCACCACCCAGTAGGACTCCTGGGAAAATTTCTCGGTGGTGTTTTTGGGGCTGTTGTAGATGTCCTGCCACACCGTATTCTGCCAGCGCAGGCCACCGCCGACGCTGACTTTGTCCAGCTCGCCCTTGAGCTTGTAGATCGTGAACATGCTCACTTGATCCTCGGGCTCGAAGGTCGAGATTTTTTTGCCGGCGTCGTCGCGTACCACCTTGTGGGTGTAGCCGCCCTGCAACTGCCAGCCTGGAGCGATTTCGCCGGACAGCTCCAGTTCGTAGCCCTTGGTCGTCGCGTCGGTGCCCTTGAAGGCAAAGTTGGGCGGTGTCGGGGTCTGGTTGTTGTACGCATCGTCGGGCAGCGAGCGGTTGCTTTCCTTCACCTCGAAGTACGCCAAGCTGGCGTTCAGGCGACCGTCGAGGAACTCACCCTTGAGGCCCACTTCATAGTTCTCGCCTTCGTCCGGGTCAATCAACTTGCGGTTACGGTCGAGGTTGTAGCTTTCCTGGGGCATGAAGACATCGGTGTAGCTGACATAGGCCGACAGGTTGTCCGTGAGGTCATAGATGGCCCCGGCATAGGGAATGAAGCGTCCGGTTTCACGGTAGGTATCGGTGCTGCCGGTCAGGGTGTAGTCGACCACGCGCCCGCCGAGCAACAGTTTCAGGTCGTTGCTGAGGTTCCAGCGGGTGGTGAGGTACATGCCGGTCTGGCGAATGGTGTCGTCGGTGACTTGGGAGGCCACGCCCCAGTCGGGCTTGGCCAGGTTGCCATGCCAGTTGACGTAGTCGACCAGGTTGGCGGTGGGGAAGGTTTCGTCCCAATAGCCCTTGCCCTTCCAGTGGGCGGTGCTGATGGATCCACCGACCACCAGGTCATGTTCACGCCCGAGGAAATTGAACGGGCCGCTGATATACAGGTCGGCCGAGTCGCTGGTGGTTTCGCCCTTGTAGCGCTGGGCGTTGATATTGGCAGTGCCGTCCGCCGCCGGCTGGTAGAACTGGATCGCACCCATCTGGGCGTCGTAGCCGTTGAGCTTGTGGTCCAGTTGCAGTTTGGTCACCCAGCCGTCGCCGAGGTCGTGCTCCAGGTTCGCGAACACCGTGCGGGTGTATTGCTGCCAACTGCTCCAATCAGTGGCATTGCTGAAGGAGCGCTTGGCATTGTTCAACTCGCCGGCATAGTTGAACAGCGGGAAGCTGCCGGACCAAGTGGAGCCTTTGGGTTTGCTGTCCTGATAATCGGCGCCCACGGTGAGCAAGGTGTCGGGTGACAGGTCGAACTCGAGAATGCCGTAGAACACCGAGCTTTTGTTCGAGTAGCGGTCGATCCACGACTTGTTGTCCTGATAGGCCGCCACCGCACGCCCACGCACATTGCCGGTTTCGGTCAGCGGGCCGCTGACGTCCACTTCCGTGCGGTAGTGATCCCAGGTGCCCGCCGCCGTGGTGATGTGGCCGAGAAATTCCGCCGTAGGCTTCTTGCGCACCAGGTTGATGGTGCCGCCCAGGGAACCGGCGCCGCTGAGCAGGCCGGAGGCACCCTTGAGCACTTCGACCCGGTCATAGATCGCCATGTCGCTCAGGGTGTTGCCCGCCGAATAGGCCACGTTGCGTACGGCTGAGGGAATACCGTCGTACTGGAAATTGTTGATCGAAAAACCGCGCGAGTAGTAATTGCTACGGTCGGTGTCGTAGGCCGACACGGTAATGCCAGGGGTATGGCGCATCACGTCGTCGACACTGTCAAGGGCGAAGTCATCCATGTGCTGGCGGGTAACGACACTGATGGACTGCGGCGTTTCACGCGGGGTCAGCACCAGGCGCGTGGCCGTGGCGATGGTGCCCGGGGTGTAGGAGCCGGTGCCTTCGGTGACGGTGCCCAGTTGGTTGCTGATCACGGTGGTGGTGCCCAGTTGCAGGGCCGCGCCGGGTTGTGCGGTGCGGGTCAGTATGACCGCGTTGGGACCATTGAGCTCGAAGCTCAGGGGCGTGCCTTTGAGTAACTGGGCCAGCGCCTCCAGGGCGGTCATGCGGCCGCTGACGCCAGGCGACTCGACGCCTTGGGCCAAGTCCGCCGCATAGGCAATTTGCAGCCCACTCTGCACACTCAATTGATCCAGGGCATTGACCAGCGACTGACGCGCTATGGCAAAGCTGCGGGTATCTGCTGCTTCACGAATGGCCGGCTTGCCCGCCGGTTCCACGGCAACCGCAGTGTTGCACGCCAGGCAGACAGCAAGCGCAAGGATGCTACGGGCGTGGGTCGGATTGAGTGCTGGAAAGTACATGTGAGCCCCGTTAGAAATAGGAATGATTTGCAAAGGCAAAGTTCTTGACGGGTTGAAGCTTCGAAAGCCGTAAAACTTTTTGCGACGGTGTCAGGGGCTCTGTATCAGCGAATAATCAGGATGCCACCCGGCAGGCGCTGGATGTGGGTGGAAGTGACTCTACTCAACGCCTGCACGATCGCCTGGGGGTCATCCAATTGGTAATTGCCGCTGACCCGCTCACCGGCAGCGGTATCGTTCAATAGCAGGATCGGTGAGGGGTAATAGCGACGGATCTCTGACAACACCTGTGCCAGCGGCGCGTTCTGGAACGACAGCCGTCCGTTGATCCAGGCCATCTGCTGTTCGCCACCTTCCAGGGAAAGCGGTTGCAGATGCCCACCCAGCAACTGTTGCCAGTTGCCCGCCTGCAACAGGCTCTGTTCGCCCTTGCGGTTGGCGAAGCGCACCTGGCCTTGTCGCACGGCGACGGTGACGCCCCCGTCGCGCTGGCTGACGCTGAATTGCGTGCCGACTACGGTCACGCTGGCCTCGGCGGTTTCGATGCTAAGAGGGCGCTCTGAGTCGTGTGCGGCTTCGACGTAGAGCTCGCCACGCAGCAGCTTGATGCGGCGATGAGCGCCGTCGAAAGCGATGCTGATTGCGCTGCGGCTGCCCAGCACGATGTGCGAGCCGTCCTCCAGGTCAAAGCGTTCCAACTGCGCAACGTCGGTCATGTGGTCAGCCTGCAGGCGCATCGGCACATCGGTCATCCAGCCGATGCCCAGCGTGATCAACACGGCAGCGGCGGCAGCCATGAAGCGTGTCTTGCGGTGCGTGGCGGCTTGCGGGGCAGGGGGCAATTCCAGGTCGCTGGCGAGGTTTTTCAAGGCTTGCTCGAAGGCGCGGCTTTCCCACATCGCGGCCAGTTCCGCATACGCCGTGGCGTGCCGGGGATCCGCATCACGCCACTGCTCAAAGCGCTGGCGGGTGATGGGGTTGCGCACCGTCTCATCGCGCAGGGTGAACCAGTCGGTCGCCTGCTTACGTATGGCATCGGGGGTGTCGGCGCGATCAATCATGGTCGGTCGTTTGCTTGACGCAGGCAGTGAGGGCTTGGCGCAGATCTTTTTCCACCGTGCTCAACGACACCTGCAGGCGTTGGGCGATTTCGCTTTGGGACAGGTCATGCAATCGATGCAATACCAGGATTTGTTGCTGGCGTTTGGGCAAGGTAGCGAGCACCTGTTGAAACTGCAGCAGTTGTTGTTGGCCCTGGGCCTGGCTCTCCGGACCGGGTGCCGTGGTGGGCACCTCGACAACCAGGCTTTCGGCCAGATGGCACTCATAGCGCCTTTTACTGCGCACACTGCGCAGATGATCAAAAGCCAGGTACTGCGCAGTTTGATAAAGAAACGGCTTCAAGTGTTCGATAGGGCGAGCGTACAGCGCTTTCGCCACCTTCAGGTAGGTTTCCTGGGCCAGGTCCTCCGCCTGGCTCGAACAGCCGACGACGCGCGACAGCATACGGATTAACGCACTGCGCTGCCCGATAAAAACGGCGCTGAGTTTTTCCTGATCCCCTGGCGTCCCTGTCTCCATGGCCCCGATACCCTGATGCGGCGTTGCGCGAATAGCAGGCATATTAATGAGAAGCGGTCTCATTTGATAGGGCGGCGGGTGATTTGTTTGGAGAGCAGTCCTGCCGGGCGTGTCATGGGTTCGACCGGCGCGTCAGCCCAGCCGCAACACCATAGCTCCACTGGCAATGATGCACGCAGCCATGATGCGGCGGCGGGTCAGTTGCTCTTTGAGCACCAGTGCCGAGATCACCACGCCAAACAGGATCGACGTCTCCCTGAGCGCCGAAACCGTGGCGATCGGTGCCGCCGTCATTGCCCAAAGCGCCAGGCCGTAGGACACGACGGTGCCGAAGCCACCGATAACACCTGGGCGCCAGTGGCGCGCCAGATAGCGGCAGAATTCGCGCCGCCTGACGGCAAATGCCCATACGGCAAGCGCGATGCCGGTGAGCAGGAATATCCACAGCGTATAGGCCGCCGGGGCGCCGGATTTGCGCACACCCACACCGTCGATAAGGGTGTAGCCGGCGATGACCGCCGCGTTGACCAGCGCCAGGAGCATCCCTTTTCGCTGACCGATGCTGGGGGCGGCAGCCATGCTCAAAATGCCGATGCAGATGATGGCAATGCCGAGCCAGGCAAATGAGGACAAGGATTCGGACAACAGTCCCACGCTCGCTGTCGCCACCAGCAACGGCGCGGTACCGCGCATGATCGGGTAGGTCTGGCTCATGTCGGCAATGCGGTAAGTCGAGGCGACCAGCACGAAATACACCACCTGCAAAATCACCGACGCGCCGATGAAGGGCCAACTTTCCTTGGCCGGCAGCTCTAGAAACGGAATGACCGTCGATGCGATCAGCGATGCAATGGACGCGATCATGCAGGTGGTCAGCAGCTTGTTGTCACCGCCCTTGACCACGGCATTCCAAGTCGCGTGCAACGCCGCGCCCAGCATGATGATTGCGAACACATCAAGGCTCATGAAGGGACATCCTATTGGCTCAGTTCTGTATCCAGGAGGGGGCTGCGAGTATGCCCCAGGCACTTTTTTCAAGGCATAAAAAACGCTCTACCTTTCGGTAAGCCGTTATCAGTAGCGGGTTACGCGTCAATTGAGGGCAAATGCTGTTCGATTACGCCTGGTCGCCCCATGCCCGGATATGTTTCAACGCCAGGCGTTATCGAGTAGCCCTGAATGAGATTTTTGCTCAGAACACCTGCAACAGTCGAACGTTGATGCGGGCGCTTTCCTTGAAGCCATTTTCCACCTCAAGGTCGCGCCCGAGCGCCACCAGCACCTGCGTCTTCGGGCGGATGAAGTAACTGCCACCCACGCTGATTTTTCGTTGCCGAGCCTCGTCGTCGCTGTCAACGCCATTGACTCGGGTCTCACCGCCCCAGGTCTGCGACAGGCCGACGAAAGCGTTGGCTCCGGGCGTGAACTGGTAACGCAAATATCCCTGCCCCTGGTAGAGCTGTTTCTGTTTGAGCGTGTCGCCGGCAGCGCCGTAGTTGTCGTTCTTGCCGTGGAACATGACGTCGCCGGTCAAATCGACATACCAATTGTCGGTCAGCCCTTTGACGAAACCTACCTGTAAATCAAATTTCCAGCGGTTCTCACCCAGATTGAGCGGGCGGTCGTGGCTATAGCTACCCGTTGGAAGGTACAGATAGGGCGCTATGGCTAGATAGGTGCGAGACGCTGAGTCGTTGATCAACCAGATTGGTGCGGCCAGGATAATGTCACCTACCCCGCTGGTCTTGCCCAGTGCACTCGTGTCGCGCCCGGCATCCAGCCGGCCAAACGGTACCAGGATCTGGGGGCCTACCGTCAGCCCGCCAATCGTGGTGTAGTGCACCAGCCTCCCGATACCGACATCCGAGACCAGCCGAGGATCCCGCGCCGTCTGCCGTCCCTGGGCATAGAGTTTGTTGCGCTCGGCATGCTGCAGGTACAGCAACCCCGCCGTCGTACCCTCCGGCGCCGGGACGAAATCACCGATGTCCACATCGATGGCGCGCGCGGTCATCGGCACCATCGTGACCATCGGTAGACAGGCCAAGGCCAATACCTTGTTCATGCAGCTCAGGGGCGAGTGGGTACCGGCCTTTGACACGTGGCCGGTCCTGCGGGCGACGCTGGAGAATGCTTGGGTCATTACGGAAGTCCTCTCTCGAGTAGTCATCTGTCATTGATCGGTCGGCGAAGTGCGGCGACACAGGACAACGCGGCAGTGCGCATGACAAAGATAGGGGGGACGTGCCCCAAGTCGCTTTGTTGGGGCGGTCATTCGTTGTGCTGGGAAGGACAGTTGCTCGGCGCTTACGCCTCGTGGCCTGGGGGCCGTTTCAATTGCGTGCCTCTGCGCCGGCCATGGCGTCGTAGGCCGGCGAGCGCAGCAGCGCATGGAGTTGCCGGCGGCGGACCCCCACGTTGCCGCCGTCGTACAGGGGAAAACACAGCGCGTCCTGCATCAGGCCGGCCAACGGGTAGAGGTCGGTATAGGCATCGACACCGACAACGCGCATGGCATCGTAGACAGCCTGAACGCACAGTTCCGAACAGTGAACCTTGGTGATGATGGCCAGTTCGCGGCTGCGTCCCTGGGTGATATCGAGCTGGTGACAGGCTTTCCAGGTCAGGTAGCGCGCGGCCTCGATGCGCATCTTGATATCGGCCAGCATGAAGCCAACGTTCTGGTGCTCAATCACAGGCACCGTGCCGGAGCGCTTGTCGGTGCGGGCAAACTTCAAGGCGACGTCGAAGGCCGCGCGCATCACACCTACGCAGGCCGCGCCGATGAGCGCCGCAGTCCAGGAGAAGGCATCTTCCACCATGGCAATGCCATCGCCCGGCTTGCCCACAATATTGGCCGCCGGCACGCGCACATTGTTGAAATGGATGCGCGGCGAGATCGTCGCGCGATGGCCGACGGTATCGAGAAAGCCCGCGATCTCGATGCCCTGGGCGCTGCCGGGCACCATGATGACCGCCAGCGATTGCTGCGGCGGCAGGGCCGCATCGGTGCGGCATATGACGCTGTACAGGTGCGCGCCCTTGCCGTCCCAACCGGTGCTGTTGGTGGTGTAGTGCTTTGCGCCGTTGATGACCCATTCGTCGCCTTCGAGGCGGGCGAATGTCTGCACACCGGCGGAGGGGTCGGAGCTGTCGTAGTTAGCGCCGCCGGTGACCTCAGTGAAGGCCAGGGCGGCCAGGCGCGAGCCATCTTCGACGAAGTCCGGCAGGAAGCGGCGCTTCTGCTCCTCGGTGCCGTGGTGCAGCACCGCGTGCAAACCCAGGCCGGTGCCCAGCAAGGCCGAAGGCAAGTTGACGTCGGCGGCGGCGAGTTCTTCGGCAGCCAAGGCAAAATCCAGCGTGGTCAGGGCGCTGCCGCCGAACGAGGCGGGCAGCAACGCCTTGATGAAGCCGGCGTCGACCATGGCATCGTAGAACGGCCGCGTGGCGTAGAACCGGTCTTCCGGTCGCGCGATTGGGGCGATGGTGGGGGCGACCTTGCTGAGGACTTCGGTGGCGAAGGTTCGCGCGCTTGCCTGTAAAGCCTTCTGTGATTCGGTGAGCTGGAAATCGATAGCCATGGGAAGCGACCTTTCTTGCGGTGGGTTAGGTAACGGACAACTCATCGTAGGCAGCCGGACTGCCTCGGTCTCGCTGGAGCGTGCAAGCCCAATTGACGATCTGTGCAACAGGAGGCACACATGACACGTCTGAGCGGCCCGCCCTACCGTGACATTGGCTCAGAAATCAGTCGCTGGCTTGCGCTCGCGATGATTGTCTTTTGCGCCACTGAGGGGTGACCGCAGGATGCAAATCTGGACTACCGAAGCGTGCGTGCAGCGCGAAAGATTCAGCTACTGGCGTGAGGTCCTCTGCGAAGCCTTCGTCTCGCTCAATCCCATCCTCAAGCAAGAGCCTGCAGGATCGGACTTCACGGGCGAGGTGAGCTCCCGGCCCCTTTCCATGAGCGCGCAGACCCGCGTGTTTTCCCGTGCGCAGTTCGTCCAACGACGTTGGGATGAAATCCGCCGCAACCCGGTCGAGTTCTGCTTCGCGAACTTCCAGTTGGAAGGGTCATGCGTGGTCCGTCAGGATGGGCAGGAGACACTGGTGATGCCCGGTGACTTCTCCGTCGTGGACTCCACGCGTCCCTACTTTCTCGATTTCAGGGAAGATTGGCGCGTGCTGTCATTCCCTATACCCAGGGAGCAACTGGTGTCCAGGCTCGCGGCACCGCGCCAGGCGACAGCGCGCTGCGTCAGTGGCCTGATCCGGGAGCTGCGCTTGCGGCACAGCGCGCGCGATCTCTGCAGTTCCGGCCATCCTGGCGTGCTCGCCGTAGCGCTGCGCTGGGGATTTAACGATGCCTCGCATTTCTCCCGGTTGTTCAAGCAACGGTTCGGGATCTCCCCACGCGGACTCGCAGCCAGCGTCGAAGGTGAAGCCAAACCAGGAACGAACAGTTGTGGATCGGTCCAGGATCTTCTGATCAGGTGAAGACAAGGTTCAGGAACTACAAAGGCGATCAAGGTGCGAGGTGCGGGGATGCGACGCGGCGCAGGGTGACCTGCGGTCATCTGTTGGTAGTCCCCGTTCATCACGGCGCCTTTCGCCATGAATATGGAGCCAGCGGTACTCCCCGGACTGACTTGCGGGGGCTATTTCTGAAACGCATCAACTACCTCCAGTTTTGCTCACGAGGTGTTGAGGTCGTTCTCGCTCTTGATGCCCCGAGCATTGCGGTCTTCGAATGCCCAGGGACAGTCTGGCTTGGACTGGCGTCTGTCGACTCAGGCGGTCTGGTACAGACGGCGCTCGACCAGCCTGCTGTTACGCAGGCGATGCGTTGCCTTGGCACCGGCCAGCACGGCCAGGTCCAACAGCGGTTCGAGGATGACG
The DNA here is from genome assembly GCF_900105325.1 of Pseudomonas marginalis. NCBI lineage: Bacteria > Pseudomonadati > Pseudomonadota > Gammaproteobacteria > Pseudomonadales > Pseudomonadaceae > Pseudomonas > Pseudomonas marginalis. The sequence goes on from NZ_FNSU01000001.1 coordinate 49,037, forward strand.
ACGGTCATGTAGGCACTGCCGAAGGTCAGGACTGACAGTGCGTTCTCTGCCGTGAAGCCCTTCCCGTAGAAGGCCCAGAAGGCAACCCAGGCGACGATGCCTGACTGGAAGGCCGTCGACAGGCCCAGTGCCTGGCGATAGCCCAGATCAACATAGGGCGTGTTTGGCGCGATGATACGCCGCGCCAGGGCAGCAACTGCCAACAGCGGTACCAAAAGGGTGGTGACGTTCATGCCGTACTGCGGCAGGTCGAATGGGGCGAAGAACAGACCCTGGATTAACAGCCCCAAAGCGAGACCTACTGCTGCAGGTGCTGCACCGAACAACAGGAACAGCGTCGAGCCGAGTATGAGATGCACCTCCGAGACGCCAACCGGATGATGCGGTAGCAGTTCAAAGAAGCCAAACACCAGCGCCGTGGCGGCGGCGGCGCGAACTACCAGCGAGACGGCACCTCGTTCGCCAATGGCGTCCGCAACGAGTTTGACGGTGTAGGTGCCGACGCTTGCGGCGGTAACATAGCTCAGCCAGAGTTTTCCGGCTTCCACGAGGCCAGGTTCGATATGCATGACGATGACTCCTTGGCCGCCTCTGCGGCTTGCTAGGTAAAAAAGGACAACAAAAAACTGCTCCGCCCTCAGTTAGAGGCTCGGCTGATCGCCACGGGCTCGCGATGCGGCAGATGCTCACCGGTGTGCCCGTGGGCCGGTGGACAACTTGCATTGAGCAAAACCACCGGTTGTCCATGGGGAGTATTCAGGTAGGCCTGCCTCCATTCCTCGCCCCGCTGGACGATGTCCTCCATCCCGGTCAGGCCAAGGGTGGTGACCATTCTTTCCATGGCCGTGATCCATTGCCGGTAATAGGCGTCATTGACGCCTTCTCCGGGTTGCGCCGGGGCGGCCTTGATCTCTTCGCTGAATACCTGCACCCAGTCCTTCCAGGGGAACACGCCGGCTTGGTGCAAGTGCACCAGCAGGGAAAAAGCCTGAGCCTGCCAAGGCTTGTCGAACACCGGGCCTTCATCGTCGAGAGGGAGGCCGACGGCCTTGTAGTCGTGGCGCATGCTCGTGTTCATACGGCCTCCAGGTAGTTGTCCCATAGGTCGATGCACACACTGTCCGGTCGCCGTACTCCCCACAATTCTTCGGCACTGAAGCGTACGGCATAGACCTGCTGCGGCTGTTCGCCCAAACCATGGGCCATCGTGTCCGGGGTAGCGAACGCGCCATGTGCAATCACGATTGTGCCGACCTTACCGCGCGCGTAGCGTGGCAGCCGGGTGTGATTGGTTGGGTTGAGGCACTTCGTTCGCACCCGGTCACCGACTCGGAATTGGCCGGGGACATCTTCTTTTGCCCGCGACGAGGCGCCGCCGAGCACTACGGCGTCGACGATGTCCGGTGTTAACACCGTGACGGGCTGTGTCGGTGGGGTAGGTTTGGCCGTACCCTGCAGTTCGGCGGCGCTGATGACGCCCTTTTCTGTCAGCAGGGTCTCGAAGGCGTACAGCCAGTGCTCGTAGTAGCTCGACTGCAGGTATTCGGCCGGCTTCATGCGTTCGATGGCGTGGCGGAATTCGTCCACGTTGAAGTACCCGCCGACGAAGAGCGAGGCGAAGAGCGGAAAAACCCTGCGCTCCCAATCATGATGGAAGATGGGTTCGTGCTCTTCCGTGAGCACTGGGCCGAAACCATGCATGCCGCCCAGGTCGTGTATACCATTCATGGGTTTTCTCCTTTTCAGGTTCAGGCTACTTGATCCGGATTCTTAGGCAGTCCGGTGCCGATCATGGCGTCGCGAGTCACGAGTTCGACCAGTTGTTCCTCGTTCCAGCCATCAGTACCCGCCGGACGTTCCGGCAATACCAGATAGCGCAGCTCAGCGCTGCTGTCCCAGACGCGAACTTCCTTGTCATCAGGAATCGTCAGACCGAACTCCGCCAGCACGCCGCGCGGGTCAATGACTATCCTCGAGCGATAAGGTGCGGACTTGTACCAGACCGGTGGCAGGCCCAGGGTCGGCCATGGGTAGCAGGAGCACAGTGTGCATACCGTCACGTTGTGCACGGTCTGGCTGTTCTCCACGACCACCATGTCTTCACCCTGAACACCAGAAAAGCCCAACTCGGCGATGGCTGCGGTGCCATCTTCCAGCAGCCTGTGTTTGTACAGAGGGTCGAACCAGGCTTTCGCTATGACCTGGGCGCCGTTTCTCGGGCCGACCTTGTGTTGGTAGGTGTCCACCAAAGCATCCATGGCTACGGGATCGACCAGGCCCTTTTCCGTCAGCAGGGACTCGAGCGCTTTGACGAGTAGCGCTATGGCCTCCGGTGGCTCAGTGTGGTCGTGATCGTGATGATGTTCGTGCGTATGACTCATGTCTTTGCCCCCTCTGAAGTTGGTGAAATCGCTCCCTGCATTACTCGACGAATGCAGCAATACCAATATCCGGCGCCAGCTTTTTCACAGGTTACTTCCCTCGGTTCGGCCAAATTACCCCAACGCTTTTCATTCCTTTGGCGGGGTCCATTTCGGGGTGTGCGAGTACTACGTCGCGGTAGGAGGGGCTACCAATCACGGCGGGTTTAAACTTGATCAGAAAGTCATTGACCTCTTTGCGCAGATCCGGTGCCAGATCGTAGTCGTTGTAGCATTCCTCAAGGCAATCGAGCACGGCTTGCCAGTGCACCTCGGTAAGACCCATTCCGCGATGCGCGGTGACCATGTCCCTACCTCGGTATTTGGCGCTGCCACCCCAATGTTCAGAAAGGAAATCGACAAAGTTGATGTGTTCCTTCTGGAATGTTGATTCGGACATGTGGGCCCAGATATGGCCGATAGCGGGATGTCCCATGGTCTTCCTCAAAACTGCCCCTGCGAACTGATAAATGACGTCGTAGCCCCCAAGACGCGCATAGAGGGAGGGCTGTTGTTCCACGGATGGTTGCTGGTCGGTCATGATGCGGTTTCTCCGTTTCGGCTGGGGACGATCTCATTCGCTCAATGTTGCGTTCCGCATGGTTGATAAAGGGTGCGAGAACTTGCGACGAATCCAAATTAGAGCTGCTGTCGAGCGCACGCTTTGCTGGCAAGGACAATCGTTTGGTCTAGACGGACAACGGCTTAGGAAAACCGTGCTTGCAGCAGACGCAAAATGCTGACATCGGAACTGGTCCTGCGGCCATGGGGGTAGATATGGTCCGTGACTGGGGTTCCTCTATTTCTGCCTTGACCGGACGGTTCGCTGTTCTAGATCGCCGTGGACGTTGGTGTTTTACGATTGGTCCCATTCCATCGGCGTTGCAGCACCAAGGTCCCGAGTTGCAGCAGGTAAGTGGCAAACTCTTCGGGTGCCATGTCCCATCTCTGTAAAAACCAGGATGAATCGGATAGTCGCTGCTGTTCTCGTAGATGCATGAGACACCTCGTCATTTGTGTTTTTAGGGACACGGCGTGGAGTGAACATTATCTAGGGGAGATGAAGTGTGCTTGGCTCGAATGGACAACCGTTTGGTTAAAAAGGACAGGTATAGATGTCCGGCATGCCAGTGGGCAGCGATGGTGCGGGGTGGGGAGGGATAGACAGGGATAAACGGCCACATACAAGAAAGCCCGCACGAGGCGGGCTTCTTGAGGTGATTCATAGACTGCTGTAGACATCTATGGATCGGTACTTGGTGGCTACACAGGGACTTGAACCCCGGACCCCAGCATTATGAATGCTATGCTCTAACCAACTGAGCTATGTAGCCAAGTGGCGCGCATTATTCGCGTAGAACGGGAATGCGTCAAGCATTTATTTTGAATTTTTATCTACGCTTTCAATTGTTTATCGGAAATGAGCGAGTTGGGCGACGAGTGGTTGCTGATTCGCTTCTCCCGTGAAGAGACACCCATGGCGCCGAGCAATCCTCGACCGCCGCGCAAACCTGCCCGCCGCTCCTGCTGGCAGCTGGACTGATCGCCCGAGAGCCGTGGGGCTGATGTTCGGTGTTGGTGGGATCGGTGCGGTACTGTCAGGAGGCTGGGCGATCTGCCTGGCACGTATGAAAGAGGTCTGGTTCGGTTGGGCAGATATCCTTGTCGCCCAACGCTTTGCCAGTCAGCCGGATTTACGATTGAAACGGATTCTGGGTGGCGCGCTTGAGTTGTTCGCGTGCGCGCGACAGTCGCGAGCGAACGGTGCCGATGGGGATGTCCAATACATCGGCTGTGTCCTGATAGCTGCCGTCGGTTTCCAGGGAGGCGTACATCGTCTTGCGCATTTCCGCCGGCAGGTGGTCAATGGCGCTCAGGGTATTCTCCAGGCGGCGGTTGATCTCAAACTCCCAATCCAGGTTGTTGTTTTCTTCCTGTCCATGCCACAACGATTCATCAAATTCGCAATGCACGGGTTTGGCATACATGCGCCTGAAGTGGTTGCGAATCAGGTTTTGCGCGATGCCGCACATCCAGGTGCTGAGCGAGGCGTTACCGCAGAAGCGCTCGCGGTTGCGCCAGGCCTCCAAGTACGTCAGTTGCAGAAGATCATCCGCATCTTCGGGGTTGAGTACGCGCTTGTGAATGAAGCGCCTGAGTTTTTTCTGCTGGTCGTCTGTCAGGTGATGCATGAATTGAGGCGAGCTGCCAACGAGGTGAGCTAAAGCTTCAATGGGGAGATTCATGTTTTTTTTCCTTAGGGTAGACGCAGTCGAGCGGGTGTCGACAGGTCCCCTTAGCACTCCCTGTGCCAATCGAAAAAAATACATAACTGTATGATTTACATATATAAATATTTTTGGCTGGTGGGTTTTTATGCAGTGATTTGCATGCGGCGCCGAAGGCTTTTGCAAGTTTTTTCAAATTCCCAGTGAGCACGGATTTTGATGGAACTGCATGGGGAGACGTTGCCACACAGGGAAACACTCTTCCTGTACTGGCGTGTCCATGGAACAAGTATCCCGTAAAACAACTGACCCTCGTAACGATGTGCGCACCCACCCCTCTGAGGGTGAAGCGGTTGTCAGCCATGCCTCAGCGCAAGTGCACACATCCGCGAAGGGCATCGATGAGCTTGCACATCTGTTTGGTCAGGAGGTGGAGCTCAACAGCCGGGCGCTGAGCGAACGGAAGATGGCGGTACGCGTGCTTCCGGCCGAGCAGCTTGCGCAACTTTATGATCAGTTGGGCCATCCGGCCAAGAAAACGCTGGCTTTCCTTTCACTGCTCTTCAGGCAGCAATTGCAGGACAGACCTACTGTCGAAAAATTGCTGAAGCTTGCGGACGGGGACCCGGCGCGCGCGTTCGTGGTGCTCAAGCATGTGGTGGCCAAGGCAGACAGCGAGGGCCGCCCGTCCGACACTACGTTGTTGGCGCGCGATGCAATTGCCAATCTTGAAGCTCGTTTCAAAGGGGAGATCCAGGCCGGCCTGAACATTGCCTTGGCATTGCAGTCAGCCGGGGTCGACCCGCAGGAGCGCCAGGCACTGCGTGTGCTCTACTATGCCAGTGTGGTCACGCGCCAGTCCCTGCCGACGATGATGCAGGCTTTGCTGGGTGTATACGGTGGTGAGCAGTTCCACGTCGGGCTCAAGGTGATGCGTAAGGCTTTGGCGGATGACATTGCGGCCGCGGTGTCGTCAATGCCCACACCCCTGTTGCGCACTTTGCTGATGGGCCTGCGGGACTGCGGGCAACTGAGCAGCGTATTGGGCGGTTGTCACACGCTGATCCAGCGCTTGAGTATTGAGCATAACGCCGTGAGCTTGTTGCAACGCCTGCTGGGGTACGCCGGTACCGGTATCGCGGTCGATGAATTGCTGCGCTTGGGGGACGAACTGGGAGGCGGTCCGCTTGACCGTCAACTGATGTCCCTCAATGCCCTTTACCCTCTGTTTCAGCAATTTCCCCTGGCATTGTGGTCCGAAAAGCGAATACGTCTGGAAACCCTGCAGATCCTGCTGACGGTGATCGATGAACTGGACCGCGCCTTGCGTGGACCCACACGGTATGCCGGTGAGCCGAGGCTGATGACGTGACCGCACTGTCGGCCATCAACCGTGGGTTGCTCAAAGTGGCACAACGCGCCGAGGTGCTGGGCGCTGTGGTGGTCATGGCCATCGTATTCATCTTTATCGTGCCGTTGCCCACCTGGCTGGTGGATATTCTGATCGCCCTCAATATCTGCATTTCGTGCCTGTTGATCGTGCTTGCGCTTTACCTGCCGGGCCCCCTGGCGTTTTCTTCGTTCCCCTCGATCCTGCTGTTGACCACCATGTTTCGACTGGCCCTGTCGATTGCAACCACGCGTCTGATCCTGCTGGAGCAAGACGCCGGCGATATCGTCGAGGCCTTCGGTAATTTCGTGGTGGGGGGCAACCTGGCGGTGGGGATGGTGATTTTCCTGATCCTGACCCTGGTTAACTTCCTGGTGATCACCAAGGGCTCCGAACGGGTTGCCGAGGTCGCGGCGCGGTTCAGCCTGGACGCCATGCCGGGCAAGCAGATGTCCATCGACAGCGACTTGCGTGCCGGCCTGATCGACGGCACGCAAGCGCGGGACAAGCGCGAGCAGTTGTCCCGTGAGAGCCAATTGTTCGGCGCGATGGATGGGGCGATGAAGTTCGTCAAGGGCGACGCTATCGCGGGGTTGATCATCGTCGTGGTCAACCTGTTGGGCGGCTTCTCTACGGGCATGTTCCAGCACGGCTTGAGCGCCGCTGATTCAATGGCGTTGTATTCGGTGCTGACTATCGGTGATGGCCTGATTGCACAGATTCCGGCGCTGCTGATCTCCCTGACCGCCGGCATGATCATCACCCGGGTGGCGCCGGAGGGGCGCAAGGGCATCAGTAACATGGGGGCCGAAATTGCCCGGCAAATGACCAGCGAGCCCAAGAGCTGGATAATCGCTTCGGTGGGCATGCTCGCCTTTGCGATAGTGCCCGGTATGCCGACCGGGGTATTTATCCTTATTTCGCTGATAACCGGCACATTGGGGTATTACCTGATGCGCCAGCGTCAGCGAGAGGCAGCGCCCGCGGCCGAAGCCTCCGAAGCCGTGCGTCCCGAAGAGAACGGAAAAGAGGACTTGCGCGGGTTCGATCCGTCGCGCCCCTACCTGTTGCAGTTTCCCCCGGTGTTGCGTGGGACGCCTGAGGTGACGGAGCTTATTCATGGGATTCGCCAGTCCCGAAATGCACTGGTTGCCAATATTGGCCTGACCCTGCCGCCCTTCGAAGTCGAACTCGATGACTCGCTGGCCGCCGACGAAATGCGTTTCTGTGTGCATGAAGTGCCGATGGTCAAGGCCTCGGTTGTCAACTATCTGGCCGTTGAGCGTAACGCCTTGACGGTCGAGCCCGAGCATGGAATACCCGGCCTGGCTGAGCGTGATGAACAGGACTGGGTCTGGCTGGCACCGGATGATCCACTGCTCGACGATCCGCAACTGGAGCGCTTCACCGCGACCAGTCTGATCATCGAACGCATGAAGCAGGCCATGATGCTCAGCGGCCCGCAGTTCCTGGGGATCCAGGAGAGCAAGTCGATCCTCAGCTGGCTGGAGCACAACCAGCCGGAACTGGTGCAGGAACTGCAGCGAATCATGCCGCTGTCGCGCTTTTCGTCGGTGTTGCAACGCCTGGCCAGCGAAGGGGTGCCGCTGCGGGCCGTACGGCTGATTGTCGAATCGCTGATCGAGTATGGCCAGCATGAGCGTGAACCGGAAGCATTGGCCGACTACGCGCGTATTGCGCTCAAGGCGCAGATTTTCCACCAGTACAGCGAGGCCGACGGCCTGCATGCCTGGCTGCTTTCACCGCATACGGAAAACATCCTGCGCGAGGCATTGCGACAGACCCAGACCGGGGTGTTTTTCGCGCTTGACGATGAGCACAGCGCTGCGTTGATCAGCCTGCTCAACCAGGCCTTTACCTTAAGGGCCAAGAGTAAAAGTGTGCTGTTGGTGGCGCAGGACCTGCGAAGTCCCTTGCGTACCTTGCTGCTGGAAGAGTTCAACCATGTCCCGGTGCTGTCGTTTGCCGAGTTGGGGAGCTCCTCCAAGGTCAAGGTGCTGGGGCGCATTGACCTGGGCCAGGACGAGCTGATGCGTGGTGCGGTGGCATGAGTATTCGGCCATGGCCAGCGTGGAGGTTGCGATGATGTTTGAGTTAAGGGTGCTTGATGGGCTGCGCCAGGGCGCTGCGTTGCCGTTATTTGGGGAGCGATGGAGTATTGGTGCGCACGCGGACGCTGACCTGATGTTGAACGATCCGGGAGTCGTCGAGCAGCATGCGTGCCTGCGGTTTATCGACGCCAACTGGTTGGTGCAGGCCGAAGCCGGACTGTTGCGAGACCCCGAAGGCCAGGTACTGGCGCAGATCGCCAAACTGGAACTGAACGTGCCGTTTACAGTGGGGGGGGTGCGGCTGTGCGTGACCTTGGCCGAGCAACCCTGGCCTCAACCCGCAGCCCCTGCGCCGGTAGTGCCGGTAGTGCCGGTAGTGCCGCTAGCGGCCAATGTGCCTGCGCAGGCGATGACGTTATCGTCAATTTCGCCCTCCCAGCAAAGGCGCCTGATCAGCCTGGTGCTGGTGGTGACGGTAATCATTGTGGCAGTGGGCATGGTTTCCACTGGGGAGCGTGAGGCGCAGGCTTCGCTGATGCCGCCCGCGGTGCAGAAACAGGAATTGGCTTCGTCTTTTGAAGTCCGTCAGCAGTTGTTGAAGATGCTCAGCGAGCGTGAGTTGAGTCAGCGGGTCACCTTGCAAGTGATCAATGACCAGGTGGCGCTCAACGGAGAAGTCTCACAGGACGAGGTGGAGCTGGTAGCGCGCATGCTCAGCCGTTTTGGCGAGCAATTCGACAGCTCGGTGCCGGTGATCAGCCGTGTGCGTGTGCGCGACGGCACACTGCCATTCAGGATTGTGCAAATCGTTGGCGGGCCGAATGGTCACGTGGTCCTGGAAGAAGGCAGCCGACTGTTTGTGGGCGACGAAGTGGAAGGGCTGCGGCTGGTGCTGATCGACAACGGCAAAGTGGTTTTTGATGGTGCGCAGCGTTACGAGGTGCGCTGGTGAGTGCGGAACTGCAAGCTCGTCTGGACGCCTGGCAACAGCGTCAGGCCCAGTCACTGAGCACCTTTGCACCGGTGACGATGCGTGGCCGAATCCAGCGCGTCAACGGCATGCTGCTGCAGTGCCGGCTACCCCAGGCGCGTATCGGCGACTTGTGCCAGGTGGAAAAAAGTCCGGGCGACTACATGCTCGCCGAGATCATCGGCTTCGATCAGCAGGACGCGGTGCTCAGCGCCTTGGGTAATTTGGAAGGCGTGCGGGTAGGCGCTGGAGTGGAGCGCCTTGGGGTATCGCATCGAGTCCAGGTCAGCGAGGCCCTGTTGGGCCAGGTGCTGGATGGTTTCGGCCGGCCGATTACAGGGCAGGGCGTGAGTGCGTTTGTCGAGGCCGACTTACCGGATACCAGTGCGGTGTTGTGTGAAGCGCCGTTGCCCACCGAACGGCCGAGGATTAACCGTGCGCTGGCCACCGGCGTGCGTTCGATCGATGGCCTGATGACGATTGGCGAGGGGCAGCGTGTAGGCCTGTTCGCCGGGGCCGGTTGTGGCAAGACCACCCTGCTGGCCGAGATCGCGCGTAACGTCGAGTGCGATGTCATCGTGTTCGGCCTGATCGGCGAGCGGGGGCGGGAGCTGCGTGAATTTCTCGACCATGAGCTCGATGACCAGCTGCGCGCCAAGGCGGTACTGGTGTGCGCCACCTCCGATCGCTCCAGCATGGAGCGCGCCCGCGCCGCGTTCACGGCCACGGCATTGGCCGAAGGTTTTCGGCGCAAGGGGCAGCGGGTATTGCTGCTGATTGACTCCTTGACCCGTTTCGCCCGGGCCCAGCGTGAGATCGGCCTGGCTGCCGGCGAACCCTTGGGGCGCGGAGGTTTGCCTCCTTCGGTATACAGCCTGCTGCCACGGCTGGTGGAGCGTGCCGGGTTGACGCGTGACGGTGTGATCACCGCGATCTATACGGTGCTGATTGAGCAGGACTCCATGAACGATCCGGTGGCCGACGAAGTTCGCTCGCTGCTTGATGGGCATATCGTGCTGTCCCGCAAGCTTGCCGAGCGTGGGCACTACCCGGCGGTGGATGTGTTGGCAAGCCTTTCACGGATCTTGAGCAACGTCGCGGAGCCGGAGGACATCCAGGCGGGTACGGCATTGCGACGGTTGTTGTCGGCGTACCAACAGATCGAGCTGATGCTCAAGCTGGGAGAGTATCAACCCGGCAGCGATGCCCTGACCGATCTGGCGGTGGACAGCCGTCAGGCGGTCGACGGGTTCCTGCGCCAGGACTTGCGTGTGCCTACGCCGATGGTGGCGACGCTGGAGCAACTTAAGGATCTGACCGCCCATGTCCCATTCTGATGTGCTTCTCGGTGAAGTGGAGACGTTGCGGCGCCTGCGCAGGCACAGGGCTGACCGCGCTGAGCGCGCCCTGCGTGAGGCCAGGCGCGCCCAGCAGGCCCTGCTCGCACATATCCAGCAGGCTAAGGATGCGCTTGAGCAGACTCGGCAGGAGGAGGCCCGGCAAAGTGCTGAATTGCTCAGTCAGCATCAGGGTCAGGTGTTGAGCCTCAAGGCCTTGAAATCCTGGGGCGCGCAGGAGCGCTCCCTATCTGCCAGTACTCAGCGGGAGATAGGCCAGTTGGAGGCATTGCGGGGCCAGCAGGGGGAAAGCGAAAGTCGGATTGGCAGCGCCCAGAAACACGTCACGGAGTGCCTGCGGCAGGTGGAAAAACTTCAGGAGTTATCCCTCTTACTGGCTCGGGAGCCGACATGACCCAGGTTTCAAATAAACCCACTGAGCGTCCGCGCCAGCGCGAGCCGCGGGAGGAGCGTGAGCCGGGGGCCACGACAGCCGTGTCCATGGAACTCGGGCGATTATTCACTCAATTTTTTACTGGAGACGATGGCGGCGCTGGTGCGGGGACTGCCTTATCGGGCAAACAGGCGTCCGCCGGTATAGCCCTGATCGAGGCGCTTGCCGAGCAACTGGCGCCTCGTGTGCAGGCTGCGTCGCAGTGGCCGTTGCAGGCGGTGCTGTACTTGCCTCGCCTGGGGCGGATCAACGCCAGCGTGCGCCGCGAGCAGGGCGCCTGGACGATTGAGCTGGAGGCAGAGCAGGACGCTACGGCGCGCTGGCTTTGCGGTGTACGCCAACAGTGCGAGGGTCGATTCGCGGGAGCGCTGGGGCTGCCGGTGAACTTGCTGATGCCCAGCGTCGGTTGCGCATGCTGATGCCGGCGCTGACCTTTCCCTTGATTAATAGCGATACGGTTGCCGCGCGCCGTCGATTGGGGCGCGGCCTGCGCCTGCCGTTCACGGTGGCCGGGCAGGCCGGCGAGTTGCTGATTGAGCCCGGGCGTGCCCCAGCTGGCGGCAAGGCTTTGTGCTTTGAGACGGTGTGTGGCGTGCTGGCGCTTGTAGAAGCAGGGCCGTTGCTCAGTCTGCTGGGTGAGTGCCCGGTGACCCTGTCCCAGGTTGGCAACGATCCGGACTCCTGGTTCTGGGCCTTGTACCAGTACCACATGAGTCCCCAGGTGCGGGCGCTGCTGGGTTATGTGCGCTTGCTGGAAACGGATCGACCCAAGGGGTTTGGCTGCCGGCTCAGTGTGACCCAGGGGGCGTCCCGGGTTGAAGGCTACCTATGGTTGACCCCCCAAAGTTTCCTGGCCTTGTGTGAGGCAGGGCCTTGGCGCGCCACTGCGGCAGCTTTGCCGGCGCCGTTTCAACTGGCAATCGCCGTGACCCTGGGCCGCGTGCAGTTACCGATTGCGCAGGTGCGCAGCCTGCGTACCGGTGATGTGCTGGTGCTCGGCCCGTATTTTTTTTCCGCCCAAGGCAGCGGCTACGTGCAGGTTGGGAGGCAACGTTTGCATGGCCGCATTGACGATGACACCGGGCCGTTGTGCCTGACGCTTACTTCTATCGAGGACTCGTCTGTGGACGAAAATTTTGCAGCGCCCCATTACTCGGAGCATGAGGATGATGAACCGGTCGTGGATGTATTTGGCCACGAACCATTCGATGAGTTGAGCATGGCGCTGAATGTGCGTTGTGGAACGCTGAACCTTACCTTGGGCGAACTGCGTAACCTCGCGCCCGGTTCGGTGTTGGGCATTAGCGGTTACGCTCCCGGCATGGCCGGCCTGTATTACGGCGATCGGCCGATTGGCCAGGGGCAGTTGGTGGAAGTCGATGGGCGCCTGGGGTTGCAGTTGTCTCGCGTGATGTTCGGCCGATGAGTTTGCAGGGGATAGACCCCCTCATTCTGGCGGTATTCCTGGGGGCATTATCGCTGATGCCCATGCTGCTGATCGTCTGCACATCGTTCTTGAAGATCGTCATCGTGCTGATGATCACCCGCAACGCCATCGGTGTGCAGCAGGTACCGCCCAGCATGGCCATCAATGGCATCGCGTTGGCGGCCACGCTGTTCATCATGGCACCAGTGGGTTATGAGATCGCCGAGAGCGTCAAGGCATCGCCCCTGGACATGAGTAACGTGCAAACGTTTCTGCAGACGGGCAATGAGGCCATCACACCGTTACGCGCATTCATGCTGCGCAATGTGGACCCGGATATATTGACGCACCTGCTGGAAAACACCACGCGCCTCTGGCCTCCACAAATGGCGCAGGAGGTGCAACGCGAAGATCTGATCCTGGTGATTCCGGCTTTCGTGTTGTCCCAGCTGCAGGCAGGGTTCGAGATCGGCTTCTTGATCTATATCCCCTTCATCGTGATCGACCTGATTGTTTCCAACCTGCTGCTGGCGCTGGGCATGCAGATGGTCTCGCCGATGACCATTTCCCTGCCGCTCAAATTGCTGTTGTTCGTGTTGGTGTCGGGTTGGTCACGGTTGCTCGACAGCTTGTTCCTTTCCTATCTCTGAGTGGCGTATGGACCCGATTGTGCTGTTCAAGCAGGGCATGTTGCTGGTGGTGGTGCTGTCGGCACCGCCATTGATTGTAGCGGTGGTGGTGGGGGTGCTGGTGTCTCTGGTGCAAGCATTGATGCAGATACAGGACCAGACGCTGCCTTTTGGCATCAAGCTGGTGGCGGTAGGGGTTACGTTGATCCTGACGGGGCGCTGGATTGGCGTGGAGTTGATCCAACTGATCAACTTGACCTTCGAAATGATTGGCCGTTCGGCCCGGAACTGAGGCCTCACCCGTGTTGGCTTATCTTGATTTCCTTCCCAGTCTGATTATCGGCATGGCGCGAATCTACCCGTGCGGAATACTCGTGGCGGCGTTCTGTTTCCAGCATATACGCGGCATGCTCCGGCACATCCTTGTAATGGTCATGGCGCTGATGCCCGCGCCGGGTATTCATGCTGCGTTGACGGAGCATGATTACTCAGCGTTTGTGCTCGCTGCATTGGCGCTCAAGGAGTTGGCGCTGGGGGTGCTGCTGGGGATGTTGCTTGCGATGCCGTTCTGGCTGTTCGAGTCGGTGGGGGCTTTGCTCGATAACCAGCGCGGAGCCCTGGCCGGTGGTCAGCTCAATCCTTCACTGGGGCCGGATGCGACGCCGATAGGGCATTTGTTCAAGCAATTGGCGATTTTTCTATTGATGGTCACCCTGGGGTTAGGCGCGTTGACTCAGGTGATCTGGGACAGTTACCTGATTTGGCCACCCACCGTATGGTTCCCACTCCCGGCGCCTGATGGCATGAGCGTATTTGTCAGCCTGCTGGGCGACACGTTCACCCATATGATGCTCTACGCTGCTCCCTTTATCGCGGTGCTGCTGTTGCTGGAGTTCGGCATCGCACTGCTGGGGGTCTACAGTCAGCAGCTACAGGTGAGTACGCTGGCGCCACCGGTCAAGTGCCTGGCGGGGATCGGTATTCTGCTGTTGTATTTTGCGCTGCTGCAGGACTTGATCGTGGGGAGTATGAGCCAGCTGAGTGACCTGAAGCACTCGCTGGGCCTTTTATTCAAGGCTCCGATGCCATGAGTGACTCGGGGGAAAAAAAGCACCCGGCGTCAGCCAAGAAGCTGCGTGACCAGCGCCAGAAAGGCCAGGTCGCTCAAAGTCAGGATGTGGCCAAGTTGATGGTGCTGGCGGCCATCAGCGAGATCGCCTTGTTCACCGCCGATACCAGCTTGCAACGTTTCCAGCAATTGATGGTGTTGCCGATCTCACGCCTGGACCAGCCCTTTGTACGGGCGTTGGAAGAAGTGCTGATTGAAGGCCTGGTGGTGTTCTTCTCATTCGGCCTGCTGATGGCCGGTGTGGCGATTGCTATGAAGCTGATCGCCAGTTGGATGCAGTTCGGATTGCTGTTTGCACCCGAGGCTCTGAAGCTCGATTTCAATCGCCTCAACCCGATCAGCCAATTTAAACAATTCTTTTCTGCCCAGTCGCTGATGAATCTGTTGATGAGCATCGCCAAGGCGTTTCTTTTGGGGCTGATCGTATTCCTGGTGGTCTGGCCCTCTCTTGGGACGTTGATCAACCTGGCCAACAGCGATCTGCAAAGTTACCTCCTGGCATTGATCGCCCTGTTCCGCTATCTGCTGCATGCCTGTCTTGCATTGTTACTGGTACTGGCGGTTATCGATTTCACCTTGCAGAAGCACTTCTTCGCCAAGCGCATGCGCATGACCCAGGTCGAGGTCGTCAAAGAGTACAAGGATATGGAAGGCGACCCGCATGTGAAGGGCCAGCGCCGTGCGCTGGCGCAGCAATTGGCCCAGGAGGAACCGAAGGTCAAGCTGCCAAAGCTGGAGGAAGCCGACATGCTGGTGGTCAACCCGACCCACTTTGCTGTCGCCCTGTATTACCGCCCGGGCAAGACGCCGCTTCCGCTGCTGGTCAGCAAAGGTACGGATGCCGTCGCCCGCCAGTTGATTGCGCAGGCGAAGGCCGCCGAGGTGCCGGTCATCCAATGCGTATGGCTGGCGCGCTTGCTCTATACCAAAGTGTTGGGAGCAAGCATTCCCCGCGAATCCTTGCAGGCTGTGGCACTGATCTATCGCACCTTGCGTGAGCTTGATGATGAAGCCAAGCGCGAAACGCTGGAATTGCCTGAGTTGGAACGTCGCTGATCAGCAGGTGGAGCGTGTGTCCAGGGCTTGGAGATTGGCCAGGGAAAGCACCCGGCTGAGGATTCCGTCGAGCGCATCGTTTGCAGCCGGCAGCGCGTGCCAGATTACCAAGGCATCCTGCGCGTCCAGGTAGATAAAACAACCATCGAACACCACGGCAAGCTCAAAGCGCCGCTCCAATACCTGCTGCAACTGCCCTGCCTGTAATGCTGAACGAGCGACATGCAAGGCCATGCCCGGGCGTTTGCCGGCGTGCAGTGCACATGCTTTGATACCGGGAGCGAGCATCAGGTGAGCGGCAGCGCCACTCACCAGATTGTCCAGAAATACCTGGCGTTGATTGTCGGGCATTTCCTGGCGGCTCATCGTTCCAGCGAGATAGTCTGGTAATCCGCACGTTCCCCGGCGGGACCAGGCTCGGCACGCATCTGCGGTGGCCACCAGATCACCATCTTGTCCTTGCTCGATTGTGGGCGTGAGCAGGAGTCGCCCTTGCAGGTGGGCGTGCAGCCGGCGACAAGCAGTGCCGTTGCGATCAGGGTGACGCACAATAAGCGGTGTTTCATGGCGTGGCCTTCTGAGCAGGAGTAATCAAGGAGGGGCGGGGCACGCTGAGGTGTTCGTCCTTCACCACCGGGCGCATGGCGATAAACACCTCGGCTTCTTCACCCGGCTTGAGCCAGGCGCGCGGCCACACGCTGACGGCCAGGGTCTGCGAGTTGCTGCATTCCTTTTCGTCGATACGCACGTGGCGTTTGACCTGGTTGCGCAGGACCACTACCGCCACGTTGTAGTCCGGTCCCGCATACCATTGGCTGCGTTCGGTGTTCAGCGCGAGCAAGTCGCGGGTGCTGCACAAACTGTCCAGCCCCAGGGGCATTGGTGCCGCCTTGAAGGCCTTGGGCACTTTCCCGCTGACCATGTGCGCCAGGGTACTGATGATGTCGCTGCGCTTGATTACCGGCTGGTGAGGGCTGTAGCGCCGCGCCAACGGTGCGAGGGCTGCCTGCAATTCGACCTGGTCGGCCTGGGGCAGGTAGCGCGACGGATCGGCCTGGTCACCGATGACGCGCGGGGTGAGGATGAACAGGCGTTCACGTCGATTGTTCTGCCGTTCTGTCGAGGAAAACAGCGCCTTGCCCAGTAGCGGGATATCACCCAATAGGGGGACTTTGTTGCGCTTGTCGCTGCTTTCGGTGACGTGGAAACCACCGACCACCAGTGAGCGTTTTTCCGCCATGACGGCCTGGGTGCTGACCTTGCCTCGGCGTACATCGAGGTTGCCGGGAGTGGGGTTGGTTTCGTTGAAATTGCCATCTTCGATATCCACCGCCAAATGGATCTGGTGGCTGCCACGGCTGGTGATGACACGGGGGACCACCTGGAAGCTGGTGCCCACGGTGACCGGTAAAATGGTTGCATTCTCCCGGCCGGGGGTCAGGTACTGGGTGCGGTTGAAGTCGATGACCGCCGGTTGGTTTTCCAAGGTGAGCACCGAGGGGTTGGAGACCATGCTTGCCAGCCCCTTGGCTTCCAGCGCGCGTATATCTGCGTAGAAGCGCTCACGGTTCTCAATCGACACCTGCGAAGAGGTGCCCGGTGCCATATTGACGCCGCCACGGAATCGGCTGTTCTGAAACCCCCAGTTCACCCCGAACTCTCGCAATTGCGTGCGCTCGATATCGAGAATGATCGCGTCGATTTCCACCAGTTTGCGCGCGACATCGAGTTGAGTGATCAACTCTCGATACATGCCCTGCCGCTCAGGCAGGTCATAGATCAGCACAGCGTTATTGCGTACATCGGCTTCGACGCGAACCCTGCTGGGTGAGACCGGGGCTCGCGAGGTGAGTGTCGGGAGCGGATCCAACGGCCCGGTGTTGACGTTTGTACCCAGCATCTGCCCCAGTAAGGGGTTGCTCAATCGGGGAATGTTCGGTACGAGCGGCGCAGGCTGTGACGGGGAGGGTTGGTTCAGACTGTTGAGGGTCGAATTGGAACGCGGCTCCAGCAATCCACGCAGAATGCTGGCCACCCCCGGAATAGTGAGCTTCTCGCCGCGGTAATCCACTTGACGATCCGTCGCATTGGCGAATTTAAGCGGGAAACTCAGCACGCTCTGCTTTTCATCCGGAGAGCGGCGCTGGGTACTGAACTGTTTGATCTGCTCGATATAGCGTCGAGGGCCCGAAACCAGTACCACGCCGTCTTCGGGCAACTCGCCCCAACCGAAACGGCTATCGAGCAGGCCAATATCGGTGAGCGCTTGCTTAAGGTCGGCAATGGTCTCGGAAGAAACCTCCAGGCGCGCCGAGTCTTGCTGGTCCAGCGTGCTGATATAGAGGGTGTTGTTGTACAGGTACCACTGGAAACGGTGTTCTACCCCCAGACGGTCGAGCATCGACTGCGGGGTATTAGCGCGAATCTTGCCATTTACGTTGCCTTCCAGCAGGCCCTCGACATGTAGTTGTGTCCCAAAGGTCTGGGCGAAATCCTCCAGCACTTCCCGGAGGGGCTTATGTTCAGCTTCATAAGCGTAGGCGGTGTTTTTCCACTCGGGGGGGATGGCCGCCAGTGTGTTCCCTGCTGGGATCAGCAGCCAGGAAAGCAGGATAGCGTTACGCCAGGGAAATCCCTTGGGCGAAGCACGGCGTAAGCGACTGTGCTCGTGGTTCTTGTTATGCATTGCCGGTTCTCTGGTTAGTACGACAGTGAGCGTAGTGAGGTGGGTTTGAGGTTTTGGGGGTGGCGAGCAAGGCGCGCGACTGTGGCGCGCCAGGTGTCGCGTTGGTTCAGCAGGGCTTCAAGGTAGCCGAGTACGTATGCCTCTCCCTGCCCACCTGGCAGTTTCTGGATCAGCCACAGCTCACCGCTGTCCGCTTTTTGAGCCAGTGCGCCATGGAAGTGATTCAGGCTGGCAGCGCCCAGGCGCATCCAGCGCTGCAAGGTGGCGGTGTCTGGGCGAGTCAAGGTCAGTTGAACACTCAGCACCAAAGCGTCTCCCTGACGATTCAGCATGATTTCGTCATCGCCCTCAAACAAACGGAGTTGTTCTTTGCCGCTGATTAACCAATCACGGACTAACGCTTGCATATTATTGGAAACTTTCAAAAGTGCTTTTGAGCAACATATGCGAAACACGCGTATGTTCCAGATATGCCATCTGGGACAGGGTGCTCTTTACTGCAAGCTCATAAAATAACTTTGCATCAGCCTGCTCTTGAGATGTGAGGGTATGGAGCTTTTTATAAAGTCTATGGGCATTTTTGGCGTTTTTAGAAAGCTCCTCTGGAAGGTTGTTGAAAATACTCATTAGTTACCCTCTTTATTATGTGGAGGTGCATGGATTAATAAGGTTTTGTCAAGGCTCGTTGTCGGCGATGCATAGCGGATGCAATTAAATGTCTATCCGGTAGTCTCTCCCATGATTGAAAAAGGCATCGAGCATTGAATTCCAGCTGATACGGAAATCACCCTCGTCGGTTTTCAATACAAGTGTCTGAGCAGGGATTGTTTCGTCGTGGTGAAGCTTCCAGAGCGTGGCTTTGTGATGGGCGAGATACTGTTTTACCTCCTCAAAGTCCTGGGGGTGACAGAGAAGCGCCGCGTCGATCTCCTGAATCTGGTCCGCCAGCAATTGCTTCAGCAGGGCTGACAGCCGCTGAGGGGCTACCGTTTCGCCAAGCAGGCGTCTAATTGCTTGGTTGGTGATCGATGTTGCGTACTCCTCCAGGTTGTCACACATCGCTTGACGGTCACGTTCCCAGCGTTTGAATTGGGCGTCTGCGCGTTGCCAGACATCCAGGGACGCCTTTTCCAGCAGAAGTTCGCACTGTCTCTCTGTCTGGTTTATCAGTTCATCGGCCTGTGCCTTGGCGTGGCTGATGAGCTGGTTGGCGTGCTCCCAGTTTGCAAGTTCCTCCCGGGGAATCAGGCAACGTGACAATCCCGCAGCATCCTTGGGCAATTCAACGGTGTATCGACATAACATCTCTGTTTTCCTTACGCGTTCGAGTCAAGGGACAGAGGGGCGTTCGCCGATGTCGTCACGCGCCAGACTACGGCTTGCCAGAGCGTGTTCAGTCGGCTGCTTGAGTTTTCGAGTGAGATATTACTTTTCTCAACCGCACATACGCGGTTACGGGGGAACCGCAATCGAAGGCGCTGCCACGTATCGGGTTCTATCCAGCTGGAAAGCAATTGCAGCGGATCAGCATCCGGCGACAGCATGGTAGGGGGCAACGCCTTGGACAAACGCATGCACCACAGATGCTGACTTTCGCTCAACGGCGGTGCGGCCTCGGGATTGAACGTGCCGTGAACCAGTGTCAGCGCCAGGTTGAGTTGCTCCGTTGATGCGAGGGCCAGGCGAAGTACGGTGGGGTGGGGGGCCGGAGGCAAGCACGCGGCAATGCTTGTGAGACCATCCGGGGCGGAACGTCTGCTGTGATAAAGCACGCTAATTGAAGTGTACTTGTCACCTCTCCAGTCCTCGTGAGCGTGCTCCCAGGGAAACGCCCACCATTCAGCCCAGGCCAGGCGTTCACTCATTGAATGATCGAATCTAGGCGTCATGAGCTGGGCCAATTGGTTCCTGCGCTACTTGCGGCCCTCGCAGAAGAGGCTGACGTCGATTGAGCAGGAACAGTGTACCGGCCACGGATGACAACACGCCGAGAAGTGCCGCGATAACGCTGCCTCGCCAAAAACCGAGATCATCGCTGGGCACCAGGAACGGGCCGAAATACACCAGCCGTTGCTGCTCCTGATAAGTGGCAGCAGGCACAAAGATCACGCTGAGTTTCTGCAGGTTATCCACGGCTGTGGTCATGCCTGGAATGCTGCTCGCTACCATCCTGCGAACGCGTGCGCGGATATTATCGGGGTCCAGGCGTGGGTCATGCTTAATGAAGACTGATGCGGATGCGGGCTGGACCGGTTCCCCTGGCGCGATGCGTTCCGGCAATACCACGTGTACCCGGGCAATAATCACCCCGTCAATGTTGGACAAGGTGGCTTCTAGCTCTTGGGACAAGGCATAAATGTAGCGTGCCCGTTCTTCCAGTGGGGTAGAAATAACCCCTTCCTTGCGAAAGGTATCGCCCAGCGTCGTCCGCGCCATTCTAGGTAGCCCTGCGGCTTCCAATGTACGTACGGCGCGTCCAATATCGGTGGCGTTGACCGCCACGACGACACCGTCTTTGGCCGGGATTTTTTGGGCGCGAATATGTTTATCTGCCAATTCCGCGACCACCTCATTGGCTTCTTGCTCAGAAAGTTGCCGATGAAGTTCAACGCGGTCGCTGCAACCGTTTAACGTGCATACAAGAATAAAAAGCAGGGCGGCGGGCAGGGATTTAATCATGTTCACTATTGCATGTTACAGATTTTGTCGATGCATTGGCTTGTCTTGCCAAGGCTCTTTACTAACAGTTGGGTAGTGAGCGCCACATTAGAGAGTTCGCGCGGGTACTCTCTGAATTTTTCAGAGTCCATGCCTTTACTTGATGATTTCAGCGCCCGCGCGAGGCGGTTTTTTTTATTTTCGATATAACTTGAATGCTCCGCCAGCATGGCTAATACAGCAGGGGGGGCGACGGCAGGCGTGCTGGCTTTCGAGCCTTCGAGCATTGACGCGAAGAAACTTACATCCGTGCTGGATATTGAGTTTTTCTGTGTAACATCAGTGCCTCCGCGACGCGTATTCAGCGTTGAAAAATCAAATGCTTCTATCTGCATATAGGGCCTGCGGTATGGGGGCTGAAGCAGGTTGGTGATAATGGCGGATGCCGCATTTGCGATTTAAGCTCATATGACACCTCCCCGGCTAATGAGCCAGGGAGGTGGTCCTGTTACGAGCGGATTTCTTTAGCTGCGGCGTACAAGCCAGTGATCATCTTTGCCTTCAAGCTCTCTTGGAAAGTCGCCTCTGCGACGGCGGCTGCGCGATCAGACGCGGAACCTGCACCACCTCCACCACCAGCTACCCCATCGGCACCACCGAACATCGAGGCGTTGTTGTATGCGTTTGAACCGTACGAATTACTACCGGATATACCAGCCATAATAAGACTCCGAGTTTGATGTTTTGAACGTTGATTCACTTGTCGTGAGTCAAGCTTCGTGGATGTCTGGAACTTTTTGTAACTTGAACCAGGCTGTGAGTAGGTGGTTCATGGGGCTAAACCGTTCCAAACAGGTTTGTGGCTATTTGTTTCTATATATGTGGTTTTTGAGTTGGAAGGATGGAGTTTTACTGAGTATTTAATAGTTCCCTTTGTCCTCAGGACAGTGGGATGTCCAATTTCTTCATCCTGTAGTACAGCGTGCGTTTTGCCATACCCAATTCAATCGCCACGGTATCCACGCAATACAGGTGGCGGTGCAGCGACTCTTCAATCAAGGCTTTTTCAATGTGCTGCAGGCGTGTCTTAAGGTTCACCTGGGCATCCTGCAGCTCGCTCACTGAGGTTGAAAACGGTGGCAGGCCCAGCACGAACCTTTTGGCCGTGGAGCGTAACTCCCGAACATTACCCTGCCAGGTATGGCACAGCAGTTGTTGCAGCAGCCCGTCGGAGGGCGGCGGGGCAGTGCGTTTGAACCGGTGGGCTTCCTGCTGAATCATCTCCAGGAACAACGGGATGATGTGCTCTCGCCGATCACGCAAGGCTGGAAGCTGGATGTTGACGACATTCAGACGGAAGTACAGGTCGCGCCTGAAGGTTCCGAGTTCGACCATCTGGTGGAGCGATTGTTGGGCAGACGCGATCACACGCATGTCCACCGGGATGAAGCGGGTTGAGCCCAGGCGCTCCACCCCCCGCGACTCCAGCGCGCGCAGCAGTTTGGCTTGCAGGTTCAACGGCATGCTATCGATCTCATCGAGGTACAGGGTGCCGAGATGGGCTGCCTCGATAAAACCGGCACGGGACTGGATGGCGCCGGTATAGGCACCGCTGTTGACGCCGAACAATTGGCTTTCGGCGAGGCTATCAGGAATAGCCGCACAATTGACCGCGACAAAATTGCCCCGCCGGGTCGATAGGCGGTGAACCCGCTGCGCCAGGGTATCTTTGCCAGTGCCGGTTTCTCCCAGCAACAGTATGTCTATGTTGAGGGGGGCCGTGCTGCTCAGTGTGTTTTCAATATCCGTGTCTTCGAAGAGTGAAGTATCTTTTTCATTTTCTCCAAGGGTGGAGACCGACATCGAAGAGTTCTCCATTATCGCTCGACTTCAGTGTTGAGAGGACAGTCTATGCTCGTCAATCAGGAATGAGGGTATAGAACTTATACTGGGATATTGACGTAAGTGTGGGCCGGAATAATGTAGGAAAACCCCGGCATTATTGAGGTTAAATTGTGCAACTGCCTGGCTGCATTAAAGGCGGAGGGGGGTAAGTAGGGGAAGTCTGGTAGTGAAGTGTGAACGATGCTTGTCCTATGTTAGGAAGTTTCACCTACAAAAAAGCCGATGCAGTGCATCGGCTTTTTTATTTGTCGTAGACTTCGCAGGTAGCGTTTACACGTTAAAGCGGAAGTGCATCACATCGCCATCTTTAACAATGTATTCCTTACCTTCCAAACGCCATTTACCCGCTTCCTTGGCACCGGCCTCACCCTTGAACTGGATAAAGTCGTTGTAGGCGATCACTTCCGCGCGGATAAAGCCTTTTTCAAAGTCGGTGTGGATCACACCGGCAGCCTGTGGCGCAGTGGCGCCGACTTTTACGGTCCAGGCGCGGACTTCTTCGACACCGGCGGTGAAGTAGGTCTGCAGGTTGAGCATTTCGTAGCCGGCGCGGATCACGCGGTTCAGGCCAGGTTCTTCCAGGCCCAGGGCCTCAAGGAACATGTCTTTTTCTTCGCCGTCATCCAGCTCGGCGATTTCCGCTTCAATCTTGTTGCACACCGGCACCACGATGGCGCCTTCTTCGTCGGCGATGGCCTTGACCACGTCGAGCAGAGGGTTGTTCTCGAAGCCGTCTTCAGCGACGTTGGCGATGTACATCACTGGCTTGGTGGTCAGCAGGTGGAAACCCTTGACCACGGCCTTCTCGTCAGCGCCCATGGTCTTCATCAGGCTGCGTGCCGGCTTGCCCAGGGTGAAGTGCGCGATCAACTGTTCCAGCAGGCCTTTCTGGACCACTGCGTCCTTGTCGCCGCCTTTGGCGTTGCGTGCGACTTTCTGCAGTTGCTTCTCGCAGCTGTCGAGGTCGGCGAAGATCAGTTCCAGGTCGATGATCTCGATGTCGCGTTTCGGGTCGACGCTGTTGGAGACGTGAATCACGTTCTCGTCTTCAAAGCAGCGGACCACGTGGGCGATGGCATCGGTTTCACGGATGTTGGCCAGGAACTTGTTGCCCAGGCCTTCACCTTTCGACGCGCCGGCTACCAGGCCTGCGATGTCGACGAACTCCATGGTGGTCGGCAGGATGCGCTTGGGATTGACGATGGCCGCCAGTGCTTCCAGGCGCGGATCGGGCATCGGCACGATGCCGCTGTTGGGTTCGATGGTGCAGAAGGGGAAGTTCTCCGCCGCAATACCGGACTTGGTCAAAGCGTTGAACAAGGTGGATTTGCCGACGTTGGGCAGGCCGACGATGCCGCAATTGAATCCCATGGTGTTTCCCCTCGGAAAAAAGTCAGGCCTTCTGGCTGTGCAGGTTTTTCATCGCGCGGTTCCATTCACCGGCGAAGATATCCGGCAGCACGCCGAGGGCAAAGTCGATGCTGGCATCGAGTTTTTCCTGTTCGGCGCGTGGCGCACGACCCAGGACGAAATTTGAAACCATACTGGCGACGCCTGGGTGGCCAATGCCGAGCCGCAGGCGGTAAAAATTATTCTGATTGCCCAACTGCGCGATGATGTCGCGCAGGCCATTGTGCCCGCCGTGCCCGCCGCCGAGCTTGAGCTTGGCAACGCCGGGTGGCAGGTCCAGTTCGTCATGGGCCACCAGGATTTCTTCGGGTTTGATCCTGAAGAAGCCCGCAAGCGCCGCTACAGCCTGGCCGCTGCGGTTCATGTAGGTGGTGGGAATCAACAGACGAACATCCTGACCCTGATGCGAGAAGCGTCCGGTCAGGCCAAAATATTTGCGATCGGCCACCAGGTTTACACCTTGGGCGTGGGCGATGCGCTCAACAAAAAGGGCCCCTGCGTTATGCCGGGTCTGTTCGTATTCGGCGCCTGGATTTCCCAGGCCAACGATCAGTTTAATGGCAGTCACGACAGGGGCCCTTCCTTTGGAGTTGTGGATAACATCGCTACACCCGCGTGCGGCGAAAGTGGACGACAAGAGATCATTTACTCAAGAGTAAACGCCGCGTTATCGCCCGCTTTCTCGCTACGTTTCGGTCCGCGATGTTTCCTCAAGCTCCGGCAATACAGAGTGAATTACTCTGCAGCGCCTTCTTCAGCTTCTGGAGCAACGCGTGGAGCGTGTACGTTTGCAACAGCTTTGTCATCACCGTGAGCCAGTGCGACAAACTCAACGCCTTTAGGAGCCTTGAGGTCGGACAGGTGGATGATTGCGCCGATTTCCAGAGCCGACAGGTCGACTTCGATGAACTCAGGCAGATCTTTCGGCAGGCAAGTCACTTCGATTTCGTTCAGGACGTGAGAGATCTCGCCGCCTTTCTTGACCGGAGCTTCTTCACCAACAAAGTGCACAGGCACGATAGCGGTCAGTTTCTGGCCGGCTACTACGCGTACGAAGTCAGCGTGCAGAACGTGACCCTTGGATGGGTGACGTTGCAGGGCTTTGATGATGACGTTTTGCTTTTTGCCGCCAACGTTCAGTTCGATAACGTGGCTGTAGGCCGCATCGTTTTCGAGCAGTTTGGCAACTTCTTTAGCCAGCATGCTGATGGATTCAGGGGCTTTGTCGCCACCGTAAACTACAGCTGGAACCAGGCTTGCGAGACGACGCAGGCGGCGGCTCGCACCTTTCCCCAGGTCGGAACGCACTTCAGCATTCAGAGTAAAATCGTTCATGTTGTATCTCCAAAATAACCACATTCGCCCCAGCGTTTGCGACCAGCGCTAAAGGCGATATGGGCAAAAAAGCCCCGCCCCAACAGTATGCTGGGGCGGGGCGCTTTTCGTCAGTGAGGTGTTCCGAAGGTTTGACCCTTAGCGGAACATCGCGCTGATCGATTCTTCGTTGCTGATGCGGCGAACCGCTTCGGCAACTACCGGTGCAATATCCAGTTGACGGATACGCGCACAGGCTTGAGCGGCGGCGGACAACGGGATGGTGTTGGTCACCACCAATTCGTCCAGCACAGAGTTCTCGATGTTCTCGATCGCTCGGCCCGACAGCACAGGGTGTGTGCAGTAGGCGAAGACTTTAGCTGCACCGTGCTCTTTCAAGGCTTTGGCCGCGTGGCACAGGGTGCCGGCGGTGTCGACCATGTCATCAACCAGAATACAGGTACGCCCTTCGACATCACCGATGATATGCATCACTTCAGAGTGATTGGCTTTCTCACGGCGCTTGTCGATGATCCCGAGGTCCACGCCCAGGGATTTGGCAACAGCTCGTGCACGCACGACGCCACCAATGTCCGGGGACACGATCATCAGGTTTTCAAAGCGCTGGTCTTCGATGTCATCCACCAAGACGGGGGAGCCGTAGATGTTATCTACCGGAATATCGAAGAACCCCTGGATTTGGTCAGCGTGCAGGTCAACCGTGAGCACACGGTCGATACCTACCACGGTCAGCATGTCAGCAACGACTTTCGCGCTGATAGCCACACGTGCGGAACGCGGACGGCGATCCTGGCGGGCATAACCAAAGTAAGGGATTACAGCTGTGATTCGAGTCGCTGAGGAGCGGCGGAAGGCATCAGCCATCACGACGAGTTCCATCAGGTTATCGTTGGTCGGAGCGCAGGTCGGCTGGATAATGAAGACGTCTTTACCGCGGACGTTTTCATTGATCTCGGCTGTAATTTCGCCGTCGGAGAATTTACCGACAGAGATGTCACCGAGAGGGATATGCAGCTGACGTACGACACGTCGAGCCAGATCGGGGTTGGCGTTCCCCGTAAAGACCATCATCTTGGACACGCGCAGTACCTAGAGGCTGAGGGTAACCTGGATGAGTATTAGAAAATGGCAGGGGCGGCTGGATTCGAACCAACGCATGGCAGGATCAAAACCTGCTGCCTTACCGCTTGGCGACGCCCCTGTATCTGTTGCAACGAGTACCCAGTACTCGATTCCTTTTAGAGCAGACTTTGCAGCTTGCGATGCAACATCGAAACGTTGCTTCCTTTTGCTACAAACCCTGTAAGGGTCTCTGTAAGAAGGGCCGAGACTTTATCAGCTTCAGCTTTGCTTGGGAAGCCCCCAAACACACAACTTCCAGTTCCGGTTAATTTTGCTTCGGTAAATTTACCTAACAAATTCAAAGCGTTACGTACCTCTGGATAACTCCTTGCTACAACCGGTAAGCAGTCATTTCGACTGTTTCCCTTGGGAACGGGGCGCACTTTAATGGGAGGAGAGTTACGTGTCAACAGCGGATCTGAAAAAATTTCTGCTGTACTTACAGATACTTGCGGGACAAGCACGACATACCACGGCTCTTCGGGGTATTCCGGGGTGAGTTTTTCCCCCACGCCCTCAGCAAAAGCGGCGTGTCCACGCACGAAAACCGGGACGTCGGCGCCCAGCGTGAGGCCCAGCGCAGCCAGGCGATCATGGTCCCAGCCCAGTTGCCACAAATGGTTCAGACCCAGCAGTGTGGTCGCTGCATTCGAGCTGCCACCACCGATTCCGCCACCCATGGGCAGAATTTTATCGATCCATATATCGATGCCCTGGGAACAGCCGGACTGCTCCTGGAGTTTTTTCGCGGCCCTCACGATCAGGTTGCTGTCGTGGGGCACACCTTCGAATTCAGTGTGCAGCTGGATCACGCCATCGTCGCGCAGGGCGAAGGTGAGCTCATCGCCGTAGTCGAGAAATTGAAACAGTGTCTGCAGCTCGTGGTAGCCGTCTTCACGGCGACCGAGAATGTGCAGCATCAGATTGAGTTTGGCAGGAGAGGGCAGGGTCAGTTTTTGTACGGCCACGTTATTGCCCCAGCTTGCGCGGTTGCCAGTCCTTGATCACCAGCGTGACGTCAAGGTCGGTGCCATGCAGCTTGATGCGCTCTGGCAGCCAATAACCGCCCTGTTCCACGTAGCTGAGGTACTCGAGCTGCCAGCCATCCTGTTCCAGGGTGGCCAGGCGGCTGTCACCGTTGAGGCTCAGGCGGCTCTTGCTGTCCGGCGCGGGCAAGCCGCGGACCCACCACACCAGGTGCGAGACAGGCAGTTTCCAGCCAATCTGCTCTTCCAGCAGCGCTTCGGGCGAGGTGGCCTCGTAGCGACCCTGGTTGGCGACTTCGAGGCTGACTTGTCCCGGGCGGCCGGTCAGGCGCGCGGCGCCGCGCCCCAGGGGGCCGGACAAGCGAATGTCGTAGTAATCCTGGCGTTGCAGCCAGAACAAGGTGCCGCTGCCGGAATCTTTCGGTGCGCGCACCCCGACTTTGCCTTCGATCTGCCAGCCGTCGATACTGCCGAGCTGATCCTTGTGCTGCTTCCATTGCGCCGGGTTGCCCTGGCCCTCAACGGATTCGCGGGCACCGAAGCCCGCGCAACCGGCGAGCAGGGCGATGAAGCTGAAAACGATAACGTGGCGCAAGAACATAAGCTTAAAGGGTCTCGGATCCGGTCAGGCGCTTGATGGTACCGCGCAGGATGGGGCTTTCTGGTTGTTCCTTGAGGAATTTTTCCCAGATCTGGCGGGCTTCGCGCTGCTTGCCATTGGCCCACAGCACCTCGCCCAGGTGTGCAGCGACTTCCTGGTCGGGGAAGCGCTCCAGGGCCTGGCGCAGCAAGCGTTCGGCTTCGTCGAGGTTACCCAGGCGATAGTTCACCCAGCCCAGGCTGTCGAGTACGGCCGGGTCTTCCGGGTTGAGCTTGTGCGCCTGTTCGATCAACGCCTTGGCTTCGTCGTAGCGCGTGGTGCGGTCGGACAAGGTGTAGCCCAGGGCATTCAGGGCCATGGCGTTGTCCGGGTCGCGCTTGATGATCAGGCGCAGGTCTTTTTCCATCTGCGCCAGGTCATTGCGTTTTTCCGCCTGCATGGCGCGGGTGTACAGCAGGTTCAAATCGTCGGGGAATTGCAACAAGGCCTGTTGCAGCACCTTCCAGGCGCGCTCGCCCTGATTATTGGCTGACAAGGTCTCGGCCTGGATCAGGTAAAGCTGGATCCCGTAGTCCGGTTCGGCATCCCGTGCAGCGGCCAGGCGTTTTTCTGCCTCATCGGTACGCCCGTTGCTCATCAGGATGTCGGCCTGGCGCAGTTGGGCCGGCAGGTAGTCGTTGCCTGGGCCGACCTGTGCGTATTCGAGCAGGGCGGCCTGCGGGTCGCTGCGCTCTTCAGCGATGCGACCCAGGTTCAGGTGCGCCGAGTCGACATGGCTTTCGCGCTCGATCAGCTCTTCCAGGTAACCCTTGGCCTCGTCCCAGGCCTTGGCTTCCAGGCACACCAGCGCCAGGGAGTAACGCAGTTCATCGTCATCGGGGTATTGCTGGAGCAGGTTGGCGAACTGCACTTTGGCGTCCTCCATGCGGTCCTGCTCCACCAGGGTGCGTGCGTAAGTCAGGCGCAGGCGCTTGTCGTCCGGGTATTTCTTGATGCTTTTTTCCAGCAGTGGAATCGCTTCCTTGCCGCGGTTGAGGTTCTGAAGCAGGCGCGCGCGCAGCAGAATCGGCGCGATCTCGCCGTCTTCCGGCGGGTTCTGTTCCAGCAGCTTCAGTGCGGCTTCGGCTTCATCATCCTGTTGCAGCAGCAGGGCCTTGCCGAATATCAGTTGGCTGTTCTTCGGGTGTTTTTGCAGCAGGCGGTCGAAACTCTTCATCAGGCCATTGCGGGTGTCCTGGTCGGTGTCGGCAGCCGACAGCGCAAGGAAGTCGAAATGGGTGTCGCCCTTGCCTTGCAGGACTTTCTCCATATAGACCATGGAGTCGTCATAGCGCCCGGCCCGCGCCAATTGAATGGCGGCTGCCCGCTGGGCTTCCAGATCGTCCGGCGCGTTCTTTGCCCAGATCAGCGAAGTATCCAGCGCGGCCTGATCGGCCCCGAGGTACTCGGCAATGCGGAACGCCCGCTCGGAAATTCCCGGATCCTGGGTGTTGATGGCCTGGGTCACGTAGTTATCCAGCGCAATATCGAAGCGATTGCGCTGGCCGGCCAGTTCCGCACTGAGCAGGCTGAACACCGTTTCTTCACTGAACGAGGAATAAACCTTGGGCTTTTCAGGGGCGGGTGTGCTGTCTTCCACCGGCGGTGTACCGTCCGGCGACACGGGGGCCATGGCCTGGCAGCCGCTGAGGAAGACAAAAGCAAGGAGCAACGCGGAAGATCTATTCATATAGGAAGAGGACGACTAACCTGCGGTCGGATCATCATGACACAAGCCTTCGGCCAAACATAACCGTGTAGGAGCGAGCTTGCTCGCGAAAAGCCTGAGGACAACGCGTTTTCTCAGGAGGCCGCGTCATGGTTCACGACCATCGAGAGCAGGCTTGCGCCTACAGATGGCCTTTTTATAGGCATAAGCTACTAGGACAATAGACGACGGTGGTTGTTCTGAATCTTTCGAAGTAGGACAATTGTCGGCTTCCCGACATCATCAGCGATATTGAATGGCCTTCCTCGCACTCGGTATTAACCACAAGACTGCTTCCGTAGACGTGCGCGAGCGCGTGGCGTTTACGCCAGAGCAGTTGGTTGAGGCCTTGCAGCAGCTCTGCCGTCTCACCGACAGCCGCGAAGCTGCGATCCTTTCGACCTGCAATCGCAGTGAGCTTTATATAGAGCAGGAACATCTTTCAGCGGATGTGGTACTGCGCTGGCTGGCCGATTATCACCATTTGAGCCTCGAAGACCTGCGCGCGAGCGCCTATGTGCACGAAGACGATGCGGCAGTTCGTCACATGATGCGCGTGGCATCCGGCCTCGATTCGCTGGTGTTGGGCGAGCCGCAGATCCTGGGCCAGATGAAATCCGCCTACGCCGTGGCGCGCGAGGCCGGCACCGTCGGTCCGCTGCTGGGCCGTCTGTTCCAGGCCACCTTCAATTCCGCCAAGCAGGTGCGCACCGACACCGCCATCGGTGAAAACCCGGTGTCCGTGGCGTTTGCCGCCGTCAGCCTGGCCAAGCAGATTTTCAGCGACCTGCAGCGCAGCCAGGCGCTGTTGATCGGCGCCGGCGAGACCATCACCCTGGTTGCCCGCCACCTGCATGACCTGGGCGTAAAGCGCATCGTGGTCGCCAACCGTACCCTGGAGCGCGCCAGCATCCTCGCCGAACAGTTCGGCGCCCATGCGGTGCTGCTGTCGGACATCCCCGCCGAACTGGTGCGCAGCGATATCGTCATTAGCTCCACCGCCAGCCAACTGCCGATCCTCGGCAAGGGCGCGGTGGAAAGCGCGCTGAAACTGCGCAAGCACAAGCCGATCTTCATGGTCGACATTGCCGTTCCCCGGGATATCGAGCCCGAAGTCGGCGAGTTGGACGACGTTTACCTCTACAGCGTCGACGATCTCCATGAAGTGGTCGCCGAAAACCTCAAGAGTCGCCAGGGCGCTGCCCAGGCGGCTGAAGAGATGGTCAGCGTCGGCGCCGAAGAGTTCATGGTGCGCCTGCGTGAGCTGGCGGCGGTGGATGTGCTCAAGGCGTATCGTCAGCAGGGCGAACGCCTGCGTGATGAAGAGTTGATCAAGGCCCAGCGCCTGCTCGCCAACGGCAGCAGCGCCGAGGAGGTGCTGATGCAACTGGCCCGCGGCCTGACCAACAAGTTGCTGCATGCGCCCAGCGTACAATTGAAAAAACTGACTGCCGAAGGCCGCCTCGATGCGCTGGCCATGGCCCAGGAACTCTTTGCCCTCGGTGAGGGCGCGCCCAGCTCTTCGGATAAAAAATCGCAATGAAAGCGTCACTGCTCAATAAACTGGACGTGCTCCAGGACCGTTTCGAAGAACTGACCGCCTTGCTCGGCGACGGCGAAGTCATTTCCGATCAAACCAAGTTCCGCGCCTATTCCAAGGAATACGCCGAAGTTGAGCCCATTGTGGCCACGTACAAAAATCTCACCAAAGTGCAGGCCGACCTCGAAGGCGCCCAGGCGCTGCTCAAGGACAGCGACCCGGACATGCGTGAAATGGCCGTGGAAGAAGTCCGCGAGGCCAAGGAAAAGTTGGCCGAGCTGGAAGGTGACCTGCAGCGCATGCTGCTGCCCAAGGACCCCAACGACGGGCGCAATGTGTTCCTTGAAATCCGTGCCGGCACCGGCGGTGATGAAGCGGCGATTTTCTCCGGCGACCTGTTCCGCATGTATTCACGTTATGCCGAGCGTCGCGGTTGGCGGGTCGAGATCCTGTCCGAGAACGAAGGTGAGCATGGCGGCTATAAAGAAGTCATCGCGCGGGTCGAAGGCGACAACGTCTATGGCAAGCTGAAGTTCGAGTCCGGTGCCCACCGTGTGCAGCGGGTTCCCGCGACGGAATCCCAAGGTCGCATCCACACCTCGGCCTGCACGGTGGCCGTGTTGCCCGAGCCGGACGAGCAGGAAGCCATCGAGATCAACCCGGCCGACCTGCGGGTCGACACCTACCGCTCGTCGGGCGCCGGTGGCCAGCACGTCAACAAGACGGACTCGGCGATTCGTATCACTCACTTGCCGTCGGGCATCGTGGTGGAGTGCCAGGAAGAACGTTCCCAGCACAAGAACCGTGCACGGGCCATGTCCTGGCTCTCGGCCAAGCTCAATGACCAGCAGACCAGCGCCGCCGCCAACGCGATTGCCAGCGAGCGCAAATTGCTGGTGGGCTCGGGCGACCGCTCCGAGCGCATCCGTACCTACAACTTTGCCCAGGGCCGGGTCACCGACCACCGGGTCAACCTCACCCTTTACTCCCTGGACGAGATTCTCGCGGGTGGCGTGGATGCGGTGATCGAGCCATTGCTCGCCGAATACCAGGCCGATCAGCTGGCGGCGATAGGTGAATAAATGACCATTATCGCCAGCCTGTTGCGCGCCGCCGACCTGCCCGACTCGCCCACGGCGCGCCTGGATGCCGAGTTATTGCTGGCGGCGGCCTTGGGCAAGTCCCGCAGCTACCTGCACACCTGGCCGGAAAAAATCGTCAGCAGCGAACACGCCCTGGCTTTTGCTGGCTACCTGCAACGCCGCCGCGCCGGTGAGCCGGTGGCCTATATCCTCGGCCAGCAAGGTTTCTGGAAGCTGGACCTGGAGGTTGCACCCCACACGCTGATCCCGCGTCCGGACACCGAGCTGCTGGTGGAAGCGGCCCTGGAATTGTTACCGGCCACACCGGTCAAGGTCCTCGATCTCGGTACTGGCAGCGGCGCCATCGCCCTGGCCCTGGCCAGCGAGCGTCCGGCCTGGCACGTCACGGCCGTCGACCGCGTGCTGGAAGCCGTGGCGCTGGCTGAACGCAATCGCCAGCGCCTGCACCTCCATAACGCCACGGTGCTCAACAGCCATTGGTTCGGCGCCCTGGCAGGCCACGCCTACGACCTGATCATCAGCAACCCGCCCTACATCGCCGCCAACGATCCGCACCTGGTGGCGGGCGATGTGCGTTTCGAGCCGGCCAGCGCCCTGGTGGCGGGCCATGATGGCCTGGACGACCTGCGGTTGATCATCGCCCAGGCCCCGGCCCACCTGAACGTCGCGGGTTGGCTGCTGCTGGAGCACGGTTACGACC
Source organism: Pseudomonas marginalis (assembly GCF_900105325.1). Lineage (NCBI taxonomy): Bacteria > Pseudomonadati > Pseudomonadota > Gammaproteobacteria > Pseudomonadales > Pseudomonadaceae > Pseudomonas > Pseudomonas marginalis. The sequence continues at coordinate 81,941 of NZ_FNSU01000001.1, forward strand.
AGGCTGGCGCGGTGCGCGACCTGTTGCTGAGCCAAGGCTTCGAGCAGGTGCACAGCCGCATCGACCTTGGCGGTCACGAACGCATCTCCCTGGGACGCTGGCCGTGCTGACCGATCAGGAGCTGTTGCGCTACAGCCGACAGATTCTGTTGCAGCATGTCGACATCGACGGCCAATTGCGCCTGAAAAACGGCCGTGCGTTGATCGTCGGCCTCGGTGGCCTGGGTGCCCCGGTGGCGATGTACCTGGCTGCCGCGGGTGTCGGTGAATTGCACCTGGCGGATTTCGACACCGTCGACCTCACCAACCTGCAACGCCAGATCATCCATGACACCGACAGCGTCGGGCAGGCCAAGGTCAATTCGGCCATGCGCCGCCTGAGCGCCCTCAACCCCGAAATCACATTGGTCGCCCACCCCATCGCGCTGGATGCCGATACCTTGGCGGCGGCGGTGGGGGGTGTGGACGTAGTGCTCGATTGCAGCGACAACTTCTCCACCCGCGAGGCCGTCAATGCCGCCTGCGTGGCGGCGTCCAGGCCATTGATCAGCGGCGCGGCGATTCGGCTTGAAGGGCAACTGTCGGTGTTCGATCCACGTCGTGCCGAAAGCCCGTGCTATCACTGTTTATACGGGCACGGCAGCGACACTGAACTGACCTGCAGCGAAGCGGGTGTGGTCGGCCCACTGGTGGGCCTGGTCGGTAGCCTGCAAGCCCTGGAGGCCCTGAAACTGCTGGCGGGTTTCGGCGAGCCGTTGGTGGGACGCTTGCTGCTGATCGATGCGTTGACCACACGTTTTCGCGAATTGCGGGTCAAGCGTGATCCCGCTTGCAGTGTCTGCGGGACGCAACATGGGTAAGGACGCGCCAATCGGTGTGTTCGATTCCGGTGTCGGCGGCTTGTCGGTGCTGGACGAGATTCAGCAATTGCTGCCCCATGAGTCCCTGTTGTACGTGGCCGATTGCGGACATATCCCCTACGGCGAGAAAACCCCCGCGTTCATTCTTGAGCGCTCCCGGTCTGTCGCCGGGTTTTTCCGCGAGCAGGGCGCCAAGGCTTTTGTGATTGCCTGCAACACCGCAACCGTGGCGGCCGTCGCGGATTTGCGCCAGGACTACCCCGATTGGCCCCTGGTGGGCATGGAGCCCGCGGTCAAACCCGCCGCGGCGGCCACGCGCAGTGGCGTGGTCGGGGTGCTCGCCACTACCGGCACCCTGCAAAGCGCCAAATTCGCCGCGTTGCTCGATCGGTTTGCCACCGATGTGCGGGTGATCACCCAGCCGTGTCCGGGCCTGGTGGAGCTGATTGAAACCGGTGATCTGGACAGCCCGGCCCTGCGTCAGTTGTTGCAGGGCTATATCGACCCGCTGCTCAGCGCCGGCTGCGACACCATCATCCTCGGCTGTACCCACTATCCCTTCCTCAAGCCGCTTCTGGCGCAGATGCTGCCTGCCAGCATCATCCTCATCGACACCGGCGCTGCCGTCGCACGTCAGCTCAAGCGTTTGCTGGGCGAACGCGACCTGCTGGCCCTCGGCGATCCTGAGCCTGCACAGTTCTGGACGAGTGGCGATGTGTATCACCTAAGAAATATCCTACCGACACTATGGAAACATTCTGCAGTTGTGCGAAGCTTCGGGTCGTGAAAATTTCGTGAAATGTCGCTGAACTTCTGAGTGTGCGTCGGCTTCTATAGCGAGATGGCCTGTAAAAAATCATACAACTTTGTTTTCAAAGGACTGTTTCTTATGAAGCGCTTGTTCTGTTTGGCCGCGATTGCGGCCGTAGTGGTGGGACACTCTGTTTCGGCCCAGGCCGCAGGCCTGGAGTTTGGGGTGGGCAGCACCAGCGATTCGACGTTGACCTATCGACTGGGCCTGACCTCGGATTGGGACAAAAGCTGGATGCAGAGCGACGTCGGTCGTCTGACCGGCTATTGGAGCGGCGCCTATACCTATTGGGAGGGGGATGACCGTGCAGGTGCCAGCAGCCTGTCGTTCTCGCCGGTATTTGTGTATGAATTCGCCGGCCAGTCGGTCAAGCCTTACATAGAAGCCGGGATTGGCGTGGCAGTGTTTTCCCGTACCAAGCTGGAAGACAACAACATCGGTCAGGCTTTCCAGTTCGAAGACCGCCTGGGCTTTGGCCTGCGCTTCACCGGTGGGCATGAAGTCGGCATTCGCGCCACGCACTACTCCAATGCCGGGATCAGCAGCAATAACGATGGTGTAGAAAGCTACTCGCTGCACTACACCATGCCGCTGTAATTCCCAGGAACGCTGCAAGACAGTGTGGGCGGGGGCAAGCCCTCCCACACTTTTTGATCGTCATCAGTCTTCAGATCAGCGGTAGGCCGTGGCGATGCCTTCGCGTTCGGTCAGGCACTCCGGTGCGCCCATCTCGAACTCCCGGCAGATCAGCGGCCGACGTTCGTAAATCGCGCACATCATCGTGTCCCGATCCAGCGCCGCGCACCAGCCGTCATCCAGGCGCAGCATCACCTCACCGCCCCAATCGTCAGTGTCGATATAGCGCTCCGGCACGCCGGTGTCGGTGATCAGCATCACTTCCAGCTGGCAGCAGCAGGCCGCGCAGGTCGAGCAGGTGACGGCGGGTTCGGTGATTTGAATGTGGGGGATGTTGGTCATAGAGCAGCAGCTTCAAGCTTTAAGCGCCAAGCTGCAAGTAGAAGCCGACCGGCTTCAACTTTTGCGCATTGCGGCAACTGTCAACAGGGTGAAAACCATGGCCCAGAGCACAGCAAGCCCAACCAGGGTCGGCGCCGCGCCGAATCCGAACTGCACCCCCGCCAAGTGGCTGCCGGCGTAATACGACATTGGTCCGCCCAGCGCACCCATTAACGCCGCACGCCACCAGGGCCGTGCACTCCAGGCCAGGCAATGGCGCAGGGTGGTTGCCAGCAGGGCCCACAACAACATCAGCCAGAACGGAATCAACGGTCCCGGCTCGTTGAACTTGAACACGCCCAAAGCGCGCAACACCGTGTCCAATAGCGTGCCGGCCAGCGTCACGCTTATGATCAGCGTCGCGTCCCCAGCCCCTTTACTTATCCACAACAGATGGATAACCAGCACCGCCAGCCCCACCAGCAACCAAGGGCTATCGCCACCGAGTACGCAGGCAAACCACCCGCACTGGAACAGCACGGCATTGGCCAGTGGTTTAAGCACTGAAGCGCCCGAGCAACGGAGGGTTGATGGCCGACGGTTTGGCCAATAGCAATTGCGCGGTGCCAATGGTGCGCTCCATAAAGCCGCCCTCGCAGTAGCACAGGTAGAACTCCCACAACCGCAGGAAATATTCGTCGTAGCCCAGCTCCGTCAGGCGGCCGTGGGCGTGGCGAAAGTTCTCGTGCCACAGGCGCAGGGTTCGCGCGTAGTGCAGGCCGAAGTCCTCCATGTGCAGCAGGTTCATATCGGTGTCGCGGCTGACGATGTGCAGCATGTTCTGCACACTGGGCAGGGCACCGCCGGGGAAGATATAGCGCTGGATAAAGTCGACGCTGTTTTTCGCCTGCTCGAAGCGTTGCTCACGGATGGTGATGGCTTGCAGCAACATCAGGCCATCACGCTTGAGCAGGTGCGCGCACTGCTTGAAGTAGGTCGGCAGGAAGCGATGGCCCACCGCTTCGATCATCTCGATGGACACCAATTTGTCGTACTCGCCGGTCAGGTCGCGGTAGTCCTGCAGCAATAACGTGACCTGGTCTTGCAAGCCCAGGGCTGCGATGCGTTTTTCGGTGTAGGCGAACTGCTCTTTGGACAAGGTCGTGGTGGTGACCTTGCAGCCGTACTGCTGCGCCGCATACAGCGCCATGCTGCCCCAGCCGGTGCCGATTTCCAGCAGATGATCGGTGGGTTTGAGTGCGAGCTTCTGGCAGATGCGTTGCAGTTTGTTCAGTTGCGCCTGTTCCAGGCTGTCGTCGGGCGTCAGGAACTGCGCGGCCGAATACATCATGGTCGGGTCGAGGAATTCCGCGAACAGCTCATTGCCGAGGTCGTAGTGGGCGGCGATGTTTTTTTGCGAGCCCTTGCGCGTGTTGCGGTTGAGCCAGTGCAGGCCTTGGGTGAACGGCCGTGCCAATCTCGCCAGGCCACCCTCCATCGCGTCGAGCACATCCAGGTTACTCACCATAACCCGCACCACCGCCGTCAGGTCCGGGCTGGTCCAATAGCCGTGGATAAAGGCCTCGCCCGCACCGACGGAACCGTTGGCCGCCACCAGGCCCCAGACCGCCGAATCGACAATCTGGATTTCCCCCAGCAGGTGCGCTTCCCGTGCGCCGAATACCTGGCGCTCGCCGTCCTCGATCACCACCAACTGGCCATAGCGCAGTTGGCTGAGTTGGCGCAGCACGCCCTTGCGCAGCAGCGCACTGGTCATGCCGTTGACGTTCAGGCGGTTGGTCTTGACCGATAAGCTAGGGGATTTCATGGCGGCGATCCTTGGTGTACCCGACAGCTGTGCGAGAGGCGCCGTCGGCGGCCTGATGGGAAAAAATCGGTGTGCGCTTGAGCAACAGGCGCAGGGCCTGCCAATAGATGGCCAGGCAGGTCTTGGCGGTCATCCACGGATAGCGCCACAGGTAACGGTGCAGGCTGGCGCGGTTCAGCGTTTCCCTGTGCAGGCTCAAGGTGGCGTCGAAGACTTTCACCTCGCCCTGCCAATCGGCCATGTGCACGCCGAGCCTGGCGGCGGGCGGGCTGAAGCTCATGCGGTATTCCAGGTCGCGCGGCAAAAACGGCGACACGTGAAACGCCTTGGCCACGGCGAAGTGTTGGTGCTGATCCGCGCTGAGGGCCTGGGCCGGCAGCACGTAGTGATAGCGTTCGCGCCATGGGGTGTTGGTCACTTCGCACAGGATCGCGGCCAGTTGCCCATCGGCCTCGAAGCAGTAGAAGAAACTCACCGGGTTAAAAGCCAGGCCCCAACTGCGGGCCTGGGTCAGCAGGCAGATAACGCCCAGGGGTGTATGCCCCAGGGCCTTGCCGACTTCCTGGCGCACAGCATCGGTCAAGCTCATGCCGTGGCGCGTGAATTCACGCAGGTAGTCCTGCTGGCGAAAACCGAAGGGCGCCAGGCGGCTTGCGCCGGCCAGGGGCGACAGCCCGAGCACTTGGTCTTGTTCGCTTAAGTCCAGGTACAGCAGGCCGATGCGGTAGCGAAAGGCATGGGCCTTGGGTGCAAACCGCCGATGGGCGATCCAGCCGCTGTACAGGGCGCTGTTCACAGGCTTTCCCCGAAGGCTTCGGCTACGCGCAGGGCGCTGACGACGCCGTCTTCATGGAAGCCGTTGGCCCAATAGGCGCCGCAGTACCAGGTATGGCGGGTGCCGTTCAGCTCCTCCCAACGCGCTTGTGCGGCTACGGCGGCCAGGCTGTATTGCGGGTGGGCGTAGGTATAGCGCGCGAGGATCTTCAGCGGGTTGATCATCGACGTCTGGTTGAGGCTGACGCAAAAGGTGGTGGCGCTGTCGATGCCTTGCAGGATGTTCATGTCATAGGTGACAGCGGCCTGGGTCTGCACGTCGCCGCTCAGCCGGTAGTTCCAGCTGGCCCAGGCGAGTTTGCGGTCGGGCAGCAGGCGCGTGTCGGTATGCAGCACCACGTCATTGTCGGCGTAGGGCAGGGCGCCGAGGATCTCCTGCTCGGCCTGGCTCGGGTCGCCGAGCAAAGCGAGTGCCTGGTCGCTGTGGCAGGCGAACACCACCTTGTCGAAGGCTTCGGTGCCGGCGGCGCTGTAAATGATTACGCCCTCTGCGTCACGCTCGACCAGATGCACCGGGCAGTCGAGGCGGATCTGCTCGCGAAAGCTGCGGGTCAGCGGTTCGATATAACGGCTGGAGCCACCCTCGATCACGCACCACTGTGGACGGTTGTTCACCGAGAGCAAGCCGTGGTTCTTGAAGAAGCGCACAAAGAACTGCAGCGGAAAGTTCAGCATGTCCGCCAGGGACATCGACCAGATCGCCGCGCCCATCGGTACGATGTAATGCCGTATAAATCGCGGCCCGTAACCCCCAGCCTCGAGGTAGTCACCCAAGGTCATCTCGGCGCTGATGCGCTGCTCTTGCAGGTCCAGCGGCGCCTGGCGATTGAAGCGCAGGATGTCACGCAGCATGCCCCAGAAGCCTGGCGAGAGGATATTGCGGCGCTGGGCAAACAGGCTGTTGAGGTTGTTGCCGTTGTACTCGAAGCCGCTTCCCTGGTCGCACACCGAAAAGCTCATCTCGGTGGGTTTGAAGGTCACGCCGATCTGCCCCAGCAAGCGGATGAAGTTGGGGTAGGTCCAGTCGTTGAACACGATGAAGCCGGTATCCACCGCATAGGGTTTGCCCTCGACGGTGACGTTGACCGTGTGGGTATGCCCGCCGATACGGTCGCCCGCCTCGAACAGCGTGATGTCGTGACGGCGGCTGAGCAGGTAGGCGCTGGTCAGCCCGGCGATGCCGCTGCCGATAATGGCGATCTTCACAGGTCGTCCTTTTTCGGTGGCGGGCTGCGCAACATGCGTTTGCCGATGATCAATTGCGCGCGGTTCGGCAGTTTCGACAGCGGCCACAGCGTGGCGATAAACAGTGCGGGGAAGGCGATCTCCAGCGGGCGTTTTTCCAGCTTGGCGAAGATATGCCGCGCGGCCTTGTCGGCTGGCCAGCTCAGGGGCATCGGGAAGTCATTGCGCTCGGTGAGTGGGGTGTCGACGAAGCCCGGGCTGATCACCGTGACATCAATGTTTTCGGGCGACAGGCTGATGCGCAGGGATTCGAACAGGTAGCGCAGCCCGGCCTTGGACGCGCCATACGCTTCGGCCCGTGGCATCGGCAGGTAGGTCACGGCGCTGGCGACGCCCACCAGGTGTGGTGTGCGCCCGGCGCGCAACAACGGCAGCGCCGCTTCAATGCAGTAACTGCTCGCCAGCAGATTGGTGCGCACCACGTGTTCGATAATCGAGGCATCGAATTGCCTGGCGTCGACATATTCACAGGTGCCGGCGTTGAGGATCACGCTGTCGACCGAACCCCAGGCCGCGCCGATGTGTTCACCGATCTCGCGCACGGTCTGGCTGTTGGTCAGGTCGCCGGCCACCACGAGCACCTGGCCGGGGTACCGTTGGGCGAGCGCTTCCAGCGGGCCTTTGGTGCGTGAACTGAGGGCCACGTGGGCGCCGCTGTTGAGCAACTCCACGGCCAGCGCGGCGCCGATGCCACTGCTGGCACCGGTCAGCCAATAACGACGGGGCGGCAGTGCGTTCATCCCACTCTCCTTTTCAACCAACTGACGACCCCACCCAGCACGGGAAGGTGTTCGTACAACAGGGCGCCGGCGTCGAAGTAATCGCGGTGGCGGTACACCTTGTCACGCCACATCAAATGCGAGCAGCCCTCCACGCGGATGATCTTGCCTTTGCCCAGGCGCGGGTGGCAGAAACTCATGTTCCAGCGCAGGTAACCTTCGCCTTCGGCCACCTGGTCGAAACCATGGAAGTCGAAGCGCAGCTGGCTGACGTTGCTGTACAGCTCGGCGAAATACGTGTGCAGCGCGGTCAGTCCATGGACTTCATGCAGCGGGTCGGTGAACGCGATGTCCTGGCTGTAGAGGCTGTCGAGCAGTTGCAGGTTGTGCTTGTCCAGCGAGGCAAAGGCCTGGGCGAAGCGGCGCAGGAAGTCACTCATGTTCGGCGACCTCCTGGCGTGAAGGCAGGTTGCGAAAGGCTGCGAGGGCGCGTTCGCGGGATTTTTTCAGGTCGACAATCGAGCGCGGGTAATCCGCCACGCCAAACAGGCCGCCGAGCGCCTGCGGGTTGTGCACTTCCTTCTTGTTCAACGTGGCCAGCTCCGGCAGCCAGTGCTTGATAAACACGCCTTCGCTGTCGAATTTTTCCGACTGGCTCAGCGGGCTGAAAATCCGGAAATACGGCGCCGAATCGGTGCCGGTGGATGAACTCCATTGCCAGCCGCCGTTGTTGGCGGCCAGGTCGCCGTCGATCAGGTGGCGCATGAAGAAGCGCTCGCCTTCGCGCCAGTCGATCAACAGGTTCTTGGTCAGGAACATCGCCACCACCATGCGCAGGCGGTTATGCATCCAGCCGGTTTCCAGCAACTGGCGCATGGCGGCATCGATGATCGGCAGGCCGGTGCGCGCCTGTTGCCAGGCGGCGAGGTCCTCGGGCGCATCGCGCCAGGCCAGGGCTTCGGTCTCGGGACGGAAAGCGCGGTGACGGGAGACCCGTGGGTAGCCGACCAGAATGTGCTTGTAGAACTCACGCCATAGCAGCTCGTTGATCCAGGTGATGGCGCCGATGTCGCCGCTTTCGAACTCGCCCTGGTTGGTTTGCAGGGCGGCGTGCAGGCATTGGCGCGGCGAAACCACGCCGGCGGCCAGGTAGGCGGAGAGCTGGCTGGTGCCGGGCTTGGCCGGAAAATCCCGTTCGTCTTTGTAGTAGCTGATCTGCTGGTCGGCAAAGGCGTCGAGGCGGCGACGGGCTTCGTCTTCGCCGGCGGGCCAGAGGGCGCGCAAGGTGTCGCTGGGCGGTTCGAAGCCGTCGACCTGTTCGGGAATCGGATCGCTCTTGAGCGTGAGCACGGCTTGGGCCTTGGGCGTTGCGACCCGACGCGGAAGGGCGCTGTGCAGGCGCGCGTAGCAGACCTTGCGGAACTGGCTGAACACCTGGAAGTAGGTGCCGGTCTTGGTCAGCACGCTGCCCGGTTGGAAAAGCAGTTGGTCCAGGTAGCTGTGGAACGTCACGCCGCCGGCTTCCAGCGCCTCAGCGACAGCTGCATCGCGACGGCTTTCATGGATGCCGTATTCCTCGTTGACGTGCACCGACTCTACGGCCAGTTCCCGGCACAGTTCACTTAACACGGCGGGAACCTGATCCCAGGTAGCAGCGTGGCGGATCAGCACGGGAATGTTCAGGGTGCCCAGGGCCTGGCTCAAGTGCTGCAGGTTGCGCAGCCAGAAATCCACTTTGCAGGGGGCATCGTCATGGGCCAGCCATTGCTCGGGCGTGACCAGGTACACGGCCGCCACCGGGCCTCGCTGGCAGGCCGCGGCCAGGGCGGTGTTGTCGTGAAGGCGCAAGTCGGTGCGCAGCCAGATCAAGTGCATTTAGATAAGTCCACGCTGGATCAGGAGCTGATGGGCCGACAACGGGTCTTCGGCCACGAACAATTGCGCAATGTCTTGGGTTAATACGGCCAGCTCGGCCTGGTGGATGCAGACCGTGGGGCCGACGAGCAGTTTTGCGCAATTGACGCCAGCCAGCAGCTTGGTCAATGCCGGCAATTGCAGGGCCTTGCTCGAGTACAGGAGCACGGCGCGCGGTTGCAGGTGTTCCGCCGCAAGGGCCAACTCGCCCGTGGGCAACGGCCAGTCGAAGACTTCCACCGGGCAATCGGCGCTGCTGGCCAGCCAGGCGCTGAGCCACAGGTGCGGCTCCAGGGGCAGGTCGGAGTGGTTGACCAGCAGCAACGGCGCGCCGTGCAACTGCCGGTTGTTGTGGTAGATGCGTGCACCAAACTTGCTGCGCAGCCAGGACAGGAAAAACACCCGCTCCATCTGAGCGCCAAACTGGCCTTGCCAGCGCTGTTCCAGCTCCTGCAGCAGCGGCAGCAGCAATTGCTCGCACAGGGTGCGCGGCGGGTACAGCGCCATGGCCTGGTTAAACACATCGTCCACCCGGCGTTCGGCCAGTTCGCTGACGGCCTGCACCAGGTTCTGGCGCAAGGCTTGCCATTCGTTCTCTACGGCATCGGGAAGGGCCTGGGCGGAATCGATCAGGCCTTTTACCTGGCTGACCGGCACGCCGCGATTGAGCCAGGTGAGGATGGTGTGGATGCGTTGTACATGCTCGGCATTGAACAGCCGATGGCCCTTGGGGGTGCGCTGGGGCACGATCAGGCCATAACGGCGTTCCCAGGCGCGCAGGGTCACGGCGTTGACGCCGGTCTGGCGCGCCACTTCACGAATCGGCAGCCAGCCGTCTTCGAGGGCTTGGGCGATGTCTGCACCGGGTTCGTCTTGCAAGATAGCGGTCATGACGCTTTTCATGGTTTAGATCGCATTACGCAGGCTGAGATTTTCCGGGTGCGGCTGCAAGTAGGCCTGCTGCGCGATGTAGCGGTCCGGGTGTTGGCGAAAGTGATGCTTGAGCAGGGTCAATGGCACCACCAGCGGCACGATGCCCTGGTGATACTGGCTGATGACTGTCTGCATTTCCTGTTTGTCATCGGCGCTGATGGCCTGCTTGAGGTAGCCGCTGATGTGTTGCAGCACGTTGGTGTGGGTGCCGCGGGTGGCGCACTTTTTCAGGCCGGTCATCAGGTCGCTGAAATAGCAGGCGGCCACCTCGTCGAAGTTGACGTCCCTGGCCATGCTGCCGAGGCGGTGGCCCAGGCTCTTGTAATGCATCAGGCTGTGGGCCATCAGCAAATACTTGTAGCGCGCGTGAAACGCCAGCAGGCGGTGGCGGGTCAGGCCCTCTGCCAGCAGTTGCTGCCAACTGGCGTAGACGAAGACGCGGGTCAGGAAGTTTTCCCGCAGTACCGGGTCATTCAGGCGGCCATCTTCTTCCACAGGCAGGTTCGGGTGGCGCGCGCAGAACGCCTGGGCGTAGATGCCACGCCCGCCGCCCTCCACCGGCGCTCCGTTTTCACGGTAGACCTTGACGCGTTCCAGGCCGCAGGACGGCGACTTCTGCATGAAGATGTAGCCGCACAGGTCGGTGTGTTCGGCGGCCATTTTGCGGCCGTATGCGTCCAGCGGCGCGGTGACATTCAGTTCGCGGTGTACGGTGCCGACGGCCTGGGGCTGCTCGGCATCGCCCACCAGGCGAATGGTTTCACGGGGGATACCCAGGCCGATCGCCACTTCCGGGCACAGCGGCACGAAGTCGAAGTACTTGGCGAGGACCTCGCTGCATAGCTGGGATTGCTTGTGACCGCCATTGAAACGCACGTTTTCGCCCAGCAGGCAGGCGCTGATGCCAATCTTCGGCTTGATGGATGGTGTGCTGGGCATGGCCAAACCTCTGCAAGATTCCTGTACAAGATCTGAAATCTGTACAACTAAATCTCATCATAGGTTTGATGCTGTACAAGTCAAATATTTTGTACAAGTATTTGCGCGGAGGCTATTTCCAGCCGATTTGCCAAGCCTCGGCATTTTGCAGGGTTTGCCAGGCCAGGCGCTCAGCGCGCAGGGTCATCACGGCTTGCAACTCGATTTCCAGCACTGTGCCGTCCTCGTCACGAAACAGTTCGGTGACCAGGAAGTGTTTTTCCTTGTTGCGGGGCCGGGCTGCCGTCCACTTCGACAGCAGCAATTTGGCCGGGTTGATGCGGTTCATTGCAGGTGCTCGATCAATCGTCGCGCGGCTTCCTGGCCACTGAGCCATGCCCCTTCCACGCGCCCCGAGAGGCACCAGTCGCCACACACGTACAGGCCCAGGTCGGCGTCGGCCAGCACCCCGAACTCATGGGCGCCTGACGGTCGTGCGTAGAGCCAGCGGTGGGCCAGGCTGAAGGACGGTGGGGGCATGGCGCTGTGCAGCAATTCGGCGAAGGCACCGTGCAGGTGTTCGATCACCGCGTCCTTGGACAGGTCCAGGTGGGCCTTGCTCCAGGTGCTGGTGGCGTGCAGCACCCAGGTATCGAGGGTCGTATCGCGCCCGGGCTTGCTGCGGTTGCGCGCCAGCCAGTCCAGCGGGCTGTCTTGCACGAAGCAGCCTTCCATGGGGGTATCCAGGGGCTTGTCGAAGGCCAGGGCAATGGCCCAGGACGGGTCCATCTTCACGCCGGCGGCGGCACTCGCCAATTTGGGCGCTGCCGCCAACAGGGCCGTGGCCTGGGGGGCGGGCGTGGCGATGATCACATGGCTGAACGGGCCGTGGTTTTCGCCGTCGGCATCCAGCAGGTTCCAGTGTTGCTTGCCTTGGAACACCTCGGTGATCCGGCAGCCGAACTCCACCGGCAGGTCGTCAAGCAGGGCGCGGGTGATGGCGCTCATGCGCGGCGTGCCGACCCAGCGGATCTGTTCATCGGGGGAGGGGGTGAGTTGGCCGGACTTGAAATTGTACAGCTGGGGCTTCCATTGCTCGGCCCAGCCGTTGCTTTGCCAGCGCTGCACTTCGTTGACGAAGCGTCGGTCGCGGGCGGTGAAGTATTGGGCACCCATGTCCAGTGCGCCGGCGTCGCTGCGCTTGCTGGACATGCGGCCGCCGCTGCCGCGGCTTTTATCGAAGAGTTGTACAACGTGCCCGGCGTCTTGTAACGCTCGGGCGGCGGAGAGACCGGCGATGCCGGTGCCGATGATCGCGATGGGGACAGTCATGGGAGGCCTCGTTTTACCGTTGGGTACAGGCTACGCCGACACCAATAGCTGTACAATATTATTTTTTGGTATAAGTTTTGGCGTACCTGATCGCTTGGCGTGACCTATGGTTAACCATGAGGCTTAAACAAAAGTCACGCTCGATTACAAATTGATCCCTGCTTATAAAATAGACTAGTGATCGGCGGCGAACGTTACATGAGGAGCGTCCCATGCATATTTTGCTGACCGGCGGTACCGGCCTGATCGGTCGCCAACTCTGCCAACACTGGATTGCCCAAGGTCATCGCCTGACGGTGTGGAGCCGCCATCCTGAAGACGTCGCCCGGTTATGCGGTGCAACGGTGCTCGGGGTGGCTCGTCTGGAGGAGGTGATTGGCGCGGTGGACGCGGTGGTCAACCTGGCGGGTGCGCCGATTGCTGACCGTCCCTGGACCCACAAACGCAAGGCGCTGCTCTGGAGCAGCCGCATCGGCTTGACCGAAACCCTGCTGGCCTGGCTCGAAAGCCAGGCGCAGAAACCGGCGGTGCTGGTTTCCGGTTCGGCGGTGGGCTGGTACGGCGACGGTGGCGAGCGCGAACTGACCGAGGCCAGCGGCCCGGTACAGGACGATTTCCCCAGCCAACTCTGCATCGCCTGGGAAGAAACCGCCCAACGTGCCGAAGCGATGGGCATCCGCGTGGTGCTGGTGCGCACCGGCCTGGTACTGGCGGCCGAGGGCGGCTTTTTGTCGCGCCTGTTGCTGCCGTTCAAACTCGGGCTGGGCGGGCCTATCGGCAACGGGCGGCAGTGGATGCCGTGGGTTCATATCAAGGATCAAATCGCCCTGATTGATTTTCTTCTGCACAAGGATGACGCCAGCGGTCCTTATAATGCCTGCGCGCCGCACCCAGTGCGTAACCGCGAGTTCGCCAAGACATTGGGCCAGGCGCTGCACCGCCCGGCGTTCATGCCGATGCCGGCCTTTGCATTGAAGGTGGGTTTGGGCGAGTTATCGGGGCTGTTGCTGGGCGGGCAGAAGGCGATCCCCGAACGCTTGATGGCCGCCGGTTTCATTTTCCAGTTCACTGAGTTGCATGCGGCTTTGGATGACTTGTCCAGCCGCCTCTAAGAGATAGGATGTTGCATGACGGATCACGCGTTGTTACTGGTCAACTTGGGTTCACCGGCCTCCACTTCGGTGGCCGATGTGCGCAGCTACCTCAATCAGTTCCTGATGGACCCTTATGTCATCGACCTGCCGTGGCCGGTGCGGCGCTTGCTGGTGTCGTTGATCCTGATCAAGCGCCCCGAGCAATCTGCGCATGCCTACGCCTCTATATGGTGGGACGAGGGTTCGCCGCTGGTGGTGCTCAGTCGTCGCCTGCAACAGCAGATGACCGCGCAGTGGACCCAGGGGCCCGTGGAGTTGGCGATGCGTTATGGCGAGCCTTCCCTGGAAACGACGCTCACGCGGTTGGCCGCCCAAGGTATTCAGAAAGTGACTCTGGCGCCTCTGTACCCGCAGTTTGCCGACAGCACCGTGACCACGGTGATTGAAGAAGCCAAGCGGGTAGTGCGCGAGAAAAAGCTCAACGTACAGTTCTCGATCCTGCAGCCATTCTACGATCAGGCGGAATACCTCGACGCGTTGGCCGCCAGCGCCCGACCTTATATAGACGCGCATTACGACCACTTGCTGCTGAGCTTCCACGGCTTGCCCGAGCGCCATCTGAAAAAGCTCGACCCGACCGGCCAGCATTGTTTCAAGGATGCGGACTGCTGCAAGAACGCCTCGCCTGAGGTGCTCGCGACCTGCTACCGCGCACAATGCTTCAGCGTTGCCCGCGACTTCGCCGCGCGCCTGGGCTTGCCTGACGACAAATGGTCAGTGGCGTTCCAGTCGCGCCTGGGCCGTGCGAAGTGGATCGAACCCTACACCGAGGCACGCCTGGAAGCGCTGGCCCGTCAAGGGGTGAAAAAGCTGCTGGTGATGTGCCCCGCGTTTGTTGCCGACTGCATCGAGACCCTGGAAGAGATCGGTGATCGTGGTCGGGAGCAATTCCGCGAGGCGGGCGGTGAGGAGTTGGTGCTGGTGCCGTGTTTGAATGACGATCCGCAGTGGGCGGCGGCGCTCAATACGCTCTGCGAAAGAGCACCGCTGTCACTGTAGGAGCGAGGGGGACGCCTAGTTCTTGCTCGCGAAGGTCGTTAACGATAACGCAGCGCCTCTGGGGTAACGCGTCGCTCTCAGGTGCTTCGCGAGCAAGCTCGCTCCTACAAGGGGGGGGTTACAGGTTGAGGGTCAAGCTTACGGTGAGATTGCGCGGCTCGCCGGGATTGACCCAGTAATTGCTGTAGGACCGCTCGTAGTACTTTTCATCGAACAAGTTGTTGAGGTTCAGGCCCACGGTGACGTTCTGCGTGGCCTTGTAATGGGCCAGCAAATCGACGGTGTGGTAGGCGGGCAGTTCAAAGCGGCTGCCGGCTTCACCCGAGCGATCCCCTACATAGGTGAACGCCGCGCCCAGGTCTGAACCGCGCAGCGCGCCGTCCTGGAATTCATACACCCCCAACAGGCTGCCGCTGCGCTTGGCTACGCCGAGGATGCGGCTGCCCGCAGGAATGGCTTTATCACCCTTGGTCACTTCGGCATCTATGTAGGCAAAGGCGCCGATCACGCGTACCGCATCGGTCAGTTGTCCTGTCAGTTGCAGGTCGAAGCCCTGGCTGCGTGCCTTGCCCATGGCGCGGTTGGTATTGGTGGCCGGGTCCAGGGCCAGCACGTTTTCCTTTTCGATATGGAAAGCGGCGAGGGTGGCGCTGAGGCGGTCGTCGAACAGCTCGCTCTTGATCCCCACCTCATAGCCCACGCCTTCTTCGGGCTTGAAGGTCTTACCGCTGGCGTCCAGGCCGCTGTTGGGCTTGAACGAGGTGGAAGCGTTGGCGAATACGCCGACCTCTGGCGTCAGTTGATACAGCAGACCTGCGCGCTGGGTAAGTGCGTCGTGGGTTTGCCGACTCTTGGCGTGGTTGCGGGTGAAGTCGTCGGTGCTTTGTTCGAAATGCTCGAAGCGCGCGCCGACCATGCCGCGCAGGCGGTCAGTGAAGATGATCTGGTCTTGCAGGTTCAGCGCCTGGCTTTTGGTCTGTTCGAAGAAGTCGGTGCCGGAGCGTGCGCCATTGGGTTTGGGCTGGCCGTAGACCGGGTTGTAGAGGTCGATGGCGTAGGGGCTGCCGGCTATGGCGGTGACGCGCTCCTTCTTGCGGTAGTCCTCGTATTCGGTGCCGACCAGCAATTCGTGCTGCCAACTGCCAAGGTCGAACAGGCCGCGCAGTTCCAGCTGGGTGATGCTGTCGTGCCAGCCCGTGGAGCGTTCGCGGTAACGGCGGTTAAGGGTATGGCCGTCGGTGTTCAGTGCGCGGTTTTCCGAGGCGTCGCCCCACAGGCTGCCTTGTTTGTAATGGCTGGCCAGGCGCAGTTTCCAGGCGTCGTTGAGATGATGCTCGAGGGTGGCCTGGATGCGGTTGTTGTGGTTGTCGATAGTGCCGTCGTTGGGTTCGCCGAGGAAGGTGGAGCGCGATACGCCGGGGGCGTCGACGATGCCACGGTCGAAGGTGGAGCTGTGGCGGACGAATTCGCTCTCCACCAGCAGGGACGTGTCCGGGTCCAGCTGCCAGCTGAATGAGGGCGCGACAAATACACGCTTGCTCTCGACGTGATCGCGGAAGCTGTTGTTGTCTTCCACCGCCAGGTTGACTCGTGACAGCAGGTTGCCCTCGCTGTCCAGCGGCGTGTTGACGTCCAGGGCGGTGCGATAACGGTCCCAACTGCCGGCGCTGGTTTGCAGGGTGGTGAAGGCTTCAGGCTGGGGCTTTTTGGTAACGATATTCACGGTGCCGCCGGGATCACCACGGCCATACAGGCTGGCGGCCGGGCCCTTGAGCACTTCGATGCGCTCGATATTGGCCGCGTCCGGCGTGCTCGGGTAGCCGCGGTTGGCGCTGAAACCATCCTGGTAGAACTCCGACGTGGTGAAGCCGCGCACGCTGTATTCGTAGAGCGTGAGGCCGCCAAAGTTGTTCTGCTTGGACACCCCGCCGGCAAACTCCAGGGCGCGTTCCACGTTGGTGCTGCCCAGGTCCGTGAGTACCGAGGCGGGAATCACACTGATGGACTGTGGGATATCGCGAAGGGCGGTGTCAGTTTTGGTCGCGCTGGCAGAGCGGGTGGCGCGGTAGCCGTTGACCGGGCCGGTGGCGGATTCATAGGCGTCGGTGGTGACGCTGATGGTCTCCAGCTCAACGCTGTTGTCTTCGGCAAAGGCGGGATCCAGCAGCAAACCCAAGGCCAGGCCAGCCAGGGGGGCAAACGTTCGAGACGGCATGATAGAGCGTTCCAATGGCAACATTGAAACAATATAACATGTCTAATGAGAATGCTTTTGCTTTGAAATATATGCTTACAGGTACCCGCGAACGGGTACCTGTGGAGGCGGTTTATTCCTCTTCTTTGACCGGCGCAGGCGGTGGGCGCAAGCCGATCTCCGCCAGCAGCTTGATCTCTTTACCGTTGCGCATCACCTGGATCGCCACCTTGTCGGTCGGCTTGATCCGAGCCACCTGGTTCATCGACTTGCGCCCATCACCGGCCGGTTCGCCGTTGATGCTGAGGATCACATCCCCCAGCTGCAGGCCGGCTTTCTGCGCCGGGCCATCGCGGAAAATCCCGGCGACCACGATGCCAGGGCGCCCGGTCAGGCCAAACGACTCGGCCAGTTCCTTGGTCAACGGCTGTACTTCAATCCCCAGCCAGCCGCGAATTACCTGGCCGTGCTCGATGATCGACTTCATCACTTCCATCGCCAGCTTTACCGGGATCGCAAAGCCGATGCCCTGGGAGCCGCCGGACTTGGAGAAAATCGCCGTGTTGATGCCAGTCAGGTTGCCATTGGCATCCACCAGTGCGCCGCCGGAGTTGCCCGGGTTGATCGCCGCGTCGGTCTGGATGAAATCTTCGTAGCTGTTAAGCCCCAGTTGGTTACGCCCGGTGGCGCTGATGATGCCCATGGTCACCGTCTGGCCCACCCCGAACGGGTTGCCGATGGCCAGTGCCACATCACCCACCCGCAGCCCATCGGAGCGGCCTAGGGTGATGGACGGCAGGTTTTTCAAATCGATCTTCAGGACCGCGAGGTCGGTTTCCGGGTCGCTGCCCACCACACGGGCCAGGGTTTCGCGGCCGTCACGCAGGGCCACCACAATCTGGTCGGCGCCGGTGGTCACATGGTTATTGGTGAGGATGTAGCCTTCGGGGCTCATGATCACCCCCGAACCCAGGCTGGACTCCATGCGGCGCTGTTTGGGCCCGTTGTCACCGAAGTAGCGGCGGAACTGCGGGTCTTCAAACAGCGGATGGGCCGGCTTGTTGATGACCTTGGTGGTGTACAGGTTGACCACCGCGGGAGCGGCGATGACCACCGCGTCCGCGTAAGTCACCGGGCCTTGCACCACCGCGCTGGTCTGCGGTGCCTGTTGCAGGTTGACATCAAGGCTGGGCAAGCCCACCCACTGGGGATAACGCTGAATAATCAGCATCGCGATCAGCACGCCAGCCAGCAATGGCCATCCAAAAAAACGCAGTGCCTTGAGCATCAAGTAAGTCCTGACAGGTTGCAGGGGGCGGGAGAGCGCCCATAATGTCGCGCATTATACGAGGCTGCGAGCGCCTCGGAACGGGATATTTAGGAGTCTTTTATGGCCGTCCCCCTTACCACTCTCGTCGAGGAAGCGGACCGCTACCTTGGCAGCGCAAAAATTGCCGATTACTGCCCCAATGGCCTGCAGGTCGAGGGGCGGCCGCAAGTGATGCGCATCGTCAGCGGCGTTACCGCAAGCCTTGCCCTGCTGGACGCGGCCGTCGAAGCCCAGGCCGATTTGATCCTGGTGCACCACGGTTATTTCTGGAAAGGCGAAAACCCCTGTATCACCGGCATGAAGCAACGCCGCCTGAAAACCCTGCTCAAACACGACATCAGCCTGCTGGCCTACCACCTGCCGCTGGACCTGCACCCCGACGTTGGCAATAACGTGCAACTCGCCCGCCAGTTGGACATCACCGTCGAAGGCCCACTGGACCCGAGCAACCCCAGGATCGTCGGCCTGGTCGGCTCGCTCGCCGAACCGCTGTCGCCCCGCGACTTCGCCCGGCGTGTGCAGGATGTGATGGGCCGCGAGCCGCTGCTGATCGAAGGCAGCCAGATGATCCGCCGCGTCGGCTGGTGCACCGGCGGTGGCCAGGGTTACATCGACAACGCCATCGCCGCGGGCGTCGACCTGTTCCTGAGCGGCGAAGCTTCCGAGCAGACCTTTCACAGCGCGCGCGAAAACGACATCAGCTTTATCGCCGCCGGACACCACGCCACTGAGCGTTACGGTGTACAGGCGCTGGGCGATTACCTGGCGCGGCGCTTTGCCTTGGAGCATCTGTTCATCGATTGCCCCAACCCGATTTGACTGCCAAACCTTGGGGCATATTGATATACCGTTTCGATCTAGCTGGTGCCCTGAATAGAAGAAGGTGCTGTGCTAGCATGCCCCGCTCGAACACGGCCCGCTGGCCGTCCATAAGATCGTTTTTCCGTGAGTAACCATGGTCGACAAACTGACGCATCTGAAACAGCTGGAGGCGGAAAGCATCCACATCATCCGCGAGGTCGCCGCCGAGTTCGACAACCCGGTGATGCTCTACTCGATCGGTAAAGACTCCGCCGTGATGCTGCACCTGGCGCGCAAGGCCTTCTTCCCGGGCAAGCTGCCGTTCCCGGTGATGCACGTCGACACCCGCTGGAAATTCCAGGAGATGTACAAGTTCCGCGACAAAATGGTCGAGGAGCTGGGCCTGGACCTGATCACCCACGTCAACCCGGATGGCGTGGCGCAGGGCATCAACCCGTTCACCCACGGCAGCGCCAAGCACACCGACATCATGAAGACCGAAGGTCTCAAGCAGGCCTTGGACAAGCATGGTTTCGACGCCGCCTTCGGCGGTGCCCGTCGCGATGAAGAGAAATCCCGTGCCAAAGAGCGCGTGTACTCGTTCCGCGACAGCAAGCACCGATGGGACCCGAAGAACCAGCGCCCGGAGCTGTGGAACGTCTACAACGGCAACGTCAACAAGGGTGAGTCGATCCGTGTGTTCCCGCTGTCCAACTGGACCGAGCTGGACATCTGGCAGTACATCTACCTGGAAGGCATCCCGATCGTGCCGCTGTACTTCGCCGCCGAACGCGATGTCATCGAGAAGAACGGCACGTTGATCATGATCGACGACGACCGCATCCTCGAGCACTTGTCCGACGAAGACAAAGCCCGAATCGTCAAAAAGAAAGTACGTTTCCGTACCCTTGGCTGCTACCCGTTGACGGGCGCGGTGGAGTCCGAAGCCGAGACGCTGACGGACATCATTCAGGAAATGCTCCTGACGCGAACTTCCGAGCGCCAGGGCCGTGTCATCGACCACGATGGTGCCGGCTCGATGGAAGATAAAAAACGTCAAGGCTATTTCTAAGGGGCTGTCATGTCGCATCAATCTGATTTGATCAGCGAGGACATCCTCGCCTACCTGGGCCAGCACGAGCGCAAGGAAATGTTGCGCTTCCTGACCTGTGGCAACGTCGACGACGGCAAGAGCACCCTGATCGGGCGCCTGCTGCACGACTCCAAGATGATCTACGAAGATCACCTGGAAGCCATCACCCGTGACTCGAAAAAGTCCGGCACCACCGGTGACGACATCGACCTGGCGTTGCTGGTCGACGGCCTGCAGGCCGAGCGTGAGCAGGGCATCACCATCGATGTCGCCTACCGCTACTTTTCCACCGCCAAGCGCAAATTCATCATCGCCGACACCCCCGGCCATGAGCAGTACACCCGCAACATGGCCACCGGTGCATCCACCTGTGACCTGGCGATCATCCTGATCGACGCGCGCTACGGCGTGCAGACCCAAACCCGTCGCCACAGCTATATCGCCTCGTTGCTGGGCATCAAGCACATCGTGATCGCTGTCAACAAGATGGACATCAATGGCTTTGACCAAAGTGTGTTCGAGTCGATCAAGGCCGATTACCTGAAGTTCGCCGAGGGCATCGCCTTCAAGCCGAGCACCATGGCATTCGTGCCGATGTCGGCACTCAAGGGCGACAACGTGGTGAACAAGAGCGAGCACTCGCCCTGGTACACCGGCCAGTCGCTGATGGAGATCCTCGAGACTGTCGAGATCGCCAACGACCGCAACTACACCGACCTGCGTTTCCCGGTGCAGTACGTCAACCGTCCGAACCTGAACTTCCGTGGGTTTGCCGGCACCCTGGCCAGCGGCATCGTGCATAAGGGCGACGAAGTCGTGGTGCTGCCGTCAGGCAAGAGCAGCCGCGTCAAATCCATCGTCACCTTCGAAGGTGAGCTGGAACACGCCGGCCCAGGCCAGGCCGTGACCCTGACCATGGAAGACGAGATCGACATCTCCCGTGGCGACCTGCTGGTGCATGCCGACAACGTGCCGCAAGTGACCGACGCCTTCGACGCCATGCTG
This sequence comes from Pseudomonas marginalis, assembly GCF_900105325.1. Lineage (NCBI taxonomy): Bacteria > Pseudomonadati > Pseudomonadota > Gammaproteobacteria > Pseudomonadales > Pseudomonadaceae > Pseudomonas > Pseudomonas marginalis. Next base: position 102,867 of record NZ_FNSU01000001.1, read on the forward strand.
GTGTGGATGGCCGAAGAGCCGATGCTGCCGGGCAAGAAATACGACATCAAGCGCGCCACCAGCTACGTGCCGGGTTCCATCACCAGCATCGTGCACCGTGTGGACGTGAACACCCTGGCCGAAGGCCCGGCGAGTTCGCTGCAGTTGAACGAGATCGGCCGGGTCAAGGTCAGCCTCGACGCCGCCATCGCGTTGGATGGCTATGACAGCAACCGCACCACCGGTGCGTTTATCGTCATTGACCGCCTGACCAACGGCACCGTGGGCGCCGGCATGATCATCGCACCGCCGGTCACCCACGGCAGTGCGGCGCATCACGGCAAGTTGGCCCATGTCGCCACCGAGGAGCGCGCCCAGCGTTTCGGCCAGCAACCGGCTACCGTGTTGTTCAGCGGCCTGTCAGGCGCGGGCAAGAGCACCTTGGCCTATGCGGTCGAGCGCAAGCTGTTCGACATGGGCCGTGCGGTGTTCGTGCTGGATGGCCAGAACCTGCGCCACGACCTGAACAAGGGCTTGCCCCAGGACCGTGCCGGACGTACCGAAAACTGGCGCCGTGCCGCTCACGTGGCGCGTCAGTTCAACGAAGCCGGCCTGCTGACCCTGGCCGCATTCGTCGCCCCGGATGCCGAAGGCCGTGAACAGGCCAAGGCGCTGATTGGCAGCGACCGCCTGCTGACCGTGTACGTGCAGGCCTCCCCGCAGGTGTGCGCCGAGCGTGATCCGCAGGGCTTGTACGCGGCGGGTGGGGATAACATCCCTGGCGAATCCTTCCCGTACGACGTGCCGTTGAATGCCGACCTGGTAATCGACACCCAGGCCCTGTCACTGGAAGACAGCGTCAAGCAAGTGCTGGAGCTGTTGCGCCAGCGCGGCGCGATCTAAGCCTCGCGGCCACAAAAAAGCCCGCCACCGAGTGATCGGTGGCGGGCTTTTTCACATCTTCAAGACCTGGCGCGGTCAAATGTGGGAGGGGGCAAGCCCTAATGCCAGTCAGTTAAGCTTACATCGCCTCCTGTAGGAGCGAGCTTGCTCGCGAAAAACGTCAACGATAACGCGTGCTTCCTGAATGAGCGCGGCGCCTGTGAGTTTTTTGCGAGCAAGCTCGCTCCTACAAAAAGCCTTAACTGACTGGCATTTGGGCAAGCCCCCTCCCACAGGTTGATCATCGCTTGCTTGGGAATTCGGTGTGAAGCTGATCCAGCAACGCATCCTTGGTTTCCCACAGCTGGTTGATCCACCCCTGGAACGCCAGTCGATACTCCCCATCCTGCTCATAATTCCTGCCGATAAACTCTGCCGGAATCTGCACCTCTTCAAACTGCACCACCACGTCCTGCACCTTCCCGCACAGCAGGTCCCAATACCCAGGACGTCCGCCAGGGTAGTGAATGGTCACATTGACCAGTGATTTCAGCTGTTCCCCCATGGCATCCAGCACAAACGCGATACCACCCGCCTTGGGCTTGAGCAGGTAGCGAAACGGCGACTTCTGCTGCGCATGCTTGCCCGGTGTAAAACGCGTGCCTTCGGCAAAGTTGAAAATACCCACGGGGTTGTCGCGAAACTTCGCACAGGTCTTGCGAGTGGTTTCCAGGTCCTTGCCTTTCTTCTCCGGGTGTTTTTCCAGGTAGGCCTTGGTGTAGCGCTTCATGAAGGGAAAACCCAGTGCCCACCACGCCAGGCCAATCACCGGCACCCAGATCAACTCCTGCTTGAGGAAGAATTTCAGCGGGCGAATCCGACGATTGAGCACGTATTGCAGGACCATGATGTCGACCCAGCTCTGGTGATTGCTGGTCACCAGGTACGAGTGCTGGTAGTCCAGGCCTTCAAGGCCTTTAAGGTGCCAACGGGTATGGCGCACCAGGTTCATCCAGCCCTTGTTGTTGGTGACCCAGGCTTCATGGGTGTGGTTCATCAGCCATTCGCTGAAGCGCTTGGCGAAGGGCAACGCCTTGAACAGCGCCACGATAAACAGGAACGAACACAGCAGGATCGTATTCAGCGCCAACAGCAGCGAAGCGATCACCCCGCGTACGGCGGCAGGTAGAAAATCCAGCATTTAGATATCCATAGGTCGGTTGGCGGCTTGGATCGCAGTCAGCGCGATGGTGTACACGATGTCGTCGACCTGGGCGCCGCGTGGCAGGTCGTTGACCGGTTTGCGCAGGCCCTGGAGCATCGGCCCGAGGCTGACGCAATCGGCACTGCGTTGCACGGCCTTGTGCGTGGTGTTGCCGGTGTTCAGGTCCGGGAACACGAACACGGTGGCTTTGCCGGCGACCAGGCTGTCGGGGGCCAGTTGGCGGGCGACGGTTTCGTTGGCGGCGGCGTCGTATTGCAGCGGGCCGTCGATCAGCAGTGAGCTTTGCTGTTCATGGGCGAGCAGGGTGGCTTCGCGGACTTTCTCCACTTCCTCACCGCTGGCCGAGTCGCCGCTGGAGTAGCTGATCATCGCCACACGCGGGGTGATGCCGAAGGCGGCGGCCGAGTCGGCGCTTTGCAAGGCGATTTCCGCCAGCTCGGCGGCACTTGGGTGCGGGTTCATCACGCAGTCGCCGTAGACCAGCACCTGCTCGGGGAACAGCATGAAGAACACCGACGACACCAGGGTGCAGCCCGGTGCGGTCTTGATCAACTGCAGGGCCGGGCGAATGGTGTTGGCGGTGGAGTGGATAACCCCGGAAACCAAGCCGTCCACTTCATCCAGTGCGAGCATCATGGTGGCGATCACCACGGTGTCTTCCAGTTGCTGCTCGGCCATCGGCGCATTCAGGCTCTTGCTCTTGCGCAGGGCAACCATGGGCTCCACGTAGCGCTGGCGAATCAGGTCCGGGTCGAGAATCTCCAGGCCTTCGGGCAATTCGATGCCCTGGGCGCGCGCGACCGCTTCTACGTCAGCCGGCTTGGCCAGCAGCACGCAGCGCGCGATGCCCCTTGCCTGGCAGATAGCGGCGGCTTGCACGGTCAGCGGCTCGCTGCCCTCGGGCAGCACAATGCGTTTGTTGGCCGCCTGGGCGCGCTGGATCAACTGGTAGCGGAACACCGCCGGCGACAGGCGCATCTCCCGTGGCGTGCCGCAACGCTGGTGCAGCCAGCGCGCATCGAGGTGGCTGGCGACGAAATCGGTGATGATCTCCGCGCGCTCGCGGTCATCGATGGGGATTTCCTTGTTGAGGTTGTTGAGCACGTTGGCGGTCTCGTAGGAACCGGTACTCACCGACAAAACCGGCAGCCCAGCCTGGAACGCGCCGCGGCACAGATCCATGATGCGCGGGTCTGGCAGGGTGTCGCTGGTCAGCAGCAGGCCGGCCAGGGGCACACCGTTGATCGCGGCCAGGCTGACGGCGAGGATGATGTCGTCACGGTCGCCGGGGGTCACCACCAGCACGCCGGGCTTGAGCAGCTCCACGGTGTTACGCATGGTGCGGGCGCAGATGATGATCTTGGTCATGCGCCGGGTTTCGTAGTCGCCGGCGTTGAGGATCTGCGCGCCCATCAGGTCGGCCACGTCGCGGGTGCGCGGCGCGTTGAGTTCCGGCTGGTAAGGAATGCAGCCGAGCAGGCGGAAATCACCGCTGCGCAGCAAGGGCGAATGCTCCTTGAGGCGCGCCGAGAAGGCTTCCATGCTTTCGTCGGTGCGCACCTTGTTCAGGATCACGCCGAGCACTTTCGGGTCTTTCGGGCCGCCGAACAGCTGGGCCTGCAGTTCCACGCGGCCGGAGAGTTCGGTGAGCACTTCGTTTTCCGGGGCCGAGACCAGGATCACTTCCGCATCCAGGCTCTTGGCCAGGTGCAGGTTGACCCGGGCCGCATAGCTGGCGCTGCGGGTCGGTACCATACCTTCGACGATCAGCACGTCCTTGCCCACGGCGGCCTGCTGATAAAGGGTGATGATTTCTTCGAGCAGCTCGTCGAGCTGGCCGTCGCCGAGCATGCGTTCCACGTGAGCCAGGCCTAGCGGTTGTGGCGGCTTGAGGCCATGGGTGCGAGCCACCAGCTCGGTGGAGCGTTCGGGGCCGGTATCGCCGGGATGTGGCTGGGCAATCGGCTTGAAAAAACCGACTTTCAGGCCGGCTCGCTCAAGGGTACGCACCAGCCCAAGGCTGATGGAGGTCAGACCCACACCAAAATCGGTGGGCGCGATAAAAAAAGTCTGCATGCGAATTCTCTGGAGGTGCATGGCTTCGGTGGCGCCCTATGGTTGAGTGCCTACCGGGAATCAGGCGCCAAGGTTATCGTTATTCGGGCGCTTGCGCACACCAGCCGCAGGCAAAGGGCTGGCCTATTTTTTCCAGGCGCTGTGTGGCGTCGAGTACCCAGGCGCGAGACTGCCATGGCGGCTGGTGGCGCAGGTGCTGGGTGTGGCCGCAGGACAGCTCGGCAACCCAGTGACCCTCCTCGTCCTGGTGGAAGCCGATGATCAAGGATGCCGTTGATCGGCCCCGTCCGTCCGGGTTCTGTTCGCTTTCGGGCAAATCCTTGTTTAGACTTGTCCGTTCTTCATTCTTATGCAAAAGGTCTCGCCCCATGACGATCGCCGCTAACAAGGCTGTCTCCATCGACTATACCCTGACCAACGACGCTGGTGAGGTCATCGACAGCTCAGCCGGCGGCGCGCCGCTGGTCTACCTGCAAGGCGCAGGTAACATCATCCCAGGCCTGGAAAAGGCTCTGGAAGGCAAGAGCGTTGGTGATGAGCTGACCGTTGCCGTAGAACCTGAAGATGCCTACGGCGAATACTCCGCCGAACTGGTCAGCACCCTGAGCCGCAGCATGTTCGAAGGTGTTGATGAGTTGGAAGTGGGCATGCAGTTCCACGCCTCCGCGCCGGACGGTCAAATGCAGATCGTCACCATTCGTGATCTGGACGGCGACGACGTCACCGTCGACGGCAACCACCCTCTGGCTGGCCAGCGCCTGAACTTCCAAGTGAAGATCGTTGCCATCCGCGACGCTTCCCAGGAAGAAGTGGCCCACGGTCACGTCCATGGTGAAGGCGGTCATCACCATTGATTGATGTTTTGATCAAGTGGTAGCAAAAAAAACGCCCCGACTGGTTCGGGGCGTTTTTTGTGCGCTTGAAAATCTCTACCGGATCCCCCCGCCACATTTTGATCGTGGTGTATTTTCAGGCACAAACAAAAATGCCCCAGACCTTTCGGTACGGGGCATTTCTTAACTGTTTCGCAACCTGGGCTGCGTGGCAGTTGTTACCACTTAGGCAGCAGCAGGAACGCTCAGAGCCTTGATGTGGCCATTCAGGCGGCTCTTATGACGAGCGGCCTTGTTCTTGTGGATGATGCCTTTATCGGCCATACGGTCGATGACTGGCACAGCCAGAACGTAAGCTGCTTGAGCTTTTTCAGCGTCTTTGGTGTCGATGGCTTTAACTACATTCTTGATGTAGGTACGAACCATGGAACGCAGGCTGGCGTTGTGGCTGCGACGCTTCTCAGCCTGTTTTGCACGTTTTTTGGCGGAAGGTGTGTTGGCCACCGTCGAGCTCCTCGAAAGACTTTTTAGGAAATAGCAAACAAAATAGGCCGCGAATCATGCCGATGACTTGATGTGTTGTCAAGGCCGGCTGATGCGAACTGCTGAGTGGTCGATCTGAAGAGGCGGGTGATTTATTTCCGGCGCTTGACCTGTAAACTCGCGAGCTTTGGCGCTGTGCTGTTGCAGGCGCGCAGTATCGCATAAGTAGGCGCTTAGTTCGCCTGCTCTTTATCTATAGGCGCAAACTCTTTCAATGAATCTGCTCAAATCGTTGGCCGCCGTCAGCTCTATCACGATGATCTCCCGGGTTTTGGGGTTCGTGCGTGACACCCTGCTGGCGCGTATTTTTGGCGCCAGCATGGCCACGGATGCGTTCTTTATTGCGTTCAAACTGCCCAACCTGCTGCGGCGGATCTTTGCCGAGGGCGCGTTTTCCCAGGCGTTCGTGCCGATTCTGGCCGAGTACAAGACCCAGCAGGGGGAGGAGGCGACCCGTACCTTCATTGCCTATGTCTCGGGCCTGCTCACCCTGGTGTTGATGCTGGTGACCATCGTCGGCATGCTCGCCGCGCCCTGGGTGATCTGGGCCACGGCGCCGGGTTTTGCCAATACGCCGGAAAAATTCGCGCTGACCACTGACCTGTTGCGGGTGACCTTTCCTTATATATTGCTGATCTCACTGTCATCCCTGGCCGGTGCGATCCTCAACACCTGGAACCGTTTCTCGGTGCCGGCGTTCGTGCCGACGCTGCTTAACGTCAGCATGATTATTTTTGCGCTGTTCCTGACACCTTACTTCGATCCGCCGGTCATGGCCCTTGGCTGGGCCGTGCTGGCCGGTGGCCTGGCGCAGTTGCTCTACCAACTGCCGCACCTGAAAAAGATCGGCATGCTCGTATTGCCGCGCCTGAACCTCAAGGACACCGGCGTCTGGCGCGTGATGCGCAATATGTTGCCGGCGATCCTTGGGGTGTCGGTGAGCCAGATTTCCCTGATAATCAACACCGCGTTCGCCTCGCTGCTGGTATCCGGCTCGGTGTCATGGATGTATTACGCCGACCGCCTCATGGAACTGCCGTCTGGCGTGCTGGGCGTAGCCCTCGGCACCATTTTGCTGCCGACGCTGGCACGCACCTATGCCAGCAAGGATCGCCAGGAATACTCGCGCATCCTCGATTGGGGGCTGCGCCTGTGTTTCGTGCTGGTGCTGCCGTGCGCACTGGCGTTGGGGATCCTGGCCGAGCCGCTGACAGTGTCGCTGTTCCAATACGGGCAATTCGATGCCCATGACGCGTTGATGACCCAGCATGCGCTGGTGGCTTATTCCGTCGGCCTGCTCGGCATCATCGTGATCAAGGTGCTGGCGCCTGGCTTCTATGCCCAGCAGAACATCCGCACGCCGGTAAAGATCGCGATCTTCACCCTGATCGTCACGCAACTGCTCAACCTGGTGTTTATTGGTCCGCTGGCCCACGCCGGCCTGGCCCTGGCCATCAGTGCCGGTGCGTGCATCAATGCCGGCCTGCTGTTTTATCAGCTGCGCAAACAACAGATGTTCCAGCCTCAGCCTGGCTGGGGCATGTTCGCCCTCAAGTTGCTGGTGGCGGTTGCGATGATGTCGGCGGTATTGCTCGGCCTGATGCACTTCATGCCGGCCTGGGATGAGGGGCATATGCTGGAGCGCTTCATGCGCCTGGGCGTGCTGGTCGTGGCCGGCGTGGTGGTGTACTTCGGGATGTTGTTGCTGCAAGGCTTCCGCCTGCGGGATTTCAATCGCAAGTCGTTGAGCTAGAGAGTTTGCCGCGATAAAACGGTTGTTTTATCGATTCGATCCATTTGCCCTGCGCTGTTGCCTGTCGTCCGGGGCCGGGTGTGGTTATAATCGACCACTTTATGAGCAAGAAGCGCGTTATGCAGCTGGTTCGAGGTCTCCACAACCTGCGCCCTGAGCATCGGGGCTGCGTCGCCACTATTGGCAACTTTGACGGTGTTCACCGTGGCCACCAGGCTATCCTGGCCCGGCTGCGCGAGCGTGCGGTCGAGTTGGGCGTACCCAGCTGCGTGGTGATTTTCGAGCCGCAGCCGCGGGAATATTTCACCCCGGAAACGGCACCGGCACGTCTGGCCCGTCTGCGGGACAAGCTGCAACTGCTGGCCGAAGAAGGCGTGGACCGCGTCCTCTGCCTGGCTTTCAACCAGCGTTTGCAAAGTCTCAGCGCTGCCGAGTTCGTCGACCGCATACTGGTAGATGGCCTGGGCGTACAGCATTTGGAGGTCGGCGACGACTTCCGTTTTGGCTGCGACCGGGTCGGGGATTTCGAGTTCCTGCAACACGCCGGTATCACCCAGGGCTTTACCGTCGAAGCCGCGCAAACCGTCGAACTGGACGGCCTGCGCGTGAGCAGCACCCAGGTGCGTAACGCCCTGGCCGCTGCCGACTTCGCCTTGGCCGAGCGTTTGCTCGGTCGCCCGTTCCGCATTGCCGGGCGGGTACTGCACGGCCAGAAGCTGGCGCGCCAACTGGGCACGCCAACCGCCAACGTGCAACTCAAGCGCCGCCGTGTGCCGCTGACCGGGGTTTACCTGGTGAGCGTCGACATCGACGGCCAATCGTGGCCGGGAGTCGCCAACATAGGCGTCAGGCCCACGGTTGCAGGTGATGGCAAGGCCCACCTGGAAGTTCATCTGTTGGATTTTGCCGGTGATCTGTATGACCGGCGTTTGACGGTGGTTTTCCACCAGAAGCTGCGTGAAGAGCAGCGTTTCGCCTCGCTTGAGGCGTTGAAAACGGCGATCAATGCGGATGTCGCCGCCGCCCGTGCACTAGCCGCACCTAGCGCCCATCGCTAACCGAAGAGCCTTAAATGACCGACTATAAAGCCACGCTAAACCTTCCGGACACCGCCTTCCCAATGAAGGCCGGCCTGCCACAGCGCGAACCGCAGATCCTGCAGCGCTGGGACAGTATTGGCCTGTACGGAAAGTTGCGCGAAATTGGCAAGGATCGTCCGAAATTCGTCCTGCACGACGGCCCTCCTTATGCCAACGGCACGATTCACATCGGTCATGCGCTGAACAAAATTCTCAAGGACATGATCCTGCGCTCGAAAACCCTGGCGGGTTTCGACGCGCCTTATGTCCCAGGTTGGGACTGCCACGGCCTGCCGATCGAACACAAGGTCGAAGTGACCTACGGCAAGAACCTGGGCGCGGATAAAACCCGCGAACTGTGCCGTGCCTACGCTGCCGAGCAGATCGAAGGGCAGAAGTCCGAGTTCATCCGCCTGGGTGTGCTGGGCGAGTGGGACAACCCGTACAAAACCATGAACTTCAAGAACGAGGCCGGTGAAATCCGTGCCTTGGCCGAAATCGTCAAGGGCGGTTTCGTGTTCAAGGGCCTCAAGCCCGTGAACTGGTGCTTCGATTGCGGCTCGGCCCTGGCTGAAGCGGAAGTCGAATACGAAGACAAGAAGTCCTCGACCATCGACGTGGCCTTCCCGATCGCCGACGACGCCAAGCTGGCCGAGGCCTTTGGCCTGGCAAGCCTGAGCAAACCGGCTGCCATCGTGATCTGGACCACCACCCCGTGGACCATTCCCGCCAACCAGGCGCTGAACGTGCACCCGGAATTCACCTACGCCCTGGTGGACGTCGGTGATCGCCTGCTGGTGCTTGCCGAGGAAATGGTCGAAGCGTGCCTGGCTCGCTACGAGCTGCAAGGTTCGGTAATTGCCACCACTACCGGTTCCGCGCTGGAGCTGATCAACTTCCGTCATCCATTCTATGACCGTCTGTCGCCGGTGTACCTGGCTGACTACGTCGAGTTGGGTTCGGGTACAGGTGTGGTTCACTGCTCGCCGGCCTATGGCGTGGACGACTTCGTGATCTGCAAGAAGTACGGCATGGTCAACGATGAGATCATCAACCCGGTGCAAAGCAACGGTGTTTATGTGCCGTCGCTGGAGTTCTTCGGCGGCCAGTTCATCTTCAAGGCCGACCAGCCGATCATCGACAAGCTGCGTGAAGTCGGTGCGCTGATGCAAACCGACACCATCAAGCACAGCTACATGCACTGCTGGCGCCACAAGACCCCGCTGATCTACCGCGCCACCGCGCAATGGTTTATCGGCATGGACAAAGAACCGGCCAGCGGCGACACCCTGCGTGTGCGCTCGCTCAAGGCCATCGAAGACACCAAGTTCGTCCCGGCCTGGGGCCAGGCGCGCCTGCATTCGATGATCGCCAACCGTCCGGACTGGTGCATCTCCCGTCAACGCAACTGGGGTGTGCCGATCCCGTTCTTCCTCAACAAGGAAAGCGGTGAGCTGCACCCACGCACCGTCGAACTGATGGAAGTGGTGGCCCAGCGTGTCGAACAGGAAGGCATTGAAGCCTGGTTCAAGCTGGACGCCGCCGAGTTGCTGGGTGACGAAGCGCCGCTGTACGACAAGATCAGCGACACCCTCGACGTATGGTTCGACTCCGGTACCACCCACTGGCACGTGCTGCGCGGCTCGCACCCGATGGGTCACGAAACCGGCCCGCGTGCCGACCTGTACCTGGAAGGCTCCGACCAACACCGGGGCTGGTTCCACTCGTCGCTGCTGACCGGTTGCGCCATCGACAACCACGCCCCGTATCGCGAGCTGCTGACCCACGGGTTCACCGTCGACGAGACGGGCCGCAAGATGTCCAAGTCGCTGAAGAACGTGATCGAGCCGAAAAAGATCAACGACACCTTGGGCGCCGACATCATGCGCCTGTGGGTGGCGTCGACCGATTACTCCGGCGAGATCGCCGTGTCGGACCAGATCCTGGCCCGTAGCGCCGATGCCTACCGCCGTATCCGTAATACCGCGCGCTTCCTGCTGTCGAACCTGACCGGTTTCAACCCGGCCACCGACATCCTGCCGGCCGAGGACATGCTCGCCCTGGACCGTTGGGCCGTGGACCGTACCCTGTTGCTGCAGCGCGAGTTGCAGGAGCACTACGGCGAATACCGCTTCTGGAACGTGTACTCGAAGATCCACAACTTCTGTGTGCAGGAGTTGGGTGGTTTCTACCTCGACATCATCAAGGACCGCCAGTACACCACCGGTGCCAACAGCAAGGCCCGCCGTTCGGCGCAGACCGCGCTGTACCACATCTCCGAAGCGCTGGTGCGCTGGATCGCACCGATCCTGGCCTTCACCGCCGACGAACTGTGGGAATACCTGCCGGGCGAGCGTAACGAGTCCGTCATGCTCAATACCTGGTACGAAGGCTTGACCGAACTGCCGGCCGACTTCGAACTGGGCCGCGAGTACTGGGAAGGCGTAATGGCCGTCAAGGTTGCGGTGAACAAGGAGCTGGAGGTTCAGCGTGCGGCCAAGGCCGTCGGTGGCAACCTCCAGGCCGAAGTTACCCTGTTTGCCGAGGAAGGCCTGACTGCCGACCTGACCAAGCTGAGCAATGAGCTGCGCTTCGTGTTGATCACTTCCACTGCGAGCCTGGCACCGTTTGCCCAGGCACCGGCGGATGCCGTAGCCACCGAAGTGCCGGGCCTCAAGCTCAAGGTGGTCAAGTCGGCCTTCCCTAAGTGCGCCCGTTGCTGGCACTGCCGTGAAGACGTCGGGGTGAACCCTGAGCATCCGGAAATCTGCGGTCGTTGCGTCGACAACATCTCGGGTGAAGGCGAGGTTCGCCACTATGCCTAATGCAGCCAGTCGTTTCGGACGCCTGGGCTGGCTCGTACTGAGCGTGCTGGTCCTGGTCATTGACCAGGTCAGCAAGGCTCATTTCGAGGGCTCCCTGGAAATGTTCCAGCAAATCGTGGTGATCCCGGATTACTTCAGCTGGACCCTGGCCTACAACACCGGCGCCGCCTTCAGCTTCCTGGCTGACGGCGGCGGCTGGCAGCGCTGGCTGTTCGCCCTGATCGCAGTGGTGGTCAGTGCGGTGCTCGTGGTCTGGCTCAAGCGCCTGGGCCGCGATGACACCTGGCTGGCCATCGCCTTGGCCCTGGTGTTGGGCGGTGCCCTGGGCAACCTGTACGACCGTATTGCCCTGGGCCATGTGATCGACTTTATCCTGGTGCATTGGCAGAACCGCCATTACTTCCCGGCGTTCAATTTTGCCGACAGCGCCATCACCGTCGGTGCAATCATGCTGGCGCTGGACATGTTCAAAAGTAAGAAAACCGGAGAGACCGTCAATGACTGATCAGGTATTGGCTGAGCAACGCATCGGCCAGAACACGGAGGTCACCTTGCATTTCGCACTGCGCCTGGAGAATGGCGACACGGTCGACAGCACGTTCGACAAAGCCCCGGCGACTTTCAAGGTCGGCGACGGCAACCTGTTGCCAGGTTTTGAAGCGGCCCTGTTCGGTTTCAAGGCCGGCGACAAGCGCACCCTGCAGATCCTGCCGGAAAACGCCTTTGGCCAGCCCAACCCGCAAAACGTGCAGATCATCCCGCGTTCGCAGTTCCAGGACATGGACCTGTCGGAAGGCCTGCTGGTGATCTTCAATGATGCGGCGAATACCGAACTGCCCGGTGTGGTCAAAGCCTTCGATGACGCGCAGGTAACCATCGACTTCAACCACCCGTTGGCCGGTAAAACCTTGACGTTCGACGTTGAAATCATCGACGTTAAAGCTCTTTGATCAACGCCCCGATCTAAAGTGTGGGAGGGGGCAAGCTCGCTCCCGCCCTTGGTCGCCATTGTCAGTTCAGCAGCATCAACTCTGGCCCAAGCGCCAGACACGAGGCACAGCATGCAAATCAAACTCGCCAACCCCCGTGGCTTCTGCGCCGGCGTGGACCGGGCGATCGAAATCGTCAACCGCGCCCTGGAAGTCTTCGGGCCGCCGATCTATGTGCGCCATGAGGTCGTCCATAACAAGTTCGTGGTCGAAGACCTGCGCGCACGTGGCGCCATCTTTGTCGAAGAACTGGAGCAGGTGCCGGACGACGTTATTGTTATCTTCAGCGCCCACGGTGTTTCCCAGGCCGTACGTACCGAAGCGGCTGGCCGTGGCCTGAAAGTATTCGACGCCACCTGTCCGCTGGTCACCAAGGTACATATCGAAGTCGCGCGCTACAGCCGTGATGGTCGCGAATGCATCCTGATTGGCCATGCCGGTCACCCGGAAGTCGAAGGCACCATGGGCCAATACGACGGCAGCAATGGTGGCGCCATCTACCTTGTGGAAGACGAAAAAGACGTCGCCAGCTTGCAGGTTCACAACCCGGAGCGGTTGGCGTTCGTGACCCAGACCACCTTGTCCATGGACGACACCAGCCGCGTCATCGACGCGCTGCGCAGCCGCTTCCCGGCCATTGGTGGGCCACGCAAGGACGACATCTGCTACGCCACCCAAAACCGCCAGGATGCAGTCAAACAGTTGGCCGATGAATGCGATGTAGTGCTGGTGGTCGGCAGCCCTAACAGCTCCAATTCCAACCGCCTGCGCGAATTGGCCGAACGCATGGCGACACCGGCGTACCTGATCGACGGTGCTGAAGATATGCAGCGCAGCTGGTTCGATGGTGTCGAGCGTATTGGCATCACGGCTGGCGCTTCGGCCCCGGAAGTCCTGGTGCGCGGCGTCATCCAGCAGTTGCATGCCTGGGGGGCTACGGGCGCCGATGAGTTGGCCGGTCGTGAAGAGAACATCACTTTCTCCATGCCCAAGGAGCTGCGGGTTCGCTCCCTCCTCTGAATGCCAGGGTGCCGGAGTAACTTCGGCACAACGCCTGTTCGGCTCTATCGCTGCGCAGGCTGATGCGCCCACTGGGCGCCAGCACCACCTGGTACAGGCTCTGTACCGAGTCCGTGGCGCATATATGTACAGTGCCGGCACGAAAACCTCCCCCAGCAAATACCGGCTCGCCCAATCCGCTGAAGCGTACCTGGCTTTTGACCGGTCCATTCCCGACGATCGGCACCCGTCCGCTGCCCTGGCGCTCCAGTAACACCGGGTTGTCGTCGTCCAGATGGCCACGCCCGCTTACATCCAGCACGACCCGCCAACCCCGGCTCCAGTCATCATCCAGTGCGTGGATGACCACCGCGCGGTTACGCGTGATGGCTTCAGTGCGTGCGAAGCGAAATCCGTTTGTCAGTGATTGCGCCGCGCTTTGTCGCTGCTGTGATTCCAGCAGGCCGGTGAAACTGGGCGTAGCCAGATGCGCCAGGATGCCGCTCACGATCAGTCCGAGCAGCAGTTCGATCAGGGTGAAACCTCGTTGCTCCATAGGCCGTCCCTCCGTGGGCGTGTGTACATACAGGGTTGAAACATAGGTATAGCGTCCGGCTCGGAGTGTCGAATGATGGCCTTTATGTCCAAAGTATTTCCCTTTGTTCCGTAACCGGCGCCGGCGAAAAACCGACGCTAGTCTTGGGTCTCACAGCAGGGTTTTCCTGCTTTTTTCGGCCCTCGACACGGATGACGACGGTAATGCCTGCCTGCCTGAAAACCTGTTTCTTCCCGACTTTTCCTCGGTACCAAATCGGCATGACATTGATTGAAGTGCTGGTGGCGGTGCTGATTCTCGCCGTCGGGCTGTTAGGTGCAGTGATGCTCCAGCTCAACGCCCTCAAGTACACCGACAGTTCGAGGATGACCAGCCAGGCCAGTTTCATCGCCTACGATATGCTCGACCGAATCCGTGCCAATTCCGGTGCCGACTACTCGTTGCGTCGTGGCGCTCGAGCGCCGGCCAGTACCGTGACCACCAGCGTGCGTGACGTGGACCTGCATGATTTTGAAGCCAATATTCGCGGTTTTGCCGGGGAGAGCGGCAAAGGCTCTGTGGCGGTCAGTGCAGATGAAGTGACTGTCAGTATCAGTTGGGATGACAGCCGGGGTGCAAACACGCCTGGCGCGCGGGAAACCTTCACCCTGACCAGTCGCATCGATAATGAGCCGGGGGTGATGCAATGAGGCATCGGGTTAGAGGTTTCAGCCTGGTGGAATTGTTGCTGGCCCTGGCCGTCGGTTTGGTGCTGGTGCTTGGCGGGAGCCAGGTGCTGATCAATTCCCGAGCGACCCACGCCAGCCAGCAGGCAGCCATGTTGCTGCAGGATGATGCGCGGTTTGTGCTGGGCAAGATGATCCGGGATATTCGCCAGGCGGGTATGTTTGGCTGTTTGGCCCCGGCCTTTATCGAGAATGCCCCGCCAGCCTTTGAAAGGCCGGTCAGCTGGAATGCCGGGGGCAGTTCAAAGTCGCTGACGCTGGTCACTGCCGATGTCGGCGGCGGCAGGCCTGACTGGACGGTGCTCTCCGACTGCACTGCTGGCGCCCAAGCCTATTCAGGCAGCTCACCTGCACCTGCTCCCGGGCAGATTCGATTTGCGATTCGGCAACTGACCTACATCTTCGAGGCGGGCCAGTTGAAGGTCAGCACGCTTGCGTCGCCGGCCAGGGCTGTGTTGGTGGATAACGTACGGGCTTTCGATGTCAGTTTCGGCGTGGCTGCCAGCCCGGTATCCGTTCGGGTTGTGCGTTATGACGCTATCCCGACCGATGAGTCCTTGATCCGCAGTGTGCGCATCCGCATGACGTTGCAAGACCCGACGGGGCGGGTAAAAGATCAAACCTACAGCGTCGTGGCGGCGCTGCGAAACCGCTTGGGCTAGGGCGACCATGGTGCTTGCTGGGGGTGTTTCTTCGCGGCAGGGGGGATGGTCCTGCTGATAAGCCTGGTGTTTTTGCTGCTGTTGTCGTTGATCGGCCTGTCTTCGATACAGGGGGCGGTCACCCAGCAAAAGATCACCGGTAGCCTGTGGCACCGCAACCAGTCGCTGCAAGCCGCAGAAAGTGGCTTGAGGCTGGGAGAGCAAGGTGTGAGGCGAAAGGGCGCGGCCTTGCCGCAGTGCCAGTCGATCGCTGCCTGCGGGCCACCGGATGAAGCGTTTTCGGTGGTGGGTGCCGGGCCCCATCCTGTGTCATCGGTTAACTGGGTTGCCATCAAGGGTGGTCTCTACGGTATTCAGTCCCTGGGGCCTGGCGCAGGGCTGCCGCATGTGCCGCCGCAAGCCCTGGCGACGTTGTACCGGGTAACAGCGGTCGGGCTCAGTGGTCAATCGCGCACGGTATTGGAGAGCGTATATGCGCGGGTGGAGGAGGAGAGTGGCTCGCGGTTTCGGCGGGTTTCGTGGCGGCAACTTCAATAAGGAGCAATGGAATGGGCATGGACAGCCAGGGTTTTACCCTGATCGAGCTATTGATCACCGTGGCGATCATCGCGTTTCTGGCCGGAATCGCTTACCCCGGGTACACCGGCCATGTGAAAAAGGTCTATCGCACGGAAATCGTCGCGCTGTTGACCGAGCAGGCTCAGCGCCTGGAGCGGTTTCATATGAGGAACGGCACTTTTATTGACGCAAGCGGCGTCAGTACGGGCAATGATCGCTATAGAATCACCGCAGCGTTGAACCCTCAGGATTTCTACCTGGTTGCTACACCGGGCGCCGATTCGTTGATGGCCGGCGACCCTTGCGGTGACTTCAGCCTGGACAGCAGCGGTGCGCGTGGCAATCCAGGTGCGGCACCTGAAATGTCGCGCCAGACATGCTGGGGGCAATGATGAGGGTGCTGGATGATTGGGCGCCGGGGGCGTTTATTCCTATTTATCGACTGGATCAAATGATGGCTAAGCAACAGCAAGTGGTGATTGTCGGTGGCGGAGTCATCGGCTTGTTGACGGCGTTCAATCTGGCAACCCAGGGGCAGGCTGTGATCCTGCTGGAGCGTGCCGGTGTGGGGCAGGAGTCGTCATGGGCGGGCGGAGGCATTGTTTCGCCACTGTATCCGTGGCGCTATAGCCCGGCGGTCACAGCGTTGGCCCATTGGTCCCAGGATTTTTATCCGCAACTGGCTGAGCGGCTGTTTGCCGCTACCGGTGTCGACCCGGAGGTCCATACCACGGGGTTGTACTGGCTGGACCTGGACGATGAAACCGAGGCGCTGGACTGGGCTGCTCGTGAAGGTCGGCCTCTGAGCAAGGTCGATGTGTCTGCCGCCCATGACGCGGTTCCTGTCTTGGGTGGCGGGTATGCCCAGGCGATCTATATGGCCAACGTGGCCAACGTGCGCAACCCGCGCCTGGTCAAATCCCTGAAGGCCGCGCTATTGGCCCTGCCTGCCGTGACCGTTCACGAACAGTGCACAGTGACCGGTTTTGTTCTGGATGGCGGCAACGTAGTGGGCGTGGATACGGCAGAGGGGCCGATTCTAGGGGATCAGGTGGTGCTTGCAGCGGGGGCGTGGAGCGGCGAGTTGCTCGGCACACTGGGCTTGGCGCTGCCGGTAGAGCCGGTCAAGGGGCAGATGATTTTGTACAAATGCGCGTCGGACTTCCTGTCGAGCATGGTCCTGGCCAAAGGGCGTTATGCGATCCCTCGGCGTGATGGGCACATCCTCATCGGCAGCACTCTGGAATATGAGGGGTTCGACAAGACGCCAACCGACACCGCGCTGGAAAGCCTCAAGGCTTCGGCTGTGGAACTGATTCCCGCCCTGGCCGACGCCGAAGTGGTGGGGCATTGGGCCGGCTTGCGGCCCGGCTCGCCGGAGGGCATCCCCTATATCGGTCGGGTACCCGGCTTCAGCGGGCTGTGGCTCAACTGCGGGCATTACCGCAACGGGTTGGTTCTGGCGCCGGCATCGTGCCAGTTATTTGTCGATTTGCTGCTGGAGCGTGCGCCGATCATCGATCCGGCACCCTATGCCCCCGAAGGTCGGATCAACGCTGGATAGACTTCGGTCCTTGCTCCAGATGCGCCTGGGTGCAATACCACTCCTGGCGCGAACTCAGGGCGCGATCCTGCGGCAAGTGCACACCGCAATGTGCGCAGCGCACCATCAACGCAGCGCCGGGCTCGCTGGTGCGTTGCTGCCTGGCGGTCGGGCTTTTGAATTTGCGCCAGAACCATACCGCGGCAGCAATAACGGCAATCCAGAACAGAAGACGAAGCATGATGGGCGGTTTCTCGATAAGGAATGCGCCAGTTTAGCCAAGGACGTGGCAGGCGCACAGCGCAATAATCCTTGCCCATAAAAAAGGAGCCCCGAAAGGCTCCTTTTTGCGTTGCGTCGACGGGCTCAGTCGAACACACCGAAGGTCATGTAGCTGAACCACGAGCGGTCCTGGTTGTTGCCCAGGGCCTGCGGCTCTTCTTCTTCGATCACGTCGCCGTTCTCGTCGTGCGGCTTGAGGTCCGAAGGAATGGCTTCCTTGGCATCCTGGAACTGCTTGATCACGTCCTGGTTGGCGCGAGTTTCGCCCGGCGGCAACGGCGGCCGCGACTCGATCAAGCCCAGGGTGTACTTGCTCAGCCACGAGCGGTTGTCTGCTTCGGCAACCTGAGGCACGAACTGGCCGTCTTTCAGGCTCGGGTGATCAGGGTAGTTGAGCTTCAGGGTTTCCAGGCTGGTGCTGGCCAAGTCGTCCAGGTGCAGACGTTGGTAAGCCTCGGTCATCACCGCCAGGCCGTCACCCACGGAAGGGGTTTCCTGGAAGTTTTCCACCACATAACGACCACGGTTGGCGGCAGCTACATACGCCTGGCGGGTCAGGTAGTAGTGGGCCACGTGGATTTCGTAGGAAGCCAGCAGGTTACGCAGGTAGATCATGCGCTGCTTGGCGTCCGGCGCGTAGCGGCTGTTTGGGTAGCGGCTGGTCAACTGGGCGAACTCGTTGTAGGAGTCGCGAGCGGCGCCTGGGTCTCGCTTGGTCATGTCCAGCGGCAGGAAGCGCGCCAGCAGGCCAACATCCTGGTCGAACGAGGTCAGGCCCTTCATGTAGTAGGCGTAGTCCACGTTCGGGTGTTGCGGGTGCAGGCGGATGAAGCGCTCGGCGGCGGACTTGGCAGCCTCCGGCTCGGCGTTCTTGTAGTTGGCGTAGATCAGCTCAAGCTGGGCCTGGTCGGCGTAGCGCCCGAACGGATAGCGCGACTCCAGGGCCTTCAGCTTCGCTGTGGCGCTGGTGTAGCTATTATTGTCCAAGTCTTTCTGTGCCAGTTGGTACAGCTCGACTTCGCTCAGGTTTTCGTCGACGACTTCCTTTGTTGACGAGCAAGCAGCAGTCATGGCGAGGATGGCGATCAGCAGCAGGTGTTTCACTTGCATGGCGGCTTGCGTCCCTATGACGGCCGCTGTCTTGGGCGGGGCCGTCCTGTTATGATGAGCGCCCCGTTGAAAGCCTCGGGGCAAAAGACGCCGTATTTAACCACAAGCGCGCAGCCGAAACCAAAGGCTGTGCCACGCCTAGTCTGAGCATGTCCGATAAAATTGAACTTCGCGCAGAGGTGCCGTCCGAATTGGGCGGCCAACGCCTCGATCAAGTCGCCGCACAATTATTCGCTGAGCACTCGCGCTCGCGCCTTTCCGCCTGGATCAAAGACGGCCGCCTGACTGTGGATGGAGCGGTTATCCGCCCGCGAGACATAGTCCATGGCGGTGCGATTCTTGAGCTGACTGCCGAGCAGGAAGCCCAGGGAGAATGGGTCGCCCAGGACATCGAGCTGGACATCGTCTATGAAGACGACGACATCCTGGTCATCAACAAACCCGCAGGCCTGGTGGTTCACCCGGCGGCCGGGCACGCTGATGGCACCTTGCTCAATGCCCTGTTGCACCACATCCCCGACATCGTCAACGTGCCGCGTTGCGGCATCGTGCACCGTCTGGACAAGGACACCACCGGCTTGATGGTGGTGGCCAAGACCATTCAGGCGCAGACGCAACTGGTTACGCAATTGCAGAGCCGTAGCGTCAGCCGTATCTACGAGTGCATCGTGATCGGTGTGGTCGTGGCTGGCGGCAAGATCAATGCCCCAATCGGTCGCCACGGCCAGCAGCGCCAGCGTATGGCGGTGATGGAAGGCGGCAAGCAGGCGGTGAGCCACTACCGCGTGCTCGAGCGTTTCCGTTCCCACACCCATGTGCGGGTCAAGCTGGAAACCGGTCGTACCCACCAGATTCGCGTGCATATGGCCCACATCAACTTCCCGTTGGTGGGCGATCCGGCCTATGGCGGCCGCTTCCGCATTCCGCCTGCGGCGAGCCAGACCATGGTCGAATCGCTCAAGACGTTCCCGCGCCAGGCCTTGCATGCACGTTTCCTGGAGCTGGACCATCCGACGAGCGGTAAGCGCATGAGCTGGGAATCGCCACTTCCAGACGATTTTGTCTGGTTGCTGTCGCTGCTCAAGCAGGATCGCGAGGCGTTTGTCGGATGAATGACTGGCTGATTCCTGACTGGCCCGCGCCTGTCGGGGTGAAAGCCTGTGTGACTACCCGTACGGGCGGCGTCAGCCAGGCGCCGTTCGACAGCCTTAACCTGGGCGATCACGTTGAGGACAGCCTTGAGGCCGTCCTTGAGAATCGTCGTCGCCTTACCGAAGCCTTTGATATTCAGCCGGCCTGGCTGCGCCAGGTTCATGGCGTGGATGTGGTCGAGGCCGACCCTGGCCGCACCGCCGAAGCCGACGGTAGCTGGAGCAGCACCCCCGGCATCGCCTGCACCGCGATGACCGCCGATTGCCTGCCTGCGTTGTTCTGCAACCGTGCCGGCACTCGTGTGGCTGCGGCCCATGCCGGTTGGCGTGGGCTGGCGGCGGGCGTGCTGGAGGCGGCCTTCGAAAGCCTCGACGCAGAGCCTTCGGACGTCTTGGTATGGCTGGGCCCGGCGATTGGCCCACAAGCTTTTGAGGTTGGCCCTGAAGTGCGTGAAGCCTTCATGCAGCACCTGCCGACAACTGCCGAAGCCTTTGTACCAAGCCTCAATCCCGGCAAATTCATGGCCGACATCTATCAGTTGGCCCGCCTGCGCCTTGCTGCGCGGGGCATCACCGCTGTTTATGGTGGTGGCTTCTGCACCGTGACCGACCCGCGCTTCTTTTCGTACCGGCGCAGCCCCCGCACCGGACGTTTTGCCTCCCTTATCTGGCTTGAACGCTAGACTCTGCTGATCTGGGTCAACGCTGATCCATATCAACCGCCGCTCGCTTGAATCTTCCAGAATCCACCCCATCTATAAGGGTATCTGGCAGGTTTCTTCATTCAGGATGTTTTATAGCTCCGGCCTGCTCAAAAGGAAGGTGACTAATGCGTATTGATCGTTTAACCAGCAAATTGCAGTTGGCCTTATCGGACTCCCAATCCTTGGCGGTGGGGCTTGACCACCCGGCCATTGAGCCTGCGCACTTGATGCAGGCACTCCTGGAACAGCAAGGTGGTTCTATCAAGCCCTTGCTGATGCAGGTGGGCTTTGATGTCAATAGCCTGCGCAAGGAGTTGAGCAAAGAGCTCGACCAACTGCCGAAAATCCAAAACCCTACCGGCGACGTGAATATGTCGCAGGATCTGGCGCGCCTGCTTAACCAGGCCGACCGCCTGGCCCAGCAGAAGGGGGACCAGTTCATCTCCAGCGAACTGGTGCTGCTCGCCGCCATGGACGAGAACAGCAAGCTTGGCAAGTTGTTGCTCGGCCAAGGCGTGAGCAAGAAGGCCCTGGAAAACGCCATCAACAACCTGCGGGGCGGTGATGCGGTTAACGACCCTAACCACGAGGAGTCGCGCCAGGCCCTGGACAAGTACACCGTCGACCTGACCAAGCGTGCCGAAGAGGGCAAGCTTGACCCGGTGATCGGCCGTGACGATGAAATTCGTCGCACCATCCAGGTTCTGCAGCGTCGCACCAAGAACAACCCGGTGTTGATCGGTGAACCTGGCGTGGGTAAAACCGCGATTGCCGAAGGCCTGGCCCAGCGCATCATCAATGGTGAAGTACCGGACGGCCTTAAAGGCAAACGCCTGCTGTCCCTGGATATGGGGTCGTTGATCGCCGGTGCAAAGTTCCGCGGTGAATTCGAAGAGCGCCTGAAATCCCTGCTTAATGAACTGTCGAAGCAGGAAGGGCAGATCATTCTGTTTATCGACGAGCTGCACACCATGGTCGGCGCCGGCAAAGGCGAGGGCTCAATGGATGCTGGCAACATGCTTAAGCCCGCCTTGGCGCGAGGTGAGCTGCATTGTGTCGGTGCTACCACGCTTAACGAATATCGCCAGTACATTGAGAAAGATGCGGCCCTTGAGCGTCGTTTCCAGAAAGTCCTGGTGGAAGAACCGAGCGAAGAGGACACCATCGCGATCCTGCGGGGCCTGAAAGAGCGCTACGAGGTCCACCATAAAGTGGCGATCACCGACGGCGCGATCATTGCGGCGGCCAAATTGAGCCATCGCTACATTACCGACCGTCAATTGCCGGACAAGGCCATCGACTTGATCGACGAAGCGGCCAGCCGCATTCGCATGGAGATCGACTCCAAGCCGGAAGTGCTCGACCGCCTGGATCGTCGCCTGATTCAGCTGAAAGTCGAATCCCAGGCCCTCAAGAAAGAAGAGGACGACGCGGCCAAGAAACGCCTGGAAAAACTCCAGGAGGAAATCGTCCGCCTGGAGCGCGAGTATTCGGATCTCGAAGAAATCTGGACCTCGGAAAAAGCCGAAGTACAGGGCTCTGCGCAGATCCAGCAAAAGATCGAGCAGTCGCGCCAGGAGCTGGAAGCCGCACGTCGTAAAGGTGACCTGAACCGCATGGCCGAGTTGCAGTACGGGGTGATCCCGGACCTGGAACGCAGCCTGCAAATGGTCGACCAGCACGGTAAGGCTGAAAATCAGCTGTTGCGCAGCAAGGTGACCGAGGAAGAAATCGCCGAAGTCGTTTCCAAGTGGACCGGCATCCCGGTGTCGAAAATGCTCGAAGGCGAGCGTGACAAGCTGCTGAAGATGGAGCACCTGTTGCACCAGCGCGTGATCGGCCAGGAAGAGGCGGTCGTGGCGGTGTCCAACGCGGTACGGCGTTCCCGCGCCGGCTTGTCCGACCCGAACCGTCCGAGCGGCTCGTTCATGTTCCTCGGCCCGACCGGTGTGGGTAAGACTGAGCTGTGCAAGGCCCTGGCCGAGTTCCTCTTTGATACTGAAGAGGCCATGGTACGGATCGACATGTCCGAGTTCATGGAGAAACATTCGGTGGCTCGCCTGATCGGGGCTCCACCAGGCTATGTGGGCTACGAGGAGGGCGGTTACCTGACCGAGGCCGTGCGGCGTAAGCCTTACTCGGTGATCCTGCTGGATGAGGTCGAGAAGGCTCACCCGGACGTGTTCAACATCTTGCTGCAAGTGCTGGAAGATGGACGACTCACGGACAGCCACGGGCGCACTGTGGACTTCCGCAACACGGTGATCGTCATGACCTCCAACCTGGGCTCGGCGCAGATCCAGGAACTGGTAGGTGATCGTGAGGCCCAGCGCGCTGCTGTAATGGATGCATTGACCACGCACTTCCGTCCGGAATTCATCAACCGGGTCGACGAAGTGGTGATCTTCGAGCCATTGGCGCGGGATCAGATCGCGGGCATCACCGAGATCCAGCTGGGGCGTCTGCGCGGTCGCCTGGCGGAACGCGAGTTGTCGCTGGAGCTGAGCCGCGAGGCGTTGGACAAGCTGATCGCGGTCGGTTACGACCCGGTGTATGGCGCACGGCCTTTGAAACGAGCGATCCAGCGCTGGATCGAGAACCCGCTGGCGCAGTTGATCCTGTCGGGCAGTTTTATGCCGGGCACCAGCGTCGAGGCGACTGTGGAGAACGACGAAATCGTCTTCCACTGAGCTCGGATTGCACTGCAATAAGAGAAGGCCCTGCATCCCAGGGCCTTTTTTTTCGATAGGGCGTTGAACTGTAAGGCAAAGGCTTGTAAAGTGCGCCCCGCAGCAACGTCAGCCCACGGGTTTCTTCTCCCCAAGAAGAAATCAGAAAGAAGCGCAAATCATTGTCTTAAAAGCAATTTAAAGGGTTGACAGGGGTTTTTAAGATTGTAGAATAGCGCGCCTCAGAGACGCTAACGTAGCGATACGGACAGGGTCGAAGAGAAAGTTACACAGCAGTAAAAGTTGTACTTTGAAATATGTAGTTCCGTGATAGCTCAGTCGGTAGAGCAAATGACTGTTAATCATTGGGTCCCAGGTTCGAGTCCTGGTCACGGAGCCAATTTCAAACCGGGGTATAGCGCAGTCCGGTAGCGCGCCTGCTTTGGGAGCAGGATGTCGGGAGTTCGAATCCCCCTACCCCGACCATATTTGGGTCGTTAGCTCAGTTGGTAGAGCAGTTGGCTTTTAACCAATTGGTCGTAGGTTCGAATCCCACACGACCCACCATTTTTGAGACCAGTTAACGCTGGAATCAAATCTTAGAATCAGAGGTTCTAGCTCTGATTAGAGGCGGTTTTACGGTTTTGGAAAGTGTTAGCGCACTTAGAAATTGCCGTAGACATGCAGCCGTCTGAGGCGAACAGTAGTTTCGGTTCGTCATGATGTCAATGTGCATCGTTTTTGCGATGCGCATTCCGGGGTATAGCGCAGTCCGGTAGCGCGCCTGCTTTGGGAGCAGGATGTCAGGAGTTCGAATCCCCTTACCCCGACCATTATTCAAGAAAAAAGGCGCCTTTATGGCGCCTTTTTTCGTTTGTGGATCAGATAGATACCTCGAATCTGCTATCCCGGTTGATTTTGTCCGATAATTATTTGACAGGCACGCGAAAGCCTCTGGTTATCCAGAGCTCGCTACTGCAGTGCGGTTTGACCTAGGAGTCTTGCTATGGAGACGCCCGGGAGAACGATGTGCTTCCCATCGATCGCTCAGATTGGGTGCGTTTCCGGAATGTGCCGACGCCTAGCCCGCTTGCCATTAGCGTTAACAACAGATTCTGATCTATCTGATCTGATGGTGAATCTTTGGCAGATTCCATTGAGCCGCTATGTAGTTGTGCTGATGCGAACTCAAGAGCCTTCCTAAGCGCACTTGGGCCATTCGATCTGCTAGGTCTATCAATTATGACCTCTTCGATAGCTGCCTGTTGATGTGGAGGCTGCAACGTTGTGGGCTTTGGATGGGCATTTTTTTGCGAAGGCAATCTTATTTGAGCGTAAGGGGCTGTAATGGCTGAAGTCGGTGGTGTACCGCTTGAATCAACCCTTCTAACTCGGCTTAAAGCACCCTGAGCCAGACTTCTCTCGTGCAGAACAGCACGCATGTGGCCGTAGTCGACTTCGATGTAGTTCATCGTCGTTGCAATATTTGAGTGGTTCAGCAGACTTTTGGTGAGATGAATGTTCCGCTCTGGTTGTTTCATCAAGTCCGTGGCGAGGGTGTGCCTAAAGCGGTGAGGGGTCATCCGCACGCCGATTTTATCGGTGAGCTTGCGGTAGATCGACTCAACCTGATCGATGTTCATTTCCTTACCGTGATAGTGCCTCGAAAATCGGTTGACGTTAAACAGCTGATCGTCCGGTGAAAAACCTATCTTCTCCGCTTCTCCCAGGATTCTGCAAAGGTGTGGAGCAAGTCCCTCCATGATGGGTAGGAAAAACTCGCGGTGGGTTTTCTCTGTTTCACCGCGAACTAGGATCATCTTGTTGTCCCAGTCGATATCCTTGTAGCGAAGGCATAGCAGGGCATTTAATCGAATACCGGTGTAATAAAACATCTCGAAAACGGCGAGCCAGAACCAAGCTGGTGTTATCTGGGTACGCTCTTGAGTACAGCGCTCTTGGCCAACAAGGGATGTGAGCCAGTTGCGAGCTCTTTGTATGGCTTCTCCATTGATTGTCTTACTGGCTCGCTTGGGTGGAATAACGCTTGTTTTTCTGAATGGATTGATCGTGGTGTGGGTCATCAGGCCGTGCTCAATTGCATAGCCCCAAACAGTACGCAGATGATTCGAATAGGTGTTCCAGCTTCGTTTGGATAATCCATTCTCAAGAATCTTCTTTCTCCATGCCAGTATCGCGCGATGATCAATCTCCTCAATCGGAGTTGTTCGGAAATGTTTAAGTAATGCTTTGGTCGATGCACGATAGATCTTCGCGCTAGCATCGCGAAGGTCGTGAGCAAATATGTACTCCTCCGTTAACTTTATAGGCGTGGTCATTCTGGCGATTCCAGCATTTCTGATTTCAGAGACAGGCTTAAGTTGTCGAAGGGGACTTCAGAGAAAATCGTAAGCGGGTCAATAAGTAAGTACCCCTTGAGCTGCTTAGATTTTCGAGGCCCAACAACATTGCATGTCCAGATATTCAGGTGTTTTTCAGTTTTTTTATGGAGCTTCAGCTTCTCGAAACTCCGCTGAACCATCTGCCAAGCATTTACCTGCTGTGCTTTCGCCTGCAGTTCAATTTGAGGGAACTCCAGGACATAGCGCTTGAATATTCCAGGCGTTACCAGCATGGCAGTCCCCGCCACCGTATGAACCTGTGCTTTGGCGTCATTTATGATGATGCTTCGGGATGCGATGCCTTTTTTAAGCCATTCAACAAATCCCTTACCGAAATCGGTGTTATTCCTTGGCATCGATGTTACTTCTATTGGAGTTGCGAGTGGCGAGACCCCTTCATTGGCGCGCATGCAAGGCTGAGAATCATCCAATTGAAGGGGGGCGGTTTGTGCCGCTGAGACATTATGGTTATCATTGCTTGCTAGTGGCTCTTTGATATTACCAAGGAGGGCCAGTAGTTCGTCAAATTCAGCAGGATCGCTGGAAGAAGGCTGCGGGAGGTCAAATGGTATTGTTTCTGCCGGTGCTAAATCTGTTTGCGCCCCGTTAGATTTAACGTCCAGGGGCAAGGTCTCTGGTCGCTTGGAGATGCTGCTTTCCGCCGAAGACTCTTCTGCCGAATTGCCCGCTTCTACCTCAAGGGTGCCAGCGTATGCAGTTGGTCGATCGGTGGGATCAATCCAGATCAGTGCCGGCGAAAGCTTCAACAGAGTGAAGGTGTTTCGCCAGCCGCGACCATTGTCGATCGTGGCCTTCCAGATTGCCTTGTCCTGGGCATTGGTCTGGATAACCCCCTGATCCTGCAGCATGTTGAAGAAGGGCGCATTCGAGCTGGGCACGCCCTCAACGCCCTGAGTCAGCAAGTAGGCCCGCAATTGATCTGCAATAGGTTTGCTAACCAGCCAAAGAGCATCCTGTGTCAGCCATCCATCTGACGGTCCATCGGGTTGATTCAATTTGAATGTATCCCGGACCAAGTAGCGCAACCCTTCTGCCAATTGCCGCTGCAAAGACTGCTTGGGCGCGGACAATGCGCGGGCTGGGTTTCCGCCCAGTTCCTGGGCTACGGACGCCTGGTCGGCCTTGACTACTATCTCTCCCAGAATTCCTGCGTGTTCGTATTGACCGGCCAAGACAAAGATTAACTGCGACCACACTTCTGGGAAGCCACTGAGCCAGTCCAAAATCTCCGGGGAGAGGATCTGGGCGTAGATCAGTGCAGCTGCGGCCCCATGTAGTTGGTAGCTGCGTCCTTTCACGTAACGAAAGCGGTAAGGACGGTTGATTGGGCCATGCCAGGGGTGCCAGGTTTTACCTCCCTCGAGTTCGATGTGCACGTCGACGGCGATCTTGCCGAGGTCGTGAATCAAAGCGCCATAAGCTGCTGCGGCAGTCCAGGCTTCAGCCTGTGCTGATTGAGATTCCGGTGGTGCGCCTATAGGGAGTAGGTAGGTCTGTCGAATCTTCAGGGCATAGGCGACGATTTCAAGCCCGTGATCCAGCATGCCGCCAGGGTGTGCATGGTGGTGGTTTTGCGAAGCAGGGAGCTGCTGGACCAACTCCGCGTAGCGCTCAAGTGGAAGTCGATAGAGTTCTGCAAACTGAGAGCGGGATAACGATGCGCGTTGCCAAATGTTCTCCAATAGTTTCTGACGGCGTGGCGATGCCAGTAGTACTTGGCTGGAGGCCGGCTGTATAAAACCGTTAGGGGAGGGGCCTTGGGCGGGTAGCGCTTTTTTGCGACGGAAAATAGAGAACATCGCTTGCTCCATAAATGACTTATGGGGCGGGCTTTTCGCCTATCCGAGGTGCACTGAACAAGGTAAAAGTAACATTAGTGGTCTGAGGTATTTCTTTGGCTAATTGCCACCTTTTGCCGTTGCGTTGATATATGTTCTCCAGGAGTGCCGTATTCGTGCCGTGCAGCCTTTTGCTTTTCCCCGCTGACGGCGGCCCTTTCGGGTAGGGCTTTTACCCTTGTGAACCATTCCGTTAGCTTTAACAGAACCCTTTACCTTTTGGGCCATTTTTGGGTTGAAAAGCTGGGCGTATGGGCGGCTAGCCGAGGCAGTTGTGCATCAGAAAGGCTTGCGGCAGAGAAAAATCAGTACTATAAATAGTGTCAAAGCGCCTCTAGTTATTGAGGCATTCGAGGATGAGCATCATGACCACACAAACCACTCAGGGAGTCGCAAGCCGCTTGGGCTATGCCTTGGGTGTGATCGTGCGCGCCGTTTGGTACAGCCAGAACCGCACACTGCGTTGGGTGAAGCGTCTGGCTTTGATTGCAGTGGCGGTTTATTCCTGGGTTTGGTTGGCACATGCGTTCATGGCCGTCCTGACTGTTGGTCTTATCCTGCTCGCCTTGGCTGTAGGAGACTTTACCAGACTAAGTGGCCTTGGCAGTTCTGATGATCGAGATGCGCCATATGGGCGAAACGTATTTGGCCAAGAGTTGGACTTCTGGGGCAATGTCGAAGGCCAAATGGCGGATGATGATTGATTTTTAAAGCCCGCCCCAAAAGTCTATGGTGAACGCACAAGGGTTTTAAAAATTACTTGCTGGTTTTTCAGTCAGATAATTTTTTTGGTAACTGTCTGACCTCCTTTCTCTCCTGCTTTCGCTACTTCTTTTGTGCCAGTCGCAAGCCCCTCTAATGCCTTGCCTGCACTGATTCCCGCCCATCCCAGTGCACCTACCCAAAACACTGGCAGGATAATAAACATTGAACCCATGACGAAGTTTAAGATTGCATCCTGAGCTGTAGCGTTCAGTCCCATCACCGGGTCAAATGATAAGTGTGGAGAGCCTGAGCCATATAAGGCGTCCAAGATCGTGGTATCGATCCATCTTGCTAGCTGGAACCAGAAGTCCACAAAGATCAGTGCAAAAAACACGACCGTCAGTGTCATGGCCACCTGCAGTTGATATGCCCCAACAATCAGGACCAGCGGGATGCAAATCACCATGGCCATCTTCAAGAACGCCATGACCATTGGTAACGCCTGACGAACCATGTCCATGGCTGGAAAATACGCGAGTGAGCCCAGTGCTACCCCAAGGGTGCCGGTGACTCGGGCCGCACCATTCCAGACGGTTCCGTTGATTTGCCCACCGTAGTCCGTATACACGTCTCCTTTCACTTGATTAGACGGTGAGACCAGTTGCCGAACAAGCGAGTCGGTTACGTCTTCAGGTGACAACCACTTGGCCCAGCCGAGCATCCTGGTCATCAGGTCTGGCGACACTTGAGCCTTGATACGATCTCGCAGCCCCACTCCGCTATCGGACCACCATTGCTTGCAGGTTGGGTATCCGCCGCCGCCGCTCACTTGCGGTAAGGCCACATCGCGTGTTGAGTTGTACGGCCAAGAGGCTCTTGGTGTCTTAGAGTAGTCGGTGTCGTAGTAACCCGAGGTGTTAAGCAAGAAGTGCGAGCCGATCCAACTTAGATCTTCCAAGAACTTTGGATCATCGGCTTTCGAGCCCAGATCAGGTTGACGCATGAAGAGTCGTGCGCGGGAGGGGCCATAGCAGTCATGGGTAAAGTCACCGATTTCCTGAGCCAGTAATGGGTTATTGATTTTGGTGTTGTTCACATCCATACGAACTTGCCGCAAATCGGTTCCGCAAGGAATTGCGGCTACCGCGCCGCTGGTTAATCCTTTCGATAACGCATGCATAAAGGCCCACCACATGGGCATTTGTGCGCTCTTTCCTGCCAATGAACTGAATGTTGTGTTCCAGCCTGTATCGGATGGTTTAGGTAAGCTGTATTGACACTGCTGAGCTCTGCTTTGATCAAATGCCAGGGTATCAAAGCTCACATTGACGGCTGGTACAGCGAAGAATGCGACGACGATGTAACCCACATAAATCTGAGTCTCGATCCGGGCCAGTGAGAGCACACCCTTGTTGCCCTCATCAGCCCCTTCTCCACGCACCTTCAGCCATTCTCGAATAACGATGATGCAGAAGGGCAGTGCGAACAAGCCGGTGTCAGAAATCATGTCCCAGATGCCGTTGTTGATGATCCAGCCCACCAGCGTGAGGTAGTACTCCAGATAGTCGTTGGTGTAGAGCGTCATTGGATGCCTCCAATGGGGAGAAACACTTTGCTCAGTTCGATCATGACAAACAGCAGCACAATCATGAGCTCTAACCTCCTGAACTCCTTTCTGGCCTCAGTCCGATTAGATTTGGATAATCGCGCTTTGAGCTTGAGCCAGCTCGCGACAAGGAATGCGTAGACCACCAGGCGCCAGGTGGCGAGGGTCCAGTAATGGTCGGTACGCCAGGCTTGCCATTGCTCTGCACTTTCGAACACGCTCATCAAGATGGCACTGAGTAGAACCATGAGAGCGGTAGCTGAGAGCAATGTGCCCAGAACCAACATAATGCACCGCACGACTCGTCGAGTCTGTGAACGGCCGTGTATGGCGACAGGATCCTGAGAATCGGTCATGGCCTATTTCTCACTGATTGTTCTTCGCGGGTGACTGCAACTGGTTCAGGCGATCCGTTTCAGGGGCCCCCGGAGACACACCACGCGAGTCTTCTGCCCGCGCTTTACCGCGCTCGATGATGGTGAGAGGCGAGTTCTTAGCGAGCTGCTGACGCATATCCAGCTCCATCTTTAGGTTGCCTATTTCCTGCTGCAGTGAGGAGCTCTGCTGACCGACTGCCTGGACGGCGAGATCATTAGCCGCGACGTTCGGCTCGCGACTGCCCGCCATCAGCGTGCGCTGCAGGGTCAAGGCTTTCTCCAAGACATCAGAAAGCGCGACTTCGGAGGCAAGCCTGCGAGCAAGCACGTCCTGATCACGCTCGTCCTTGAGCGCCGCCACCACCCCTCGGGTAATGGGCAGGGAGTTACTGCTTGCCGCTTCCAGGTTGTCGACCGACAAGGTTTTGCTTCCGCTCAGCAGCTCCTGCAGAGCCTTCAGCTTGGTGTCGTACGTTTCCTGAATCAGCGGCGTGAGACCGACGCCTGCGGCTGTAACCGTTTTAGGGCAACTGTCACAGGTCTGCTGTTGCTGTTCCCCCAGCACACGAGTGGCGAAGGTCGTGGCCTCTTGTGGTGATGACCAAACGTTGCACACCATGCCATTGTTGCAGTTGTCCTTGCTGATCGAGGATGTGTCGCCGGCGGCACGCTTGTTCAGCAGGTTGTAGCCCGCCTTGGTGACGTCCCCCACGATCCGAATAGGCTTCTGACCGGAACCTCCAGCTCGATCCCCCCCAACCCAAGTGACGCCATCGTTGCCACCTTTCTTTTCGACTTGCTCCACAGCAGATACCGCGTCCGTATTGGATGTTAGCGCCTGGCTCATGGCCTGACCCTCAGCGAGCTTGCCCCAACCCATTTGGTTGCCGGCGATATCGGCCATTTTTTCTCCAATCGCGCGGCAAGTACCTTTGGAACGGTCAAAGTCCAATCGAGCCTGTAAGATGCCGTTGGTGATGAGGTTGTACAGAGCCGGGTTTGCACGTTGAAGAATTAAAGCCGGCAGGGAAGCTACGGCGCTTGTTGCGTTCTGTACCACCGAACTCATGATGTTCTGGAATCCAGAGGTGGCTCCATTCAACTGGTTCTGCAGGGTGTTGCTCATACTCATATTTCCGCAGACCAGATTGTTGTTCCAACCGCCTCCAACTGAGATGCTGTCCATGTTTCCGGCGCTACCCATTGTTACGGCGTTACCCCCGCCGATGTTGTAAAGCACGTCATCTCCAAGGACGCTTCCAGAAGAGGAGACGTTGATTGGATCAGCAGAAAGCGCTAACGCACTGCTGAAGCAGCAGATCAGTCCGATCGCCAAGGTGGTGAGTTTCATGTTGTGCTCCGATAACTGAAATTCATTGGAAGTCCGTACTGCCGAGGAAGGTCTGGCCACGACGCTGGCAGCACGAATACGGGCGCCAGAGCGCCCAGGCGTAACCACCATCCTGCGCATCGATGTTCGGGCCGATGGTGGGAAAGGTTGCGCAAGTCGGGTTGAGGACTGGGGTCAGCTCTTGCCACTTGCCAGTGGAGGCGTCACCTTCGCGTAGCGGTCCTGCAGGCCAGTAGCCGGGGTAGGGAAGGGCGAGCATCGGCAAGTAGACATGTACCTGGCCTGGGCGGGTGACCACGTCGCCGGCACGCTGCGCAATCACTGCGCCGGTCTTGTAATCATCAGTCTGGTTGAGAAAACCGCTGCGTGGATAAACATTCCCCCAGCTATTTGCGGTGAGCAGGCTACCGACCTCGCGCATCCCTGGAATGAGTGCCTCTGGATATACGGACTCGGGTACACCGTACCGCCAGGCAATGGGGTCAAGCGTACTTAGGAAGTAGGGCACAAGCGGCAATGTTGCACCCTTGCAAACGTAGCCCGAGGCGCTTGCGAACTGACTCAACGTCGCGCCCCCTGGATGGCCAATAACATCGGCTTCTTTGAACTTGATGATGTTGTTTTCTGCGACGTGGTTGGTGGTGCCGTCGTTGCCTGCCTGAGCCATCGCGTTCGGTGTGCCAAGGGGTGACATCTCTATCCACGGATTAGCCCCCGTATTTGAGTATGCAGACACCACCGCGTCTGGCACGTAGTGACGAACCTTGGTCGAGGTTCTGACTTTGCAGCCGAAAGGCGTACAGAGCAGCCAATAGCAAATGCCGACCACCTTGTACTCCAGGCACGTGGGCGAGAGGGTTGATGCAATGATCGCTGCCGAGTTGATTGCGGCTGATGCGCTGAAGGACAAACTGAAAGTGATAGCCAGCGACAATGGTCTGATGCGGAAGAGTGAGTGCCTCATCGCGACAGGCTCCTTGCTCGATCAATCAGAGTTACAGCCTTAGCCACGTCGGGCTCGCCATAGACGACGTAGCGACGGTCAACGACCACGGCCGGGAGCTTTTCGATCCCTAGACTCCACGCGTCAGTGACCCCTTGTTGCGCCTGGGCCAGGTCGCGCTGCAGACGTTGGCCTTTAGGGCTGGCCAAATAGCGTTGGATCGTTGCTTCAGCCTGGCGAGGATCAGCAGGGAGAACCTGGGACAGTTGCTCTTCAAGACGTTGCTGACCATCCAGGAGAATGATGCGAGTGCCGGAGGGCGCCGAAACCGGATGTGCCTGATTGGTAATTACCCAGGTTTCTGCTTGGGCAGCAGCGGGCAAGAGCAGTAGCAGTGGGATCAGCCAGTGCCGCGGTTTGCTTATGTGGGTAAGGATCTGGAGCATGGCACCGTACCTGATATGAGTTCAGGTACAGAAAACCGGATGGAGGTCTTGAGCGCAGTAAGAAATAGAAACTTGGTGGGAGTGGGTATTTGGGAATGCAGAATGTTGAAGATTAATGTTCGGGGAGCGCAGGCCTTAGGTAGGTCGCGCACCGTCAGGAAGGTAAGCGGGTGGTGAATACGCCTTGACGAGGCCCTAAACGCGTCTGTTTGGTTGTCGGTTAACATCGCGCTACGAAATCCATTAATACTTGCAGCGCGCTAGCTCCCAGACAAGCTTTCACGTGACAGCGCCCCAGAGCTAATGTAAGCATAAAGTCACGAAATAGTCGCAAGGACTCCAAAGGCGATGCTTGAAATTCTACAAGGTACCCCACTTTGGGTTTTCGGCGTTTTTCTACTGATCTGTTATTACGGATTCAAAGCTCTACGGCCTACCCGAGAGAGCCCGAGCTTTCTGCTTATTACACCCTGTATCTTTGTATTTTGGTCTCTTTTTTCACTTAACTACAGCGGTCACCTCACGATGACGTTAAGCGCGTGGTTAACAGGCATAGCTGTAGGGAGCGCCACTGCATTATTGTTGTTCCCTACGCGTTGCCTAACTCTTGACGATGCCGGAAGGCGAATTGTCGTGCCTGGGACTTGGAAAATTCTCGCGATATATCTGCTTTTCTTTGCTGTGAGATATTTTATTGGCTATCAAGCAGCCGTGCATCCCGAGCGCTCGAATGATGTCCAAATCGTCTTAATCACCTGCACTGTATCGGGATTTACCGTGGGTCTTTTTTGCGGTCGTGCTACAAGCTTTTACCGTAAATGGTTAAAGCTTCGTGTTACCTAATAGTAACCAGCATTCACCGGCCATCACGTCTTATAGATCTAAGCGAGTTGCCACTTATGCGGCAGCAGTCACTCGATCTCGCTGGCCCGCTGCGTTGGCAGTCGCATCAGCACATCTTTGAGATAAGCATACGGATCATGCCCGTTGATGCGCGCCGACTGGATCAGACTCATGATCGCCGCCGCCCGCTTGCCGTTGCGCAGCGACCCGGCAAATAACCAGTTCGACCTCCCAAGTGCCCACGGCCGGATTAGGTTCTCGATTTGGTTGTTGGTAAGCGTCTGCCGAAGGTAAGCGTCCCGCTAATACACGTTGATTTTAGATATGGCACGCGAAGCAATGCCCGCGTCTTGATAGATGCTTAGTTGAAGGGATTAGTAATTATCGTGCCGGCAAAGCCGGCTCGGCGGGACGTGTCGCATTCCGCACTACTGATCTCTCCATCTCTTTGTTTTCCAGCATGATCCCGAATCGGCCAGACAGCTCCTTTCGTCCCTTGGATGTCAATGCGAGTGCCCGACTATCAAGGTCTTGGATAACCCACTTGCGGCTTATGACCGTCTGTAGAAAAGCCGCTCCGAGTGCTCCGGCAAGATGAGGGCGCCGCATGCTCCAGTCCAGGCAGGAGCACGCGAAACGACGCCGTTGTGCCCTTACTTTTTCTATCTCGATACCGAGATCGGTCATGGCTTTTTCGCCGCTCATCGTGAGCTGATACATAGGCTCCCCAGAAACCGGCACGGTTAACCAGCCTGACTCCATGAAATGGTCATGCAGTTGTACAGCCAGTGTTCCTGCCATGTGGTCATAACAGGTACGCGCGAACTGCAATCGGGTTGGAGTCGTGGACACATATCGTGTATCTGCGTTTTGGCTGATCACCATGAGGGCCTCAATAGCCTGGGCCACTTGCGCGTCAGCCAGACTGTAGTAGCGATGCCTGCCCTGCGTGTGCAACCTTACCAATCCGTCCTCGTCTAGTCTTGCCAAATGCGCGCTCGCCGTGGATGCACTCACGTCGGCGATGACGGCCATTTCGGTACTGGTACGGGCGTGGCCGTCCATCAGCGAACAAAGCATTTTCGTCCTCGCAGGTTCGGCAATAGCGCCGGCTACCCGAGAAATCGCGGTGTCATTGCTTCCAGCATCCATATTTCGTTCCTGAGCGAATCGTCACCATGGAGGATGTTCGATAGTAGCCGTTCTTTGTGAACAGGACTTCCGGAATGACGCCTTTTGAAGCAGCTACCCATACTGATCCCTACGTTTATTACTCAGGTCTCAGGCGACAAAACGGCCTGCTATTCGATGCAGATCTTCGTTTATGGATTGCAAGTAGTGCCATAGCTGTCGAAGCCATTCTGGGGCATCCCGACTGTCGGGTGCGTCCGCTAAACGAGCCGATACCTCCTGCCATTGCGCAAGGCGTGGCAGGAATGATTTTCGGTCGTTTGATGCGCATGAACGAGGGCCCGCAGCACCTGTGCCCCAGGATGGCTATCGAACCTGCCTTGGCCTCTGTCGAGACAGATAGCATCGCGGACATCGTGTCTCGCGTGGTCGAGACTCGATAACCCGGTCGAAAACCTAGATGAGTTGATGTTCACGTTACCGGTTTCCGTCATTGCCGCCTTGATAGGCCTTCCATCCAGCCGGCTACAGGACGTAGCGAGGCTGACACGGAATTTTGTCGCCTGCCTGTCGCCGTTAAGCGACGAAACTCAACTCGATGAAGCTCATTCCGGGGCTACTCGGCTTAGTCAATTATTCTGCGCGCTGCTGAGTAACGACGATGAAAGTAGCCGCTTCTTGAGCCATATCTGGAGCGGATGCGAAGCCACCGGCTGGACAGATCATGATGCATTGATCGCTAACCTGATCGGCCTTTTGTCACAGACCTGCGAAGCCACCGCAGGCCTGATCGGCAATACCCTTGTAGCGTTGCATCGTAACCCTGATCTGATTAAAAACATGCAACCTACGCCGATGCTCGTTGCAGACTTGGTGGAAGAGGTAGCGCGCTACGACTCGCCCGTGCAAAACACCCGGCGATTCGTTGCGAAGCGATGCACTATCGGGAGCAGCGTCTTGGAGGCGGGTGATACCGTTCTAGTGTTGCTCGCTTCAGCCAATAGGGATCCCTACGCGAACCCAGACCCCGATAGCCTCTTGGTCAAACGAACGCAACGACGAATCTTTAGCTTCGGCTCAGGAAGACATGAATGTCCAGGCCAGCGACTTGCATTGACTATCGCCTCTGAGGCGATTTTGGCATGGCTGCAACGACAACCAGCATCATCTGCTCATCCTTATCGTTGGAGTTATTTGCCCTCCCTTAATGGTCGCATCCCTCAGTTTTATCGTGATCAGGAAACTCAGCAATGATCGCAGTTATCTTTGAAGCATGGCCTCATGAGGGGGCAATACCAGCGGTATCTTGAACTTGCCGCTGAACTGAAACCATTGCTAGCAGAGCTGGATGGTTTCATCTCAGTTGAGCGCTTCCAAAGTCTAAGTGAACCAGGAAAAGTTCTCTCACTGTCATTTTGGCGTGACGAGGAAGCTATTAAGCGGTGGCGCGGCCTTGAGCTACATCGTGCGGCCCAATTAGCTGGCCGGAGGCAGGTTTTCGATGACTATCACCTGCGTATAGCCCAAGTAGTTCGAGATTATAGTCTTGAGGATCGTGATCAAGCGCCGAGCGATAGCAAACAAGCTCAAGGCGTCATCTCGATTGCGCAGTGTTCCAGACCCTTCATCAAGCTCGAGATGCTGTAGGGCTGCCAGACTACGACTCAATCCGCTCTCCCTTCTTGGAGGGCCCAGAACTATACCCAGGCACTTTCTTCCGCAAGCAGACACATGTGCAACTCTGCATACGCCGTATGTCCTGCATCAAGGGCTATTTCCTTCCCAGAAACGCTGATGGCTCGCTTTTCCAGCTTTAGGCTTATATTCAGCGCCCATTTGTGAATCGGGCAATGAAGCAAAGGCTGCTTTATTCAAAGGTTGACTTTTCAGGAGAGCTATTGCTCCTTTTTTTGAGCTAACCAATCAATGGCCGAGAGCAAGGTCACACTATCAGCGGGACCTTCAAGTTTTATTGTTCTACCCGTCATGTTGTCTTTGATTATCAAAGTGGGGGTTGCGGTGATCCCAGTTCTGCTTGCTTCATTTGCTTGTTTGATAATGTCTGTGGCGATCTGTTTGTTATTTACCGCACAGGCCACCAGGTCTTGGTGATCAATTCCGTCGACATCCAGATGACCAGTGAAACCCTGACCGTTGCTGCGGGTGCGTTCA
Organism: Pseudomonas marginalis; assembly: GCF_900105325.1. Taxonomy (NCBI): domain Bacteria; kingdom Pseudomonadati; phylum Pseudomonadota; class Gammaproteobacteria; order Pseudomonadales; family Pseudomonadaceae; genus Pseudomonas; species Pseudomonas marginalis. The sequence continues at coordinate 139,845 of NZ_FNSU01000001.1, forward strand.
AAGGTCTGGTCGATGGCTTGCCAGAATGCCTGAGTGCCGCCCAACTTCCCTGCGCATTCAGCTAGCTGAGCTTCGTGTACTGCAACCGGGCCGTGAAGATCCAGAGGCAGGTGGTGCCACTTCAGGTTTATATCTTTATGCTGCTGAATCCAACTCTTCAGTGCCGGCGTATACGTCTTGCAGTAGGGGCACTCCAGATCCGCAAACTCTGTCACAGTCCAACGAGCATCGGGCGAGCCATACACCCAGGGACCTGTGTAATTTGGTGTTTTCATCTCATCTCGAATGATGGCAATGCAGGCCAACGTAAGGCCTAACAACAGGCACCCCAGAATTACTCCTCTCAAGCGAGGGCGAGTCATGCCCCAGCCTCAACTAACTTCGATGAAAGAAGTGCCTGTTTACGCAGGGCTTCAAGAAGCTCGGTTTCGGCACCCTCGGGTTGTGGATGCTGCCTGAGCCAGTTGGCCAACACCGTTTGAAGCTGGGACTCGACGTCGCGACGATCCACCGCCCGTACTACGACCTGCTGCAGTTGCTCTATCAATACTGGGGCGCACACTTCCAGGGTGTGAAGGGCATCCTCTCCGGGCTGTTCAAGTAGGTGAATCAGACTTTCAATCAGGTTCTGGGTCAGGGAATTTAATGCTCTCATGCTTGGCGCTCCAAGGCCGTAACTTGCTCTGGGAAAGTGATGATGTGTGGTTCGATACCGCGATGACGATCCAGGGTCGCAGCCACTTCAATGGCGGCATCGAGCTCGTTGCAGCCTCTGGCTTGCATGATATCGAAGCGTTGTTTTTTCTCCTCTGGCTCTGTCATGGCCAGGGCGAGGTACAAACTGGGGGGCACCGCCCGGAACAACATCTCCATGCTTTTGGACAGCACCACGCCTTCGGTGAATTTGCCGCTTTCTTTGCGCGCTGACAGCATCATCGACTTCTGCGCCGGGGTCAGTTCACGAAAACGTGCGATTTTCTCCACCTCGTCCGGGGGCATGTTCAAGCACATCCACCATTCGATCATGTTCAACAGAGCCGAGGCTTCCGGTGGAACGTCGTCGACGTTTTGGGTAGCCATCCAGAACCAGGCCCCTAGTTTTCGCCACATTTTCGTGATCTTGACGGAGTAGGGGGATAGCAGTGGCACCTTCAACTGGATATGGCCTTCATCGGTGAAGAAGACCAGGGGGCGACCTTTGAATTGGTCTCGTTCTGCGATGTTATTCACTGTGTTGAGCAGGGAAATATAGGAGATGGCCATCTGGGCGCTGTAGCCTTCTCGCGCATAAGTGGCCAGGTCAACAATGGTGATGTCTGCTTCTGGCCAGGGAGTACCAGGGCGGTTAAACATATCGCCCTCGGTGCCCATGCAGAACATGGATAAGGCTTCCGCCATCTCCAAGAAGCGTGCGCTTCGAGCGGCCGGGATACCCGGTTCTAGTCCCGTTTCTCGCAGGGCTTCACGAATGTCTTCGGGAAGAACGATTCGTTGTTCGACAACACACTTTTTCGCGGCGTTGAGAATGCATTGGCGGATAGCACTTCGATCGGCCCGTGTTAGACGTGCATCTTCTTTGTCTTCGCCGCCCGTGATCATGAGCCTGGCCGTGATTTCCATCTCGCCCAAAATATCCCGTTGTTCATCCTCGGTCTGGCTGGCCAGATGTAGATCGGAAGCTTCAAGATCATCAGCCTGAAGAACCTTCACGTTTTGGTCCGGCTCGATGAGTTTCACGGCATCAGCGAACGGCGCCAGGCTGACTCCAGATCCAGGGGCCAGACGAACTCGGTTAACTGTCAGTCCCAGCTTCTTGGCGAATTCACCGAGCAAGCCAAAGCTATTACCGGCCTCTACGATGAACAGGCGCGGTCGATAGATGGCAATGACTTGGGTGAGGATGTTCGTCGCGGTGGCGGACTTTCCTGACCCTGTGGGCCCGAAGATGAATAGGTGCGCATTCATCTGGCGGTCCAGCTTGTTCAGCGGATCGAAGGTGATGGGCGCTCCCCCCCGGTTAAACAGGGTGATCCCCGGATGCCCGGTTCCGGTCGACCTTCCCCAGACGGGGGCCAGATTCGCAATATGTTGAGCGAACATCAGTTGCGCATACCACTCCAGTGCCTTGCGTGCGTTGGGGTCGAAGTTGCCAGGCAGCCATCTGAGGTATGAATTGAGCGGTGCAACTTCATCCCGGGGTTCCACGGGTTCCATTCCAGCACCCAGTAATGCACTGCTGAGTTGCAAACTGCGTTCCTGTAATTGCGCGTCGTCTTTCCCGCGCAAGTAAAACGCTACGCTACCTCGGTACAGCTTGTGCTTACGGCCGAGCAAATGGCGGGCTGTGGCGACATCCTCGCGGGTCAAGGTCGACGCTTGGGTGTCGCCAACGGCCTTGCGAGAGAGCTGTTCCAGGTGCCCTTCGAGGATGTCCTGCGGTGTGATGACGAGGGTGATACAGAGAATGGTGTCCTCTGGCATTTTGTCGAACAGCGCGTTTAGCGCATCACCGCCCTTGCGGGTTTCGCCGGTGAGGTGGCCCGTCTTTGGGGCTTCGCGCAGACGATCGAGCATCACCACGCGGTGGGGGATACCGTCGAAGTACCACAGGCCTTTCTCGATGTCCGACAGAGGTTCGCGGTAACACAGGTTTTGCGAAAAGTCCGTACCGCTGGCCAGCGGTAAATCACCTTCCTCCGAGGAAGGGGCCTGTTTGCAAACCAGTTCATAGAAGCGCCGAATGTCAGCATCGGCAGGGCCAAGATGATCTGGGCGTGGGTTGAACCAATGAATTAACCAGTGCCGGATGGCGTGGCCATCCATACGATGGGTTTTTATGCCGGCGTTGGCCAATCCCCCGACCAAGCGGTCGCAGATGATTTTCAGGTAAGGGCCAGGGGCTTGACCGCGAACGTCCGCTTGCGCGCCCTGGGTGCGTCGGTACACCACCAGACGGACGCGCCGTTGCTGGCCCCTCCAAGGCAATTGGCTGACCTTAGTGTCTTCAAACAGCCCGCCAGGCTTGGAAATAGCTTCCAGGTGCTGCTTCATCAACTGCAAATAAAGCTCGGTGAAGGCGCTTCCTTGTGCGCGAGGCTGGATGTAGTCGTGCAATTGCTGCAGGTAGTCATCCCAGCTGGTTTCGTCCTGGGCGTACAACTGAATGACCCACGGGGAGGTTTCCAGCTCGTCAAACGAATCCTGCAGCGCGTTTTCCAGAGCATCCCGGGCTTTGCGCAACCATTCGGGATCTCGACCTTCAGTGCCAATTGGAATCAGCTCGAAAAAAGCAGCGCGAGAGACGCCGTCTTCCAGCAGCATCGCTTTTTCCCCCGGCAGGTAGTCTACCCAGGGCAGCAGGTCCACGAACGACGGGTTGACGTCATATAAACGATCGACGTCAGCAGTGGTGGCTGGCTTTTTCTTGGGGTTACGCCAATCACTCGGTGATGGGATGCCCATGGCTGCGAGGCGCTCGTAATAGCGCTCAGTCGCAGTCTCGTAAGTCTCGGCCGCTGATGATTGCGCGTCGATAGAATCGGTCCCACTGGATGAGAGGTCAGGCTCGACACGGTCGGATGCACTGCGTGCTTTGAAGAAACGTTCAAAGAGCCCCATCAATAGGCCTCCGTGCGTTCGCCAGGCATGGCGTATTGCACGCGCTGATACAGGGGGAACACCGTGGTGTAGCCTGGGATCGGTGCTGGATCAGAGCCCGCCAGGTGAGGAAACACATACATCACCAGATCCGGATTGGGCAGGCGTTTGAACTGGCTGTAGATCTCGTTTTGAGCAGTGCGCGTAAACCTTGCATTTTCGTCCACTTCCGAATGATTTGTTAGCAAGGGTCTACGCAGGTCTTGGCGGGCATCGAGCAATTGGCGGCTACTCGCGCTGCTTGAACCACTGGATCCCTGATTCCACACGTCCATCATAGTGTTGTCGCCGTGGGGGAGCAGTTCGTCTTTGCTGGTGGAGCAGCCAGCCCCGAGCAGTGTGATCACCAGGTAGGTGCCAATTTTCAAGGCATGGTTAGTCAAGCGCAGTCGAGGCATGACGGGCTCCTGAGCGATAGTCGACCTTGCGGCCATTGAGTTCGTAGTCGATGGTCAGCTGTTGGTCCAGGTGTACGGCGATCTTGGCGCCTGGCTGCACGTACACCGCAGCGAAGGCTTGCCCGTAGAGTTTGTTTACCCAACTGGAGACATCATTGACGCCCTGACCAATGATTTTGCCCATTGCCTCACTGCCTGAACCGCCAACAGAACCGATGGTTCCGGACTGCGGATTTATAAACGAGCTGCTGTTGCCATCCGATTTGATCAGGGAGGCCGCACCGGCGCCGGCCGCAGTTATGAGTACCTGGGAACCGATATATTGTGAGGCGTTACTTTTACGATCACCGCTGATGCAGGGAATGCCATAGGCATCGCTGATCCAGCCCAGGCCACCCTGAATAGTTGTCTGGTTGCCACTGTTCTGGTTATTGCTGTTTTGACTGCCATTTGTTTCTTCTGGCGGCTGTGGAAGCGTGCGAACAGTGCCGTCATTGAAGACAAAGGTCAGGCTTTTGATCTGCCCGCGCACGCAGGACAAAGTCCAATCTCCGGAGGCCGTACCACTGGCCACCGCGCCGGCGACGTCGGGCAGGTCGATACCGTTAGCCGTGAGATTGTCTGGGCCGATTAATACCTTGAACGGGTAGGGGTCGTTGACGGTGCCGTCGATGGGCACTCGGCCAATCAGCGCGGACATCGCGACAGAACCCATCAGTGTGGAGTTCTGTGGCAGGGTATAGACCTTGCGAACCTGTTTGCGGGCCTCCTGCGGCGAGATCTCATTCGCAACATTCTGGGCGCCCGTACGCAGAGCATTTTGCCCACGGTCTACTGACTCGCCGAAGGAAGTTGGGAAGTTGAATCCCGAGGCGGTTTGATTGGAACCGGCCGCAATGGGCTTCCCATTGATATCGACAGGGGTCGCGTCCTGCGGCTCGATCCATACAACATCCGGTCCAGGCGCTCCTTTGAAGTCTTGCCCATCACCTGGCTGTACGCCGAATCCGATCGGCAAATCCGATCCAGAGGGATTGCTGCTAGCTGATTTGCTGCTCAGGGTGTTGTACTGCTGCTGCAGCGTATCCAGGATGGTCTGGCTTTGTTGTTGTGACTCCTGTTTCATTGTTTGCTGGACGTTCTGAAGCTTGCTGTCGACGTTGTCATTGATCGACTGCAAACGTCTTTGCAGCTCAAGGTTTTGTTGCTTCAACTCATCATTGTTCTTGAGCGCATTGGAAACCTGGTCTTTGAGCTGTCTGCTTTCCACAACAATGGTGCGCAGGGTGTCGCCGGGCGTATCGCCGTCAACGCCAAGTTTTTTAGCTTCACCCGTACTGAGCACGAGCGTTTCTGGAGCCTGAGCCTGTTTCTCAGAACTACCCTTACTGAATAGTTTGACCACCACGAACAAAGCCAGGATGGCGAAAGGGATGACCAGGAATTTAACCAGGGGATTACTCTTCACGGCGACCTCCCTTTGGGTCGACTTGGCTGACGGCCGCGGGCAGCACCGATTCGGCCAAACCATGGCCACGTGTCACCAGATATACCGTTGTGGTGTCACTTGCATCACCCTTGGTGCCGAGGTAAGGGTGCTGAAACGTCGCCGTGATGAAGTCCCCCATCAGATCCCGAGGATCCAGTGCAAGGTGCTGAGTGCTCGTGTTGCGCAGCTTCACGGCCGTCACCCAGTAGTCGTCTAACCGCCATGCTCCTAAAGCAGAGGCATCGACCGGCAACGTTGGCAGCAAAGTGGTGAGGTTCAGGCCCCGCTTAAGATTGACCTGGGCGATACCGTCCACAGGCTCAACGGTGCGCAGAGGGGCATAGAGCATCTGTGCGGCATAGCGTGTAATGACCACAGGGAGAGGCGTCTCACGGCGCGGCGTCGGCGGATCCTCGTCTTGAACGGTGGGCTGCGATGTTGGGGCCGGAGCTCGACTGGTCGTCGGCTTAGAGCTGGCCTGCCCGTAACGAGGCGAGGGACCTTCACCGGCAACAATTTTTGCAGGCTCGGGGCGGCCTGATTTGGTTTGCCTTCTGTTGCAATGATGTCCACCAGCATGATTTCGCCACTGCTCATATTTTGGAGCTGCAGGCGAGTCGGAGGTATGGGTTCTTTGGCCAGCAGGTACAGTGCGCCACCAGTGCTCTGTACGCGCAGCTTATCGACCAAATTCCGGGGCAGACCCACTCGAACATTTTGGTCGACAAAAACAATGCGTTCCTGGCCGACGATCAAGGGCAGTGCCAGTGGAATTCGGTCCCAGCGTAAAATCTCAACGGCTTTGGCCATCCCGCAGAAGTTCAGCATGAGCAGTCCGATAATCAGCAGCCGGCGCATCATCATTTACCTCCTGACCGGACAGGTTCAGCTGAGACTTCGATGCGCTGAGGGTTACCGCTGTAGCAGTCCCAAGCCAAGCCAAAGGGGTTCTTTTCGGGGTCAACATCGGAACGAATGATGTGCAGGGGATAACGAGCCAGTGCCCGCTTCACGCGTTCCCCGCCGTAGTGCTCGTCAGCTGTGATATCCAGGTTGACGGTCCAGTCGTTGATGCTGTGCTGCTCAATATGTTGTTCTGACTTATCGTCAATGCCCCTGCCTGGAATCTCAAAGACACCTCGCTCGCGTTTGCGTAACTCACCGCTGTTGCGACGTAGCTCGAAATCTTTCTGCAAATAGGCTTTGCAACTGGGCGTCAGGTAGCCCCCCAGACGGGTGATGTTGTCCTCGTAGTCGGTTTCACCGTCAACGGGCCAGCGATTCATCTGCTGAAAAATGTACAGCCCGAAGGCATATACCGACTCGGGGGGAATATCCCACCACTGTCGTGTGCTACCTGAGCGCAGGTCTGGCGGTACATGAATTGTCAGATCACGCGGTGCGCTCTGCCAGCCATACGCCATGTACAGGCCCAGGGCAATCAGCAGGCCAATGACCAGGCGCAGGCTGTTGATATGTGCGAGCTGTGCATCTACTTTTTTACGGTACGTCATTGAGCCTCCGTTCTACGGCAGGTCCACGCACCCGTACGTGTGATCAGGTGGGCCTTGTTCCAGGTCGGAAGATATCGTGCGACGTTCAGTTGCATTTGCCGGTATAGCCAGGTATCAGGTCGACCACGTTTCCAACGCCTTAAAAAGCGGCTCGCAAGAGTCAGTCCGAGGACCGCGAAGAGCATGGCAGCGGCAATAATAAGCGCCCAGATATGGGTCAGGATCGCTGCCAGAACACCAACAACCAGCCCGGCGCCGGCACTGAGCGCTAAGGTGGCCCACATCTCATCGGCGGTGAGACCGCCCATGATGACTGGCTGATTGTTCAGCCGCACCGGTAGAAACATAAGCGTTCCGTCGTCAGAGAGTTCTGTCATGGCCAAGGCTCTTTAAAGAATGTTTGTTGCCTTAGTGACCAGGAAGATGGCGACGCCCAAGATGGCCACACCGACAGCGGCGGTAGCGCCTAAGTCCATCCATTTCTTTTTGCCGAGTTGGATCTCGTGGTAGACGCCGAAGGCGTGCCATGCAACTCCACTGAAAACAACGGCGCAGATGACGAGGCCAAGCAGAGAAAAACCGTCAAAGGCATAGTTCTGCATGGTTTGCATCAGATTGGAGCCTTCGCCGCGTGTGGGGGGCTGAGACTGGGGTAGCGCAGCCATGGTCAGTTGAGGGAGCGCAAGAATGCTGATCAGCAAGCTGCGTTTTTTTGAGAGCAAAGGCATGGTGAATCTCCGATAGAGTTAACTGAGAACAAACGTGGTGAGGATCATGCAAAGGAGCAGGATGCGAACAACCGACGTCGAAGCAATCGTCCGGTCAAGATTGCCGGTGGCCCACCCTCGGTAGCAGCTCCAGACGGCCCAGGCCCCCCACAGGAAAACGATGGCCACGGCCACGCCGACGAAAAATAGGTAGCTCGACGAGGCAGGGAATCCTCCCGCAGCCTGAAAGGCGGACGCCTGAGCACCACTCATGCTCATGGCTTGTGTCCTTCAGCCGTGTATTGGCCGGAAAGCTCCACAGGATCACGTGGCTGAGCTCGGCTAGGGGTCAGGTAACCCTCAAGACCGTGGCGAATTTGAGCGATATCGCCGGCCAGGCGCTGGTAATCGAAGAAGTAACGCTTGCCTGGCTCGTCGGCCACCTGAGCGCTACGACGTGCGGTGTCCTCCAAGGCATTTAACTGGCGGATCATCACTTCCAGGTTGGCCTGTTCGGAGGCCGAGGCAGCCGCTGCATAGGGGATAGGCAAACCCCATCCAAAAAGCGCAATGAGGCCTGTTAAGGCAAGTCGGCAAGTGAGTGCAGTGAGGCGTGGATACTGGATCACGGCTGGGCTCTGGTAATTCCTGATGCCGTCAGCTTGCCGTTTTCATCCCAGCCCACGCCGCAAGAAAAACATATTCAGGTCCTGATTGATTTCTTCAGATTGCCATCTGCCGGCTATACGCTTTGGATCTGTCGCTTGAAGAACAGTAAGTAACCGGTGGGCAATGCGAAGCCGTAGGCCCAGCTTTGGGCGTTGTGATTGCCAACCTTGATTTCGCCTCTGACCACGGGTTGGACGCTGACCAGGTCCCAGCCTTCGTGGCCTAACTGAGCGAGACGTTGCTTGCGGTCTGGATTTTGCAGGAAACCCTGAGTGTCGGGCTCAGCGGTGGGCTCTTCGGACTTGAACATCAAGAGTTTTTTGGTTTGAACGATGTACTCAAGCGGGGAAAACTCGGTGTGATACTCAAATGTCTGACGAATCATGGTGACCTCCTCAATGACGAAGGTGTCAGCTTTTCAACAACGAGAGCGTGACTTCAATTGGAAATAGTCGGCAGCTAGCTGATGGTTTTTAGTTTCCTGCCAGCTGACGATCTATTTTCATTGTTGTAGCATCGGATTGGCGTTGACCTCATTTCGAGGCTTTTATGACTGTATTTCAAAGAGACTTTCGACGTTTTCAGTTTCCCGGATTTGGAGAGACAGGCACGTGCTTCTTAAGGGGGCGGGTGAACCCGGATGGAACGTATATCTTTCTATGCTCTCAACTCAAAAACTACACAAGCACGCCCGTTACGAGCGTTGTTGAGGAAATTTTCGCTAAGGCAGTGAGAGAGTTTAAAATGGCCGGTCTTATAAATCGTGAACTGAGCTTCTCGCAAATCGTGGCTTGCAGCCGGTGGGTGGAGCATTACCCTAAAGGAACGGGCAGATCCTCCGATGACACTTACGCCCTGGTGAGTTTTGCTAGTGGGGCGAATCCTGCTTGGGACTACGTCTCACTCGAACAGGCCATCAAGGAATGTGGTGTTGAAGAGAGTTTTTTCTTCATTTCGCCTGAAGATCTCCGGTTTGATCAGTAATCGCACTTGCGAAGCTCGCATCAGCGGTCCGATCTACAAAAGTTTTGTAATGCTGTGTGCTGGGCGTATTTGTTCTAGTGTGATTGCCCTGTTAGAGATGACCTCGCATCAACATAGCGCTGCATTATGGACAACACCATCGAGTTCAGCGCCAAAATCTTCATGGCTCGTGTCACAGCTACGTAGAGCAAGTTCAATTCGTCATCTCGACGTCCCTGATCAATATCGGGCGACAGCGGATCAGCGCTAAAGTCGTCATACAGACTGACAAAGTCCCATTCCAGCCCTTTTGCTTTATGCCCCGTCGTCAGCGTGATTGTGGCATCCAATTCATTGGCCACAGAACGAACTCGCAGTGTATGTATCCGCTGAGGCAGATCTGGATAGGCTGCGATGATTTTGATCGAGCGCAGCATCTCGGTGTCTTGGCTGACCTCGGCAATTTCTACGTACTGTGCAAAGTCTCGATAATCCCGCAAAAGCTTGCGGTTCTGGACTTCTTGATTGCGGTTGTGGCTGAACATGTACAGGTCTTCCAGGTCGCGCAGCGAGTAGCTGTCGATACCACCAACCCAGAAGATCTTGGGGTTGATCGCGACCAAGAGCAAAGCGTTCTCGATAACGCCAGTAACGGTGCGATGGATAAACGTGCGATGCGGTAGATCTTCAGGCAACGTCCTTTTAACCAGGGTGTTGGAGCCTAACCCCTGCAGCTTTCGTGTCTCCCCCTTGTAGAAGAGGATGATGTTGGCCACGTGAGCGACCGCAGGGCCGAAACGAAAACTCTGGGTCAAGTAATGACGTTCGGCACCGGCCATCCAATCGCTATTGAGCGCATCCTCGGCACCGCGGAAGCGATAGATCTGCTGATGGGGATCGCCGACTGTCACCTTGCGGATCCGTTGTGTTTTTACCAAGTCGGCAATAACCGGGTTCACGTCTTGTCCCTCATCCAGAAGGATGGCGTGAAACCTTTTGCTCAGGTCGGGCTTACTCAGTTGATACAGCTTCAGGTAGCCGTCGTGTGTAATCGAAATGCCGGTGTCTTGCAGATCGATCATCCGTTTCCAGATGAACCTTGCCACGCTCAGAGCATTGTTCAGAAACCGCTCCTGTGCGCTGGTGAGCATTCGTTGTTCCTGGAACCTGGGGAAATGCCCACGGCATAGCTCGTCGTCGGCGCTGGCCATGAAGTTGTTCAGCGTACTGAGGACGTCCCGCACGAGCTCCCAGTCCTGAGTATTGATGGCCCTGGCAATATCAGTGAGCCGCATATTGTTGGTCTGTTTAGCGGCGTACTGACTGCCGTAGACCGCGTAGGCAAGCCCATGCGCTGTCTTGCAAACCACATTGCGAGGGAAGCGGCCCTTGGCCGCGAGCTCGACGGATTTGTTGTAGCAGAGGTACAGCATTTTCACCGAGGTGTGATGGGTGGCGTAACCAACCAGTGTTGTGGTTTTGCCTGTGCCGGCGAAGGCCTGGACCAGCAGCTTGTCAGCTGTTGAATGGATAATGGGCTGCTGTTCTTGAGTCCATTGCATGGACGGCTCCTAAAGGTATTTTTTGAAGCTGGATACAGTGATGTAGACGGACACGCCCAATAACACTGCGCATGGCAATAGAATCAAAAGAGGGCTGACGCTGATGGGAATGGCCAGGTAGACCGTCCAGGGCACTATGGTCAGGGGAATGATCGTCCCTCGGGCTTTGTGATACAGGTAGCTGGACTCACGGCCGGAGCCGAATTTGCGTAGATCCCGCCGCACCAGGCCGTCGATGAGTCCGGTGAACGCGGCCAGTGCAAACAGTGGGAGTGTCAGTGTCAGGATGACCATCCGTACACAGAAGGTCAGAACGGTGTACAGCGCAGCCAAGCCGTAGTCCTGAAATTTGATCATGAGGCGGCCGAGTTCGTAGCGGAGATTGAAGGTGCCTGCTTGTTGTTGCGATATGGATCGGGCGTACTGGGTCAGTGCATTGACGTTGTCCTGCAGGCCGGTTTTTACCATCAGCCAGTCATGCACGGTTTCTGCCAGCCAGGTGGCTGTGCGTCCCGGTTCTTTGATCACAACGCTCTGTAGCAGGTCCTGGGATAGCCAGCTCAATTCATGCTGGAACATCTGCTGGGCATGTTTCCAGCCAGCATCAGGCCAGAACACGTACATGCATAGCCATTCAACGATGACGGCGCCCAGCAGGGAGCCGAACATCACCCCCAGGAAGTGAAAGGGAGCCGAGAACAGCATGCCCAGGAAAGTTTTTTGACCTTCCTGCTGTTGCTGGGCTTTTTCCGCGATATCGGCCATGGCCTTGCTCCTTCAGGCTTATACGACTTTCTCGTCGGTGGCCAACTTGCGGAAATCATTGACCAGATCATCTGGAAGCGATTCGCCTAATGCTTCATAACCCGGCGCTTGCCACCAATCGCTGCTCGTTCCGGATCCTTTGCGCATACCTTCAACCAATGCCTGAAGATCCTTGGGCATGACTTCATCGGGATCGTTTGCCGGCAACGGCATACGAATCTTCCACAGGTTTCCGCCCTCGATCAGGGCAAAGCATTGCCCCTTGGGCAGCGCAACGACGTGCGCCGGTTCGATCATCGGCACGCTGACGCTTTGGATCTGGTCGTGGGTGTTGGATGTGAAAGCGGTCTTGCCATTGATCGCATCATTGGCACTGCTGGCCGGTGTACTGGTGAACACCTGGACCTTGGGCAACTGGTTGGTCAACAGCTCGGCGGTGGCGGTTTCACGAACACGCAACATGAACAGGTTGTTGAAGTTACCGATGACTTGGCCAGCTTTTGCGCGGTTACCGATTCTGGCCTCGATGTCGCTCATGGTCTGGGTGTAGGCCGTAACCTGCATGCCGGCGCCACCGCCTTTGTTGATCATCGGAATGAACTCATCGCCCATCAGTTCATTGAATTCGTCGGCGTGCACGTTAATCGCCACCTTGCCGCCGCTTGCCCCGGGCAAACCGTCATCGATGCCGAATTTGTAGATGTGGCCCGCGACTGACACCAGATCGCTGAACATGGAGTTGCCCACCGCCGCAGCCACCTCTGTATCGGACAAGGCATCCAGACCGACATATACCACCGCCCGTTTGCGGATGACCTGCATCCAGTCAAAGATTGGTCGTGGGTCCTCAAGGTCCATGTAGTCTGGAGACAGCAGCTCTGCAATGCGCCCCGTGGTCAGTTTTTCCAGCAGTGGTAGCAGGCTGGCCACAATCTTGTCGAAATAGGTTTTGTCATAACGTACCGCTGATCGCAGGCCCTCCATCACAGGATCGGAGATGCGTTGCTGAGTGAGGTACATGTCCAGGGCCACCACGCGCAGCGGTCGGTCCTTCATAGCAAAACTGAGGTTTTTACGATCGATCTTGCCTTCCAATTCAACGATGGTTTGCCAGGCCTTGGGATCATGCTCAGCAAAGTACTTCTGTGCGTACTCGATGAAGAGCGCATCGATGTTGGTCACATGCTTGAGGATCTGCTCATAGTCTGGCCTGCGTCCGAGGGCGACCAAGGCGCGTGCGATAATGTTGACGAAACGCCAGGCGAACTCACGGAATGCGGCCGAGTTGCCTTCTCCTGATAGTTGACCGGCAATCCGGGTCGCCACCTCTGAGATCCGACCAAATCGTCCAACGGCGTTGTAACGAGCGGAGTGGTCGGGCCAGCCCAAATGGAACACGTAAAACTCATCCAGTCGGCCGGCACGCTTGCACTCTATGTACATGCGTTTCAGGAGGTCGGCATCGCCTTTGGGGTCGAAGACAATCACCACCTCGCGATCAAGATTCATCTCATCAGTTTTATCGACGCTGCGCTGGCTCCGATGAACAGGCTGAACACGGCGACCCATCTGAACGCGCCGGCGGGGCCGTCTGCGGGTGCGCCTGATGTCTTGGGTGATAAACAGTTCGGCCAGGCGGGTTTTGCCCACTCGTGTAGTACCCAACACCAGGGAGTGCCCAACCCGTTCACCCAATGGCAAGCTGACGTCAGCCTCGTTCGGTTCTATGCCGTGTAAGCGCGGTAGGCCACCTACGGGTGGCAGCGGACGTGCTGGATTAAGCGCGACATCCCAAGAGGTGGCCTTGGCCAGAAGCTTGAGTGGGAAGGGGGCGAATTCCAATCGTTCCTCAAGCCGCCTTGCCCAGTTGTAGGTCGAGGTCGGCTCGACGTACTCGGCATATTTGGGGAGGTAAGTGTCCATCAAGCGCTGGGTATGTTTTTGAGTCCAGCGAAAGCCTTTGCCTATAAAAAGCCGCTCGTTGCTGACCGGAATTTCTTTGCTGGTCATGGTGTAGTGGGGGAGGCGCCGGATATTGCGTCGGTAGCGCAATACCATCAGGGCCTGCTTCAGGCGAACAAACCCAAGACCTAAAAAGCCAGTAGCGGCAACCACTCCAAATAAAGGCGTCAGTGCAAATGCCCAGGGCGCGAAAATACAAAGCAGCGCTGCAGCAGCACAAACCCAGACCGTGTAAAGCTCGACGGCAGGACGAAGCAATGACTCGATAGTAAAGGGGCTGGCCATGGTTGCGTGCCTTTAAAGCTTATTGAGTTTTAAGGGGAACTGCTCGTCCAGCTCCTGTTTCACCAGTGCTAGCTCATGTTCCGGTATTCGGTCGGCTAGCTTCTCGCGCATAGCGATGGCGTCACCCTGTTCTGTGGACGTCACGCGGCCGCCATAAAGCCAAACCACGTAGGTCACTTGCTCCAAAATCAGCTGGCAAGTTCGCGGATCTTCCGGTTGTCTGATCACCACGGTGAGTGACTGAGGCGGTGGCATCCCTGTCTCCTACTGCTGAAGGGCTGTTGCAGTAATGAGCAGTGGGTAGTGTTTGATTCCAAGGCGCTGCGCCAGGTCATTTGACGGCGCTGGGACCATCTGCAGGTCGCCTGCCCATCGTTGTACCTCTGCAAATCGCTCGGCACTGGCCACGTTCACTACCAGGCCTACCGCTTGCAACTGCTGCAGTTGCTCACGGCGTTGAGTCAGCCAGGCTCTGGACATTTCATCGTCACCCACCAGGAAAAGAGGTTGTAGGCCTGGCGCGTTTATAACCCGGCCCTGCTCTTGGCCGGGGACAAGCTGGTCTGAGTGCACGGGAAAAGACCCATGGCCACGTACCCCCATCGTTTCGATTGGTGCGGATTGCGCGGTAGGTTCAGGCGCTAAGTCTTGGTAGTAGGGCAGGGCTGAAACGCCGCCCCGGTCTTCAACTACAATCAACGAGCTTGCGTTCACCATAATTGGGGTGGCCAAGCACAGCAAAAGCACGAAACTCAACAGTCCATTCATGGGTTGTTCGCCATTAGGTTGATGCCGGTGACCCGGCTAAGATGTTTGGCAAATGCGCGGCGGTAGCGGGCAGCGGGTTCGCCGCCGGCCGGGCGGTGGTATCGGCCAGCGGCCGTGATCCAATCTCCGCCTTTGGCTTTTTGCTCGGCCAGGATCTGAGCCGTAACCGAAAGGTTTTTGTAAGGATCCAGTCCTTCGCAGGGGTAGCTGTAACGATGGCCATTGGCACCGATATTGGTTTGCCCTAGACCGACGTCGACCCGATTGGGGCCAGCGGTCTGAATCGCAAGCATCAGTGCCCTGCATGCATCGCTACGGGTCGCAAAGCGGTAGCCGGCACCGGCGACATTTAATGTCCATGGCCAGGGCACGATCTGGCCACGCAGTCGCGTACCGCTCTCCTGCAGTGCGACCGAATAGAGCACCTCGGATGGAACGCCGGCAGGCAACGCAATCAATTGATAGGCCGGTGGTGGGACCTCGGCACTGTTAGCCATTGCCGCGCCAATTAGAAGAAAGCCAGCCAGCGCTGCGCGTACTACTGACGCTGCCATTGCCCATTCACCTCGCGCACCACAGCTGGTAGCTCGCCGCCGAGTCCAAGGCCGAGCCAGCGGCCGGCGTCGTGATTCAGTGTGATTTGGCGGTTGCGCACGCTGGTTGGCTCGATGCCAGCCAGGATGGCCCAACGGCGAATGGTCTCGTCGTCACCTTGGCTACCCACGAAGTACAGATCAAAGGGTTGTTTCTGAGTCTGAAGGTCTTTCACTCGAGCGATACAGGCGGTGCAACTGTCTTGAACAAAAACAGCTAATCGCCCTGTGCCTTTCAGAGCAGTGGCGGGGCGAGAGCCCGCCGCAGATGTTGGGTCAGATGATATTTGAATGACTTTTTCATTGGGATAGAGGCGAGCAAAGGCTTGGTCATAAGCTCTTTGGTAGGCAAGCTCTTTATCGATACGCTGTCGCTCGGCCTGCACCTGCAGTTCTGCGTAGCGTCTACGCTCTTCAGCCGATTTGGCTTCGATGCCAAGTGCGGTCAACGGATCCAGTCCTGGTGAATAGATGCCGCGTGGTCCCTCCATAACCGTTCGATAACGGGTCCACTCTTGGGGGGTTAACCCCCACTCGCGGGCGATTTCTGTCTGGCTGGCACCTTGGGAAGGATTCTGGATGCCGAGCTCGTTGATTTGAGTGTTTGTAGTTGACGTAGCGTGTTCCGGAGCAGCATGGCAGCCATAGGCAAAGGCAAGGATAGCCAAGCCTGTAGTGAGCCGCGAGGTGCCCGTGGATCTCTGCTTTTTTGAGATGGCCGTTGGGAAATACATAAAAGAGGTCCTATTGCGCGACGGTTACAGTTTGCGGTGTTCCAGCCACGTCAAAGCGTGCTGACCTGCCGTCCAGTGTGTTGAGGCGCCACTCAGTACCCGCCACGGCGTCACCAGGACGAATTAGATAGATCTGGTTTAACTGTGTGCTGCCTGGCGGTGCTACGGACAAAAAGCGTTCCCCACCCCGGTACTCGATGCCGATAACGGTGAAGGGGGGCTTTTGCGATGTGACGATGCCGATAGCAACAGGTGTGGGCCGTTTTGGTTTGCGGGCAGTAGGCTTGGGCTTGGGGGGAACGGTAGTGACTTGTTTATCACGTGATTGGCTGAGTTCTTTAATACGGCTATCGAGTGTTTCGACGCTGGCTTTGAGAACCACCAGTTCACCCGTAGACGCAGCATTTAGGGAGGTTTCTTGCGCTGACTCCGTCGCTTGCTTTGCATACGCTTGTACGGCATCAATCCGATTCGACAATGCCTGCTGCCCCGCTCGGAAGTCATCATTGGTCACCAGATGTTTGCCGGCTACCGTATCCAGTCGCTCGTCGACGTTGCTCAATCGCGTCAGCAATGCATCGAGCGAATCTTTGTCGGCTGTCGCAGCCAAGCTGGTGCTGAGTAGGGAGAGTTGATGATGCTCATAGCCCAGCATGCCCGCCAGAACGACTAGGCAGGCACCGAGTATTGAAGTGGTTCGAGATGGGCGTGATAGGTTCATGGGTATCCTCGCGCGAAAACGAGAACACCCTCCCAGACCTTTCGGTTAAGCGCTGTAGGAAATACATTTTCCAATGTGCATGGTTTTTTGGACACTGCCAGCCCACACCGCCTCCTAGAGTAGACGCTGAACTGATCTAATTGATGCGCTGAAGAATTTCTCTGGAGCCACTGCGGAGATTACCAGTACATCTCCTTTTAGCGTGTCGGGCCGAACTTGACCAGGTTGGTGTTTTGGAGTTGCAGTACTAAGCAGGCCTAGGGAAATGACCTGCATTTGCGATTATTAATGGTTCGATGGTTTCTAAAGCGCGTTCAGACTTAACTATAAAGTATCATCAGGTGACAACTGAAATGACTGTCGCATGCGTTTGTTGGAGTCATGTGGGTGTTCAGAAAATCTTAATTTGTAATATTTACAAAATAGGTAATAGTTTGAGAAGCCACAAGCATAAGCAATTTGTTTGATTGAGAGAAGTAGATTGGCATCGAAAATCATTTTTCTAGCATTAAGAAGCCGGACCTCACGAATGTAACTATTAATTGTAGTTCCTTTGTATTTTTTAAACCCCTCCTGCAGACTTCGTATACTAATATTGGCCTGCGTGGAAAGATCAATACTTGTTAGCGCTTCTGAGTAGTGTGAATTTATATATTCAATAGTGCTCTTGATACTGTGTGGCGTAGGAGTCAGTACGGTATCAGGTGAACGCACTAACTGAGAGTAGTTGTTTTCTATGTTATATATAACAAAGCTAATCATGCTTTCTTTGAGATGGCGAAGGAATGGACCTTCCGCTATGGAATGATTTCCTGAGAGTGATAGTGCCGTATCAGCAAGATTAGCTAAAAAACGTCCAACCCAGGCATCAGTATTAGAATTCTTAAAGTGTATTTTTGCCTTAGGGGGTTGGTCAAGAAAAGTTCTCAAATATTGAAACATATCTTCGTGCTGTATGAAGATGCTAATGTAATTAGATAACGGGGAGAACTTCGATAGGATAAGTTGGCTTTGATCTATTACGAAAACAGAGCCTGAGATTGACTCGTATTTATTTTTTGATGTCCCCCAAGTTAGGAGGCCGGCCTCAGGAATAGTGATTAATAATCCGTCAAACTCCGGCTTTTGTTCAAAAGCCCAACCCGTCAGGCTTGTTGAACGACTCACGCTAGTGTTACCCATCTTGCACATTTTCGTTGAGTAATCAAATTTGTTCGAATTTCCTATTACATCAATGTTGCAGCGAAATCTGCTGAAAAATTCACTAGCAGAATCTTCTGTAGATAATCTACATGCAGAGAAAATCGCATCATTCATTTTATTAAGCTCAAAGTCCTAGTGAAAATCCAGATAATAGCCAAGAAAATTGAATGTCAACTAAATTCTGCTTAGGTATTGAAAAAAATGTTTCATATTGTTGAAAGGCCAATGGGAGGAATTTGGCATGAGTTTGGATACGGCTCTATCATAAATTTATGAAGAAAATATGTTGGTTAAATTTTTAGCAAGCAGAGCTGTAAGCAGTAAGGTCTCACTATTACGCAAACTGATTCATGCTACTTACCCTACGCCGTGATTGTTTTACAAATGTCAATGTGATCGCGAAGCCTAAACCGTAGTGCCCCACGAGCTCGCGCCGACACCGCATTGGAAATAAGGAGCATGGCGAAACGCTCTAGACCTGTTAGTTAATTTAACGGAAACGCAAAATTTAAAAAAACGCAAAAATATTTCTCAGTCGTCGGATTGACCTTCGTTGAGGTGAGCTAATCTAATTACATAGCTAATGATCGCGAATGGGGATGCATAAAGGTTGATGCAATAATTTTTGCGCCCTCCTAGGGTTTGTCTATTAGCGGATGCGTACCAGTCATCACGTATCACCTGTGCGCAAAAAATGATTTGAATATATAAGTTGGTTTGAAGAGACTTTTATTGTGAATGTACCGCGTTATCAGGATACGGTTCGGCAGTTTATTGATTTGTCTGGAGAGTTCTCTGCGCAGGTCAATGGGGCATTGATTACTGTAAAACGTCTAGAGATGGCGTATCACGAAATTGAGTCGGCGGTTTCGAAAACTGATGATGATATTGAAGTCGACAACGTAGTTAGGCGTGGGTTAATGCAAAAAATTGCACGCAGAGATATGAGCCTAGTGCTGGAACAGACTTTGCGAATGGAAAAGCTTCTAGCGGAAAGCATTAGGCTTTTGATTCAGAACGGTGAGGCCGCTGTAAGGCTTATAAGTGGCATTGAGGATTTTAAAGGCTATACAGCTGCTACAGCTGCTGAGGTCAACATTGCGAGAGCTGAGCTTGTTGCAAAACTTAATGTTTTGAAAGATGTGGAGCGAGACATGCTTAAATCCGATCGATTCAAACCATAGATTTCTATGATGCATGCTAATGCATTACGAACTGAAAAATAGCCTATAGAAAAGAGTGGCACGTATATGTCAGTGATAAAAAATATGAAATTAAAGTCGAAGTTACTATTCGCATTCGGCATGTGCGCAGTTATTACGATTGTAGTGGCTGTTATAGGTCAGTCAGGACTTAATAAGCTAAATGCTCAGGTAGACAATATCGTTGGGAATCTTGTGTTATCGGTGGGGCTCGTGCGGCAAACCAACATAAAGACTGTTGCTACCAATCGTGATTTTTACAGAGCTATTGCTTTAGTATCTACGAGCTCGGGTGCTGATGAGCTTGAGTCACTTCTTCAATCTTATAAAACTAATAAGGCGCAAGCTGAAGAGTCATTTAATAAATATCTGGCTACTTCTATGGAGCAAGATGAGCGGGCAGCCGCAGCGGATTACGCTAGCGACTGGCCCGCTTATACCGCAGCTGTTGAGCGTGGTTTTGCAGCCCTGAGCAAGGGTGATATTGAGCAAGCAAAAAAATCGCTTTATCTGAAGTCACGGGACAATATGTAAAAGTAAATAAAGAAATTGCTATCATTCTCGAATCCAACGCCCGTCAGATGGCCCAATCCAGGGAAGCGATCAGCGATGTCTATTCGGATCTAACTTGGACTTTAGCTATAGGCTGCTTGATTGCAGTTTTTCTTGCCGTCGGATTAGGGATGGTAATCACGAATTTAATTACAGGTCCAATATATAAATCTGTAGCGGGAGCTAGTCGAGTAGCTATGGGGGATTTGACGCAGGTTATCGAGTATAGTGGTACAGATGAAACTGGCCAACTTTTGCAGTCACTTTCAAATATGCAAGATAACCTTGTTGGAACTGTTCGTCAGATTTCAGATGCCGCCGCTCAGTTGGCTTCCGCGGCTGAGGAGTTAACAGCGGTTACAGACGATAGTACTCGAGGCTTGGCGACTCAGAACGGTGAGATCCAGCAGGCAGCAACCGCTGTGACAGAGATGACTGCAGCAGTCGAAGAGGTAGCTCGCAATGCTGTAAGTACATCTATGATTTCAAGTCAGACAGCCGATGAAGCTCATAAGGGCCGGAAACAGGTCCAACAAGCAGTTGCGGGGATCGATAGTGTTACTGTCGTAATTACTGACTCCACTACACTTGTAGAAGCCTTAGCGTCCCAGATACATGAGATAACAAAAGTGTTAGATGTTATCCGAGGAATAGCTGAGCAAACCAATCTCCTCGCCTTGAATGCTGCTATCGAAGCAGCTCGTGCTGGTGAGCAAGGCAGAGGGTTTGCAGTAGTTGCAGATGAGGTGCGCGCACTCGCCCATCGGACTCAGGTATCAACTGGAGAAGTTGAGATTATGATTAGTCGGGTGCGTGATGGTGCCGATGAGGCTGTAAGCGCTATGGGTAAAAGTCGCAGTCTTGTATTGAGTACTCAGTCCTTAGCGAATGAAGCTGGATTGGCACTGGAGAGAATCAGCGAGGGTGTGAATAAAATCAATGAACAGAACTTAGTAATTGCAAGCGCGGCCGAAGAGCAAGCACAAGTTGCTAGAGAGATTGACCGGAATCTTGTTAACATACAGGACTTATCTTCGCAGACTGCAGCGGGCGCGAATCAAACCAGCGCTTCGAGTCAAGAACTATCGAAACTGGCAATATCATTCAATAAACTTGTCGGGCATTTTAAATTATAAAGCGGCGATAGAGTTTTACTTGCAGGTTGATGCGGAGCATAATCTATCGCGACAAGCTGTTTTGCCGCGATGATGAATATTTTTTGGTTATTTACTCCTGTTTTAAAGCTGGTCGTGATTATTTTGGAGTGTTGTTTCTTATTGGGTTGAGTAATAATGCATTCTCTTGTTAGTGTGTCGTGGCCTAGCGTCAATATATGAAGGGTTTAATTGCTCATCCCATGAGGTTGTACCTGGTTTTCAAAAAATTTTAATGTGTAAGATAAAATACGTCATCATTGATTATCGGGAGAATAGAACTTATGTCGCCTTTTGAGCTTGTTCGCGATTTTCTCCGCAGACGCGCGGCTAAATTGTTAGATGATCTGGCGATGAATTTACACTTGGTAAATCGTCGGCAAGAATCGCTGCTGGGCCATTTTGTATTTCCAGGTACTGATTATCTGGACGACATCCAAATCGGTGAGCATTATGCCGGTTACGTGAATTACTGCATCAACCCACTTGGCGATTGCCTTTATATCAATATGATCGAAATCATTCCATCGCTGCAGGGTAAAGGTTTAGGCTTGGGCGCTCTTTGGCATCTGTGGTGTCAGCACCGTTTACCGATTGTGCCGCTATATCAGTCCAATTCTTCCGAAAGATTTTGGCTCAGAGCTCGCCCGCGCTTTGCAGCGGCCGGCGCCGTAATCAAGGAAGATCTACGCAGTACTCTGGATCTGGAACTGGAAAAACAGCGATGGCAACACGTGGTTCTCGAACCTGGTCACGAACGCCTTATCCGGGAGCTCAAAGCATCGCCGGATTGGCCCAAAATTCAAGAGCGTTTCGAAAGCTGGAAAGACTTATGAGCTCGTTCACTGTCCGAATGCTGGTTTTTTATAGTCACACTTGTGGATAGCCTCTCTAACACGTTTGCATTAGCGTGGTGGTCGGGAAGTCCAGTAGATCGGTTTTTTACCAGATTATGTGTATCCTCGCGCGATAAAAACCACCCTCTCAAACTGGTTCATCGATCACATTAGGAAATAGCTTTTCCGTAAATTTGCTTTTTCTGAACGTGCTCTCGGGGAGTTGCAAAAAATACTTATGAAAAAGTAGTGATAAAATTTGTTATCACCCTAAAGGCCCTGCAAGGCTTACCATGACGTTTTACATCGCCCGGTCCTACGACTCGTACTACTCCTGACCAAATGCTCATAACAACGGCACCGGAGCGACCGATGTTGATAGACGGACCTGGACATGCACTCAATGTAATCATTCGCTCGATATTGACATGACAGATAGTTCTGGGTTCACGTTGACCGTTGAGCGTCACCCCGCGAACACAATTCGCAAGGGTGACCATATCGTGTGGGACAAAGGCCATTCGCACCTGGCCTTGGGTAAAGTCCACGGCTCCTTTGCACCGGACAGCAAGCAACAGGCCACACACTGGACATTGGTCGTCGGAGCCGAAGAACACCGTCGAAGCCGCCGTCGCCCCTGGTGCCAGCCCCTGACAGACGCTGATCAACGTCGAACTGCCGCTGGCCTCGGGGGTTCGCTGCTGCTGGGTGTATCGTATGCGATCCATAAACTCCACCTACCGGATGGCCGTGGTATGAAGTCAGGTATCCAACTCGGATACATGCTCCCCTTGGGTTCCTACCCCAAACAACCGGTCGGCTATCTGCCGACCTTGCTCCAACCCTTCAGCCGTCAACCAAATCGATTTGTTCTTGTTTACCGGATTACTGATGAAACCATGTTCATGTAATCGGCTCATGGTCTCGAAGTCGAACCCTTTCCAAGCATTACCGTTATCAAAACTGAAGGTTGCCAACAGAGCCAGCACGGCTTCTTCAATCAGTTTATCGTCATATTCCATGATCGTTGCTCCGCTCGTATTCTTTAAGCTCACCGTAAACCCTACCAGCCAGCAAGATGGATAGCGCGTTTAACTACGCGATACCGGCGAGCAGTTCCAGGGCATTAAAGCTTCGTAATCCTCAACCGAAGAAGCAGTCGGCAGGCGCTCTAATGCGTGGCGCAGCCACGCATAGGGTTCTTGGCCATTGACTTTGGCAGTCTCGATCAAGCTATAAAGCTGAGCGCTGGCCGTTGCACCTTTGGGGGTGTCGCTAAACAGCCAGTTCTTTCTTCCGATCACGAAGGGCCTGATGGCGCGTTCGGCAGCGTTGTTGTGTACGCCCTGACAAGGCGTATGAGTTCAGTGGGTGCGAATCCCACCCGGCTACTGTCGCTCCGGCCGGAAGCACTTTGGAGCAGTTCAGGAGGCAACGAATGGGCTGAAGTATCTGAAGAAAAGGCTTCTTTAGGAAGTCAGTGACTGTGCAGGCCGTAGCGCGCAGCGAACACCGAGCAGGCCCCGAAAATGCCTTGCGGTAGCCGACCCGCCATAATAACGGGGAAGGTTGATAGTGCTGAGGGATCGAGCGTCAAGCGAACTTGGCACTGCCGCCGGGGTAGTGGTGACAGCATGTACAGAAGAGAACTCATACGAAACAGGGGAAGCCTGCCAGGGTGAAGTGGCCGTTAGACACGGCCATACAAACAGAGCGCCCGTGAGGGATGGCTCTGGCTCGGACAGGTGGCGGATGGGCTCGTAGTACCGTTGAGGCCGGGTAATGCCGGAGTAGGAAAGGAGCCCTGGTTCAAGAGAGGAGTACAAAGTGGTAAGAACGATGGGATTGGCTCCAAGCCTACTAACCCAGGTGAGAAATCGCGTTCGGAAACTACAGCGTGCCCTGTATGTGAAAGCTAAGACAGAGCCAGACTTTCGCTTCTACAGCCTGTGGGACAAAGTCTATCGAATCGATGTTTTGGTCATCGCCTACCAGCGTTGCCGCGCAAACCGAGGCAGCCATGGTGTGGATGGTCAGCGATTCGAAGACATTGAAAGCATAGGGCCTATGGAGTGGCTGGCTCAGCTACGCGAGGAGCTGAAGTCGGGTGGATATCGACCTCAACCCCTGCGGCGGGTTTGGATTCCCAAAAAGAACGGCAAACTTCGTTCCTTGGGAATTCCTTGTATTCGAGACCGCGTTGTTCAAATGGCTGTCAATCTCACCCTCCAAGCGATTTTCGAAGCGGATATGCAGCCATCGCAGTATGGTTTCAGGCCTCGTCGAGATGCCAAGGAAGCGGTGAGGCAAGTGCACCATTACACCGCAAGGGTTGGGTTGAGAGACGTTGTCGACACGGATCTTCGTGACTATTTTAATACCATTCCACACGGGCCTTTGATGAAGTGTCTGGCCCGTCGTATCTCGGATGGCAAGGTGTTGCGGCTGATCAAGCAGTGGCTTGAAGTAGTCGTTATCGAACGCATTGACGGAAAGCCTCGACGTACCAACGAAGCCAAGCACACGCACCGTGGCAGCGCTCAAGGATCGGTGATTTCGCCGCTGCTAGCCAATGTGTATTTCAGGCGCTTCATTCTGGCCTGGGAAAAGTTTGGCTACGCCAGACGTCTGCATGCAAGGATTGTGAATTACGCGGACGACATGGTGATCTGCTGCCGCCCCGGCAGTGGAGAGCAGGCAATGGTGCTGATGAGTGGTTTGATGGCGCGGCTGGGGCTGACGGTCAACGAAGAGAAAACGGCGCTGGTGAAACTCTCGGAACAGTCATTCGACTTTCTGGGGTACAACCTGGGCAGGCAATACGATCGTCATGGGAAAACCTATATCGGCACTCAACCTTCGAAAGGAGCGATGAAGTCAATTATTGGGAAAATCCATGACGAAACAGCGATCAGCATGACGTGGGATACGGTAGAGCACCGGATAGTTGAGCTCAACTCGACCCTTCGAGGCTGGGCTGGCTACTTCGATCAAGGGCCTGTGCTCAAGCACTATCGAATCCTGCAACGTTACACTGAGCGCCGTATCCGACGCTGGTTGGTCAAGAAGCATAAGCGACGAGGCCGCTCTGGGTACCGTCTATACCCGGATGCATTTCTATATGGAAAGCTAGGCTTGCATCAGTTGCCCGTGCGAATGGCCGATGTGTCGAGTGCGAAGGCATATCGATCTCGGACGAAAGCCGGATGCGTTAGTAGCGCACGTCCGGTTTGACGAGCGGGGTGTGGAAACGGAGCGCAAGCCACCGCGCCACATCCCGACTCTACCGATCGGCAAGTAACCTTCCTCGACGTACCGTTCAAGTTTGTTCCAGTTGCTCGCCAGGTAGCTGATGGCTTTGCCCAGGGCGTTTTGAGCGGTGACCTGGGGTTGGGTCTTTTCCATCCAGCTTTTCAACCGAGCCAGCACCGGCAGGCTGTGCACGTGACGACCGGTTTTTCGCTCGCCGTCGTTGCCGGCCTGTAGGTCGCGCTCGATGCCATAAAGCTTGTTGATCAGGTTCAGCGCGATGTCCGCACGACCCGTCTTGCCTTTGGGCTGCACTTTTTGCGCTTCGACGAATTTGCGCCGTGCATGCGCCCAGCAGCCTAAACGCTCCACTCCTTCCTGCGCGCCCAGCGCGTTGTAACCGGCGTAATCATCGGTCATCACGTAGCCGCGATAGCCATCAAGCAGGCGCGTCGGCACCTCCTGAGCCCGGCTGGTGGAGTCGTCGAAAAGGATCACTGGTTTGTCGGGTGGGCCGCCGGTTTGCACCCACATCCAGGACTGGCTGCTGGGCTCCGATCCTGCTCTTTCAACACCTGCACGCGGGTTTCATCGCAGTGGATGACGCGGCTTTCCAATAACTGGTCGCGCATTAAATTCAGCAGTGGTTGCAAGTGTTCACCGCACTGGATAACCCAGCGGGCCAAGGTCTGACGCGGGATATCGATGCCATGGCGGCCCAGCACTTTTTCAAAACGGTGAAGCGGTGAACCGTCCACGTATTTGGTGGTCGGCAGCATCGCCAGCACGCTTGGGCTGGCCATACTTTTTTCAATCAACTGAGCCGGCTTGTCCGCAGTGACCGGAGCCGTTTCACAGGCACGGCAACCGTAGACCTTACGGACGTGTTTGATCACGCGGATTTGCATCGGCACGATTTCAAGCTGCTCGCTGAGCTCCTCGCCGATGGCGTGTTTGCGGCAGCCGCAGACACAGGTCAGTTCATGTTCGGGTAGTTCGTGGATGATTTCGATGCGGGGGAGGTCGGCCGGCAACGGTTTGCGTTTGCCACGCCGCTGGGTAGGCGCAACAGCCTCTTCTTCTGCGGCTTCATCAATGGGTTCGATGACGCTTTCCGCCTCATTGAGCAGGGCCAACTGCGGCGTTGCCGGATCAGCCGTTTGCTCGGACTTGCGTCCGAACAGGCGCTGACGCAGCAGTGCGTTTTCTTCTTCGAGGAAACCGACTCTGGACTGCATCTTCGCAAGCATCTGCTTGAGCAATTCAGGATCATCGGGGAGGTTTTCGGGCATGGAAATCATGCCCTGGATTATACCGAATCAGGCCACGTATTGAGGCGTCAAAACCTGATGAGGACGGTTGTGCCACAGATCAAAACCATCAAGTAGCCAGTTCAATTCCTGGACGGTCAGGATGATCGCTTCATCGTTGGCATTGGGCGATGTTTTAAATCGTTCGGATTCGAGGCGCTTGAGCCAGAGGCAGAAGCCGTTGCGTTCCCAATACAAAATCTTCACGCGGTTGCGTGGCTTGTTGAGGAAGACGAAAAGCACAGGGTCGAATACCGCGACTTTGATATCCAGTTCGACCAGCGCCGCCAGGCCATCAATGGATTTTCGAAAGTCGACGGGCTTGGGGTAGAGATAGACTTTTTCGACTTTAGCATCGGGTCGCATCATGGCGGGCTGGCTCCTGAGGGAATCGGGAGCACAGCATCCGGGATCAGCTAAGCGCTTTGAATGTGGGGTTCATGGAGCGCTTAGTGCGCCAGCCAAGCTGGCAGTTGATAAAGGGTGAAAGTCCCTACGAGAGAAGTTATGGCGAAACACCTCGACCCCGAGTCATGCGTTGTGCACCGTGAGGTGTACGGCGAAGCGTTGGCAGGGGAAACCAGCAGGCCAGCCATTGAGCCGCGAAATCATGAATCCAGGGCGCCGACGCTGTTATGCGAAGCGGAAGGCCACAGTGTGCATGACGATAATCGCAAGCCATGTTTCACGCCCTGCGCGGTCGTAGACCCTGAGCATGCTGGGAAGTCAACTGTACGGAAGCTGGGAGATCTCGTCCGTGTCTGGTCGTGACAAGCCAGACGGGGCAGGAAAGGTCACAAGCCAAAAGCCTGCTGTCTACGCGGATGAGAAGTCGGATAACTCCGTAGTACCTGAGAAGTTGCCGAACAACGGGCTTGCCTCGGCGGAGGTGATGGAGGAAAGGGAGTTAGCCAAGGGGAACAGTGAACAGCCTTCCGCATCCCGGACGCAGAGCCGGACAAGTGCGTTGTCAGGGTTGCTCTCTGTACGTCAAGCAGCTCGGCGAGATCGCCGGGTAAAGTTCACGAGCTTGCTGCACCACGTGACGGTCGAGCTATTGCACGAGAGTTTCTACAATCTCAAACGAGACGCGGTCAGTGGTGTGGATGGTCTATCGTGGCGAGACTACGAGCAAGGTCTGCTCACAAGGCTGACAGCCTTACACGACAAAGTGCATAGTGGCCGCTATCGCGCCCAGCCTGTCCGGCGGGTGTTTATTCCAAAGGCAGATGGTAGCGAACGCCCGCTGGGCGTAACCGCACTGGAAGACAAGATCGTCCAGACCGCAGTCGTGCAAGTGCTCAACGCAATTTATAAGCAGAACTTTCTCGGACTCTCGTATGGTTTTCGCCCAGGTCGAGGGCAACACGATGCATTGGATGCGTTATCGGTAGGAATACAGAATTCGCGTGTTCGTTGGATATTGGACGTGGATATTCGAGCGTTCTTTGACACCATCGATCACGAATGGATGATGTGCTTCCTGCAACACCGAATTGCGGATAGGCGAATGTTAGCGCTGATAGTTCGATGGCTGCGCACAGGTGTTCTCGAAAATGGAAAGCGCATTCCTGCGAAGCAGGGTACGCCGCAAGGCGCGCCCATTTCACCGTTGCTTGCCAACATCTACCTGCACTACGTGACGGACTTGTGGATCAGGCAATGGCGCGAGCGTACTGCACGAGGTCAGATGATTGCTGTGCGATACGCAGACGACAGTGTGCTTGGATTTGAAAAGCATGAAGATGCATGGAGTTTTCGCCAGGCGTTGGAGGCTCGACTAGCCCAGTTCAACCTGACACTGCATCCAGAGAAAACACGTTTGCTACGGTTTGGCTGGTTCGCGATCGAAGATCACAAGAAGCGCGGGGAAGGAAAACCGGAAACTTTCGATTTTCTCGGGTTCACGCATATCTGTGACAAAACCAAGAACGGGATGTTTGTGGTTAGACGCGTGACCATCGCCAAGCGCATGAGAACGACAATCAGGGAGATACGGGCGCAGTTACACAAGCGCAGGCATGAGCCCGTCCCGGTAATCTGACAATGGTTGAGCCGTCTGTTTAAAGGTTACTGCAACTACTATCACGTACCCGGTAACACACGGCGACTGGATGCCTTTCGCCGTGAAGTAATCGGTGCGTGGAGGCATGCTCTTAAACGGCGAAGTCAGCGGCACCGTCTGAACTGGGAGCGCATGGCTACATTGGCCCGGCTATTCATACCCTATCCAAGAGAGCTACCAATGCATCCGCATCCCATAACCCGCTTCGGCGACAAAACCCAAGGCAGGAGCCGTATGCGGTAATTCCGCACGTACGGATCTGTGCGGGGGGTGGCAGGTGACTGCCATTCCTACCGCGACCGGTGTATCAACCAGACCATCGTCATGCACAACCTAGTGCAGAGATAAAGTAGTCAGACGCCTGGCTGTCGCTGCCACGACTAATAAAGCACAGATAGGTGGAATCAACTTCGTCTGCTGTCTCATCTTCGATCATCTCAGGTGTTGAAGCTGGCTACAACGTACAAACAGCTATCGACGACAAACACCATCTGACCGTGCACATGGGCGCTCTGGCGCCCGCATTCATGCTGCCAACCTCGTGGCCAGACCTTCTTCGGCAGTACAGACCTCCAATGAAAAAGTGATCGGAGCACAACATGAAACTTACCATTTTAGCGACTGGACCAAGTGCAGATTGAACAGTGCGTTAGCGTTTTCATCTAATCTCATCAATATTGCTTCCTCCGGCAACGTCATTGGTGACCATGAGTAGCTCCGGCAACATGTATAGCACTCCCGTCGGTGGCGGTTGTAATAACAACCTAATGCGGAAGCATGAACCTGAGCAACATTCTAGAAAACTAACTGAATGAGGCTACTTCCATATTCGGTAAAATTGTGAGCTCGGTAGCATGAAAGGCCATTGGAACTGTGGCATCAGGAACCATAGTTACTTGGAGGATGAACTGACATGAATAATTTTATCAGCTATCGCGTAGCAGAAGATGTGGCTCAGCGAAGTTGGCCATTTTTCGGCCAGCAACAGCATGACTAATGGGGGAATGATATCCAGAGGTACTTCTAAACTCTACGCAATGCTAATGATAAGAAAGCCGCTAATTAAAGCGGCTTTATGGCATCAATTGGCGTTGTAGAGAGGCCGCTCATGTATGGCTGCCCTTGACCGACTGTCCCGGAACCGCCGAGGCTTGGAGAGCTTTAAGGCTATCCTGCTTAGCGTTCTCGTAAGCCAGTTGCTGCTGTTCCACCTGTTTTTCATGGGCTATCGCTCGGGCAACAAAGGCCGGTGACTCTTCGGCCATGGCCAAAGGCGCAAAGATAAAAGAAGATAGTACCAATGCGCCAGCAATGCGGATGGTGTGTGACATTGTAATAACTCCTTCTTGCATGTGCAAGTTTTGTGTGTGCAGGTTCAATATACAAATCCCGCACACATGAACCAAGTGAAAAGAAAGTTATAGATGTTTATCATTTTTTAAAATGAGAGAGAACATCGGCGAACGCAGCATGGCGTTTAAAAGCGCTTGATGGATTCACAAGCGAGATCCTATAAGGAGCAGAGACTTTCTGAGGCACTTTAGACGAGGCTTTATTCTGATTTTACAGAGCGAACACCATCCGTCATAGGTTCGTCAGGCTGCGATGTCCTAGGCTCTGTACGAAATCATCCGAAACTCATTTGAACCCAGCAAGCGTCGGGAGGCAGTAAAGTCCGAGTCCATCAACGGCAGGAGCCCACGATGGCCAAATGGTACGAACTCCCCGACGCAGCCTGGGATTTGGTTGCAGACATCTTCAATGAACCCCACCGTAACGGACGCCCACGGGCAGATGATCGGCTGATGCTCAACGGCGTGCTCTGGGTGCTCTGCTCGGGTGCTGCCTGGCGCGACATGCCCGAACGCTTCGGCCCATGGTCAACGGTTTATCAACGCTTTCGTGACTGGCGCAATCTCGGGACGTTCGACCAGATGCTCAAGCGGCTTCACATCAAGTTGAACGAGCAAGGGTTAATTGATCTGGAGACATGGATGATTGACTCCACGGCGGTACGCGCAACCCGGGCCTCTGCTGGTGCTGGGAAAAAAGGGGGCCTGAAGAACCGCAAGACCACGCCCTCGGTCGAAGCCGGGGCGGCGTGACGACGAAGATCCATATGCTGTGCGATGCCAATGGCGTACCGCTAAACTTTCTACTGTCAGGTGGGCAAGCCAGCGACATCAGCTATGCGCAACCGCTGCTGGATAACGCTTATATCCCGAGTTTGCGCGGTCGCCCCCGCAAGCGCTGTCGCTGGTTGCTGGCTGATAAGGGCTATGACGCCGAAGCGTTGCGTCGCTACTGCGACCGTTACCGGATGCAGCCGGTATCCCGCTACGCACGATGAAGCGCAAACCTAAACCGGCAGCGCAACATCATCGAGCGCATGTTCGGCTGGTTGAAGGAGAACCGTCGCATCGTTACGCGCTTCGACAAACTCGCAAAAAGTTATGCGGCAATGGTCTCACTGGCTTGTGCCATGCGGTGTTTGAGACAGTATTTTCGTATAGAGCCTAGCTTCTGTCATGGTTTGGATACCACCAGACGTAACCCATGACAAGTGCCGTACATTTTGTTGCTCACCCCGAGCTTCCCCTCGATACTTAGCCCGTGCTCGCGCCAGACCAAAGGCCAATACACTCGACTTTCATATCACATTGCCTTCATTTTTCAGGTACCGATATAGGTTGTATGAAACCATTTGAAATATCGATTTCGGTAGAGGTTGCCGCCCTTGCAAACCAGGGAGCGACGATACAGATGTCCGCCTACCACCAAAAGCAACTCTTAGTCCCTCGATGGTATAAATATAGGAAATAGATCAAGCCTGATAAATGTGATTATCATCTAACTTCATGCATAGTACAGGGGGAATAAGATCTCCCAGATATCGGTATCTGAATGCCGAGTTAGATCGAATGCTTGGGTGATCACGTCAGCATAAATGTATAAAGTTTTATTTAGTCAACACTCAGCGTTTTCTTGGCAAAATGTCTTCACTTTTAGTGATTCTCTTACCAGGTGAACATATGACCCGTATTTTGACCATTGAGGATGACACGGTAACAGCTCAAGAAATAGTCACCGAACTCAGCAACCATGGACTGGACGTGGATTGGGTGGACAATGGCCGTGAAGGCTTAGGTCGGGCCGTGAGTGGTGATTACGACCTTATCACACTCGACCGTACGCTACCAGAAATCGACGGCCTAGTCATCTTGACCACAATGCGCACCATTGGCGTGCTGACGCCGGTCCTGATGATCAGCGCCCTTTGCGATGTGGACGAACGTGTACGCGGCCTGCGTGCTGGTGGTGATGACTACCTCACCAAGCCTTTCGCGTCTGATGAAATGGCCGCCCGCGTCGAAGTGCTGCTGCGCCGCGAGAGAATGGCTCATAGATTCGAAACCACCCTCCGCATCGCCGACCTGGAACTTGACCTGATCAGCCGCGAAGCCCGCAGAGGCGACCAATCGATAAGCTTACTGCCCACTGAATATAAACTGTTGGAGTTTTTGATGCGCAACTCCGGGCAGGTCCTCACGCGCATGATGATTTTCGAGGAAGTATGGGGATATCACTTCGACCCGGGCACCAATCTGATAGATGTACACATCGATCGTCTGCGCAAAAAAATCGACCCGCCGGGTCTCACATCGCTGATACGCACGGTACGAGGCTTCGGCTATGTAATTTAAAGGCTAGCGCTCCTGCTGCGGCCGCCTGCTGGCTGGCCCTATACAGTTCGTTATTCATGGCGTGGAGCTGCATCTTGAGAGGATTCTGTATTACGACGTATCGGTTTATCTGATCTACCTATCGAGGAATTCCCTGTTGCAACGCCAGCGTATATTCCAACCCAGAATACCTGCCCGAATGCACGATTACTCTGGTTCTAGGTTTACTACGCCATACCCTCATGAGCAATGCCTCCAGTGAAAGCTCCTTCTCTGCTGACCACCGGACGGCCTTGCGAGCTTGGAAATCCAGCAACACGGCCAAATATGACCAACCTGCCGCGTCAGGATGTAAACGATACCTTATAGTGGAATCGACAATGAACTTCCGGTTGAATCGATTTGAGGGGGCTAGCCCTACTTAGATAGCGCGCGGCACTTGGTAGACTCCGAGGGCCTTGATTTTACAAATCAAATAGCTGCCAAGGTGAACTGGCGTAATGATTTTGGACGCTTCAATCGGGCGCTATGATAGCGCCCAAATCTAAGGCGTTTTGCTATGCGTAAATCTTATTTGAGTGAGTTCAAGCTCAAGGCTGCCAGCATGGTGCTGGATGAAGATCAGCCGGTTACCGAAGTCTGTGCCAGCCTGGATATCGGCCCCACTGCTCTGCGCTGCTGGGTCGATCAAGTGCAAAAAGAACGCTTGGGATCGACTCCGGCGGGGGGCGAAGGCGATTACCGCTGATCAGCGAGAAGTCCAGAGGCTCAAAGCTCTGCTCAGAGAGAAAGACTTGGATATCGATAGCCAAAAAAAAGGCTAGTGCTCTCCTGCTTTTGGACGCCAACGATCATTCACGCTGATCGATGATCTGGACGAGCAGTACGGCGTTAAAAGGTGTTGCCGGGCGTTTGGGGTCAACCGCAGCAGTTTCTACGCCTGACGTCAGCGCCAGGGCAAAGCAAATCCTGAGCGGGAAACGCTCAAAGCCGCGCTGGTCAGGCACCACAAGACCTCAAGAGAGTCGGCGGGTGCGCGTACTTTGTCCAGGAAGCAAGGCATCGTATAGGACGTTATATGGCTCGCAGTTTGATGCGCGAAGCTGGCATCTCCAGTCGTCAGCGCAGGCGCCATAAGTACAAGTCGCCGGGCGTGGAGGCCTTGGTGGTGCCGCACGTGCTCAAGCGGAAATTTGATGTGACGGCGGTTAATCAGGTTTGGTGCGGCGACGTGACTTACATCAAAGTCGGCAAGCGGTTGAGCTACGCGGCCATCCCCAGGATGTGTTGTTTCATTCTGACAGGGTTGTCAGTACACCAGTCATAGACTCCGTAACGAGCTGCTGAAGCAGGGGGTTAGGCAGAGTATGAGCCGTAAAGGCGAGTGCTGGGACAATGCCCCGATGGAGCGTTTCTTTGGCAATTTTAAATCAAAGTGGGTGCCTGAAACCGGCTACAAATTGTAACATGAGGCCCGAGCAGACGTGCAGTGCTATGTCTCGCGCTACAACAGCAGGCCTCATAGCTACAAAGACTACCGGTCGCCGGTCGTGAAGGAAAGGTTGGCGGCGTGAATCTTAATCGGTGTCCAAGATTACTTAACCAGTTCAAGGTCGCGCCCTTCAGCTTCACTAAAGTCAGCAAACACCCTGCCTGCATCTCGCACATCCTGGCTGCCCCAGGCTGACGTAGCGCTCGCGCACGTGACGGTTGGCCGTATTAGTCTTTCTCCAGAGCGCTGCTCACTGCGTCGAGCAAATTCCACAAATCGATCAGCTAGGAAATCTACTAAATCAAGGTCTTGGCGACCCCGGCGCTTCATGAACAAGTAGATTGCCCAGAAATCTGGCGTGAGGGATATCATCGCGAAAGAACCACTGCGACCATTCAACAATTAAGATGTTCCTTGGTCCGTTTCTGAACGGGTATGCATGCACCCACTGTTTTGTCTTATGGCAGATAGCCTAAGAAGACTTCGACCAACTTGCCGCAACCGTGCGGCAAGTTGAAACTCCCGCTGAGTTCGGCACCATTGACCGCGAAATATCCCGTACGCGCCGCCTTGGCGAACTTGTCATCCTATTTCTCCGTGTTACATGCGTACTAACCCATATCCATCAGCTTTTTCGAGCCATCCCCAGGTTAGACAAAGCAAACAGCGTGGTCAATTGAGCGGTGTTTTTCATCAGTCCAGGAAAGCGTACTTCACATAACCAAACTGACGTTTGATCACCCCAAATGGGTGTTCGACTTTGGCCTGTGTCTGGGCTTTGAGGTACTCGACTTTTTACGCTTGGCTTTGTACGGCAAGCTGCGCTTGCTCAGCTTGGAATAGGTGCTGTGCCGGGCAGCGGTCTGCCAGATCACCTCACGATTTTTATGCTCTTCCCGCCTCTCGATATCTGTGTATCCGCGTCTACATACCCGGCGTTTTCCTCTCCATGCAGCAGTTCTGCAATCTGGGTGACGTCGGCTACATTGGCGGCGGCGCCATGGGCATGGAGAACCAGATCCGACTTAACAACGGTACCGACATGAGCCTTCATCCCGAAAAAGCATTCGTTACCTTTCTTGGTTTGATGCATCTAGGGATCTCGCTTTGCTTCTTCGTTCTTGGTCGAACTGGGAGCATGAATAATCGTCGCATCGACGATGATGCCTTGGCGAGAGAGAAACCCTTTACTTGCAATAACTGTTGATGACCGCCAGGATCACCCGCGCCAACTCATGTTTCTCAAAGAGGTGACGGAAGTTCATTATCGTGGCGTTTTCGGGGATTGGCGCGCTCAGGGTCAAGCGCGCAAACTGGCGCATGGGGGTGATTTCGTAAGTTTCTTCCATGGTGGAATCGCTCAGGAAGGATCAGTTCTGCAACAGATGAATATGTAGTATGGTTTTCAGCGGATAAGGTTTTCGGCCGCCACCGGCCTTCGGGTAGAACGGCTCAATGAGCCCCAGCAAGCCACTCCAAGGCACGACCTGATCCATTTCGGCCAAGAAGCGTTCGCGGCGTGTCTGCTTGCTCGTGCCTGTGTACTCGAAGTCGAAAACGCTCATCTGGCTCATGGGTGACTCGAATAACGAAGTCAGGCGTATTTCAGCACATCTGCCGACTTGTTCGGAGTTTCCTTAGATATAGACGACGAGGGCGAACCGAGCCAAAACACGGTCTTGATCGAAAGCGCTGTCCTCAGCAGGTACATGCAAGATGCACTCAATGCCCTATTAATAAACCACCCTCCGACGTGCAATATGCCCTCCTACCGTTACCCTGCATGACCTACAACTACATACCACTCCGCCGCTAAGACCCACGCGAAATTATCGGTGGCGTCAAAGTCAGGGTTACACCCGCAGGTTCTATGCGCGGCTCATCATTAATTTTTCAGTGAGCGAGCGGGTTTCTCCTCGGTGACCGCTCTTGAACCAAAGACAGTGGTCGGATTTCTCACGTCTGATTGCTGAATTGTCAGCGACTGACGATGACTAGTCAGGCCAGTTCCCATGCTTAACGCGGTGGCTTAGGCGCCGGGTTGCCAGCCACCGCCCAATGCGGTCACGAGTCCTACACTGGCCTGCAACTGCCGCGTCTGCACCGCCTGCAATGTCCGCTGCGCCTGCAACGCCGCGGTCTGCGCGGTCACCACATCCAGGTAACTCACCGCCCCCGCCTGATAGCTGTTCATCGCCAGCGATTGCGTGTGTTGCGCCGCATCCGCCGCCGCCTGTTCATCCTGCGCTTCCTGCTGCAAATCCCGTAGTTGCGCCAAGTTATCTTCCACCTCGCGCACGGCCTTCAGCACCTGGCTACGGTACTGCGCCGACGCCTCTTCAAACTCGGCCTTGGCCTGGCGTTCATTGGCGCTCAAGCGGCCACCGTCGAAAATCGGCAGGTTCACCAACGGGCCCAGTGCCCAATACCGATTACCCGCCGACAGCAGATTGCCGACGCCCTGTGTCTGCCCGCCAATCAACCCGGTCAAGCTGAAGTCCGGATACCACGCCGCCTTGGCCACGCCGATATTTGCGTTGGCCGCAAACACCCGTCGCTCTGCCGCTGCAATATCCGGGCGACGTTGCAACAGGTGGCTTGGCAACTGCGACGGAATTCCCGGCAGGGCGATCAGTTGCTGGCC
The DNA here is from genome assembly GCF_900105325.1 of Pseudomonas marginalis. Classification (NCBI taxonomy): domain Bacteria; kingdom Pseudomonadati; phylum Pseudomonadota; class Gammaproteobacteria; order Pseudomonadales; family Pseudomonadaceae; genus Pseudomonas; species Pseudomonas marginalis. The sequence goes on from NZ_FNSU01000001.1 coordinate 176,022, forward strand.
GGGCGGCAAGGTAAAGTCGCTGGCTGCCACACCCACCAACTCGCCGATGGCGTGCTCGGTGAGGTTGCGTTGCCCACGCACTTCATCCAATTGCGCCCTGGCCTGCGCCAGTTGATTTTGCGCACGGGTCAGGTCCAGCTCCGAGGCTATCTGGCCCTCGTAGCGGCTGCGGGTCAATTGCAATGCCTGGCTGAAATCATCCAGCGAGCGAGTGAGAATCCGGCTCTGTGCATCCAGCCCATTGAGCTGCACGTACAAGGTCGCCAACTGACGCTGCAAACTCAGGCGTGCCACCGCCAGGTCATCCCCGGACGCTTGCGCCTGGGCATCGCCGGCCGCGACCTGGTTGCGGATTTTGCCCCACAGGTCCAGGTCATAGCTCAACGAAAAGCCCGCGATGTTGCTGTTGTACACCGACGGTTGCGTATCCCCCCGCAACGGTCGCGAATCCGATTGCCGCTGGCGCAGCGGTTGCGCGCTGGCGCTGATCTGCGGGAACAGGCCTGCGTGCAGTTGGCTGGCATACGCCTGGGAAGCGTCGAAGTGCGCCAGCGCCGCCGCCAGGTCCGGGTTGGCCTTGAGCAGCTGCTGTTGCAGGTCATTCAGGCGCGAATCGTTGTAGAGCTTCCACCATTCGGGCGCCAGTTGGTCGGAGGGCTGGGCGCTGTGCCAGGGCCCATCGCTGGTCTGTTCGCGGTAGTTGGCCGGCAGGTCGATCGCCGGCACCTTGTAGGTCGGCGCCATCGAGCAACCCTGCAAGACCAGCAGCGTCAATGCGGCGAGCGGTTTAAGCCTTATGCGCATGCGCACCTCCGGAGGCATCGGCGAGTTGCACGGGATCACCTTCGCGCAGGGCATCGGGCGGGTTGTCGACGATGCGGTCGGTGGGTTTCAAGCCCTGGTCGATCACCAGGCGTTCGCCCAGGTCGAGGCCGATATGGATGGCCTGCAGGTGCACATGGTTCTGCCCGTCCAACACCGCCACCTGGGTGCCCTGGGCGCGGAAGATCAGCGCGCTGGCCGGGATACTCACACCATGGGTATCGGCCGGAATCGGCAAGGTGGCTTCGGCATAATCACCGGGCAGCAGTTCGCCGTCGGGGTTGTCGGCGACGAACTGGGCGAGCAGGGTGCCGGAGCGGCGGTCGATGGCGGTGGAGTCACCGATCAGGCGCGCCTTGAAATGCTTGCCGGGGTGCTCGGGCACGGTCAGCTCGGCTTCAAGGCCGGGATGGATGACCGCTGCGTAGTTCTGCGGCACCGGTACATAGAGGCGCAATTGATGGGTGTCGGCAATGTTGAACAGTTCCGGATCGCTGTCGGTGTCGGCCTTGATCAGCTGGCCGATATCGGTGTTGCGCGCGGTGATGGTGCCGGCGAACGGGGCGCGAAGGGTCTTGTAGCTTTCCAGCGCCGACAGCCGGGCGTAGTCGGCAGCGGCGGCCTCGGCGTTGGCCTTGGCGGCAGCGGCATTGGAGGTTTTTTCATCCGCCTCCTGGCGCGATACCGAATGGCTGGCCAGCAGGTTTTGCCAGCGCGTGGCGGTGGTTTCGGCCAGGCGTGCGTTGGCCTGTTCCTGCACCAGGCGTGCATGGGTCTGCGCCAACTGTTGATCAAGGTCGGGGCTGTCGATTTCCGCGAGGACTTGCCCGGCGTTGACGTGGCTGCCGATATCGACTTTCCAATCCTTCAGGTAACCGCTGACCCTGGCGTGGATCGGCGCCTTGCTCCAGGCTTCCAGGTGCGCCGGCAGGCGCAAGGTATCGCCGGCCACATTCTGCCTGGGCTGGAACACCATCACGTGCGGGATGGCGGCGGTCTCGGTCCAGGCCGTGACCGATTGTTCGTGCAGCGTACGGGCATGCAGGCCGTTGGCGACCAACAGGGCGGCCAGGGTCAGGCCGCCGACACCCATGAGCATCAGACGCTTGCGCGAGGGTTTGTGATCAGACGACATGTGGGGTTTCTCCTGCAACTGCGCGAGTAGGGTGACGACCGTGGACCAGGCTGAAGACCACGGGAACAAACAACAATGTGGCGAGGGTGGCGAAGATCAAACCGCCGATGACGGCGCGCCCGAGCGGGGCGTTCTGCTCCTCGGAAATCGCCAGGGGCAACATACCGATGATCATCGCCAGGGCGGTCATGCACACCGGGCGGAAGCGCGTGTAACCGGCCTCCATGGCGGCTTTCAACGCATCACCATGTTCGGCCAGGCGCTCACGGCAGAAGCTCACCACCAGGATCGAGTTGGCCGTGGCGACGCCCATGCACAGGATGGCGCCGGTGAGTGCCGGCACCGACAAGGAGGTGCCGCTGAGGAACAGCATCCACACGATGCCTGCGAGCGCCGCCGGCAACGCGGTGATGATGACGAATGGGTCGGCCCACGACTGGAAGTTGACCACGATCAGCAGGTAGATCAGCACCACCGCACCCAGCAGGCCAAGGCTCAGGCCGCTGAAGGCTTCATGCAGCGCATCGATCTGCCCGTGCAGGCTGATCGTCGCGCCTTTGGGGCGCAGATGCGCGGTGTCATCCAGCACCTTTTGCACGTCGCGGGCTACGCCGCCGAGGTCGCGGCCCTGCACGTTGGCGTACAGGTCCAGGGTCGGTTCGATGTTGTAGTGGGTCACCACCGCCGGGCTTTGCACGCGGGAGATGGTTGCCACGCCGCCGAGGATCTGCGACTGCCCATCGGCACCGGTGACGGGCAGCGCTTCCAGTGACGGCAGGCTGTCGAGGCGGTATTGCGGGGTGGCGGCGACAATGGAATAGGACACGCCGTTGGCCGGGTTGAGCCAGAAGGTCGGCGCGGTCTGCGAACTGCCGGCCAGCGACGCCACCATGCTGTTGGTCACGTCCCGCTCGGTGATGCCCAGGCCGTTGGCGCGCATGCGGTCGACATTCACCTGCAGCGACGGGTAGCCGGTGGACTGCTGGATGCGCAGGTCGGCGATACCGGGCACGTGTTGCAGGCGACGTTCCAACTCGACGGCATAGGCGCGGTTTTCTGCATCGCTGCGCCCGGAGATTTTTACGTCCAGCGGCGCCGGCGCACCGAAGTTGAGGATCTGGCTGCTGATGTCCGCCGGCAGGAACGCAAAGTGGCTGCCAGGGAAGCTCTGCGGCAGCGCTTCACGCAGTTTCTTCACGTAGTCGGCGGTGGGCGCATGGCCCTTTTTCAGGCTGACCTGGATGTCGCCATCCTGCGGGCCGATGGTGCCGCTGCTGCTGTAGGCCATGTCGATGCCGCTGAGCGGAATGCCAATGTTATCGACGATGGTGTCCAGCTCTTCGGCGGGGATCACTTCACGGATCCGCGCTTCGATGCGGTCGAAGGCGGCGGCGCTTTCTTCGATGCGCGTGCCCAGCGGCAGGCGCACATGCAGGGCCAGCGCGCCGGCATCCGTCGCCGGGAAGAAGTCCTGGCCCAGGCTGGGCAACAGCAGGAATGAGGCGAGCACACAGGCCAGGAAACCGACGATAAAACCCTTGCGATTGCCCAGGGCCAAGGTCAGCAGGCCGTGGTAGGTGTCGCGGATATTCGAGAAGTGACGCTCGAAACCCTGCTGGAAATTCAGCACCGCTTGCAGTGCGGCATTGCGCGGTTTCGGGTGCTGCTCGCCCTCATGGTGGTTGATGAATGCATCTTCGGGATGGTGCCCCACGCCTGGCTCCGGCGTGTGCGGCTTGAGCAGGAACATCGCCAGCGTCGGCACCAGGGTGCGCGAAAGAATGAATGAGCTGGCCATGGCGAAGATCACCGCCAGCGCCATCGGCCGGAACAGATAACCGGCGATGCCTTGCAGCAGGAACATCGGCACGAACACGATGCAGATGCACAGCAGCGAGACGAACGCCGGGCCGACAATTTGCGCGGCGCCGTCGAGGATCGCGGTCTTCACCGCCTTGCCTTGTTCCAGGTGCCAGTTGATGTTTTCGATGGTCACCGTGGCGTCGTCCACCAGGATCCCCACCGCCAACGCCAGCCCGCCGAGGGTCATGACGTTGAGGGTCTGCCCGCTGACCGCCAGCAACGCAATGGCCGACAGCACCGCCAGGGGAATTGACGCCGCGATAATGATCGTGGAGCGCCAGCTGCCGAGGAACAGCAGGATCATCGCACTGGTCAGCAGCGCGGCGATGATGCCTTCCTGGGCCACGCTGCCCACCGATTGCTTGACGAATACCGAGGCGTCGCCCAGCAACGAGGTCTTCAATGACGGCGGCAGGGTTTCGTTGATGCGCGGCAGCATCTGGCGGATACCGTCGATGATCGACAGGGTGGAAATGCTGCCGTTTTTCAACGCTGGCATCAGCACCGCGCGATGGCCGTCGACGCGCACGATGTTGGTCTGCGGCGGTGAACCGTCGCGCACGTGGGCGACCTGGCCGATGGTGATCAGCGCGCCGTCGACGGTCTTGATCGGCAGGTCGTTGAGCTCATCGATGGCCTTGGGGCTGTTGTTGAGCAGGATCGTGTATTCATTGGGGCCGAGTTTGGCGGTGCCCACCGGGATGATCTGGTTCTGCAGCGCCAGGGCATTGCCCACATCCTGGGCCGACAAGCCTTTGGCCGCCAACGCCTGGGGGTCGAGGTCGAGGGTGATCTGCCGCTGCTTGCCACCCATCGGCGTGGGCATGGCCAGGCCGGGCAGGGCGCTGAGGGGCAGGCGGATATTGTTCTGCACCAGGTCGCGAATTTTGGCTTCCGACAGCGTGGGGCTGGAGAACGCCATTTGCAGGATCGGCACCGTGGAGGCGCTGTAGTTGAGGATCAGCGGCGGCGTGATGCCCGGTGGCATCTGCTTGAGCACGGTTTGTGACACGGCGGTCACTTGGGCGTTGGCGGTGCGGATGTCGACGCCGGGCTGGAAGAAAATCTTCACGATGCCCATGCCGGGCAGGGATTGCGATTCAATATGTTCGATGTCGTTGACGGTGGTACTCAGGGAGCGTTCATAGGTGTAGATCACCCGGCCGGCCATGGCGTCCGGTGACAGGCCGTTGTACTGCCAGACCACAGCGACCACAGGGATGCCGATATCGGGAAACACGTCGGTGGGGGTTCGCAGGGCCGCCATCGGCCCGATGATGCAGATGAATATGGCCAACACGATAAACGTGTACGGCTTTTGCAGTGCGGTCTTTACCAGCCCGAGCATGCGTGAACCTCCGAGGGAGCAGGATTGCAAACACCGACAGATTACCCACTCCAACTAACAAGAAACTTTCATTGGCGTGAACGAATATTTAACTTAAAAATTAAAGCCATTTCATATGCATTCATTTGTCTTGCAGAGGATGGCTCTTCAATATCTCTCCCGTCGGACTCTTTGTCTAAATTGACTCTGGAGACTTATCATGAAACCACAGTTTTTTATCCCTGTGTTAGGTGCTGTTTTGCTGTTATCGGCTTGCGCTAGCCCGATTCCGAAGGCTGACCCGAGTGAAGCGTGGATAGGGTTAAAAGAAGAAGCGCCTAATAGCCTGATGGCAGAGCGCGTGGACGGCAGGCGTATAGATGATGGTCGCTTCTTTGAAGTACCGCCTGGTAATCATCGTTTGGATGTGACATTGTTCGAGCAAGAGCCAGGTGACGACAACAACCAGGAGTGCCAGGCTCATATCGATTACAAGCATTTTAACGCTGGTGAGCATTATACCCTTTTGGAGTCGAGCCTTGGTACTGCACTGCGTGCTACGTTGCAGGATGGGCACGGTAAGGAAGTCGCGGCGACGCAAGACTTTGACTGCATGCCTGGCTAGGGGTTGCGTGTCTCCGAGTTCGTCTTAGTTACTTGTGGCGGGGGGGGCTGACTAACTGCCCTCCCCCCCACACACATGCAAGCAAATTCTGTCGAGTAATAACTTTTTAGCTGCTTCGGCAGAGGAAAGAGAGTGCATTTAAAATCGGCTTAATTGGCCGTGACTATTGGGTGCATAAAACAGCATCGAACTTATGAGTATTGATGCGCTATAAGCTTGGTGACTAAAGTATCGTTAACCCTTTATACGGAGGAAGAATACGAACGCAGAAAAATGTCTAATGCTACGAGTGAGGCGGGAAGGATCTGGCCCGTTTCTTTTTTAAGGAAGGTCAAAAATACCCACCGTTTTTTGATACCCTCACTACTTGAGGTTCAAAAAATCATGAGTCGGTCGAAAAACAGACCTTCTTGTCGTTAATTCACGGCTCCTTTTCCTGAACGCGCTGTTTCAGGGAGATTGAACCGCATTACAGGCACACCTCGCCCATACCCATCAACTGTTTTCGAGCCATCCAGAGGTTTGATAGAGCGAACAGCGTGGTCAACTGATCTGTGTTTTTCATCAGTCCGGAGCTTTATCACGCGAAACGGGTGCTCAACTTTAGCCCGCACCTGCGCTTTCGCGTATTCGATCTTGCGGCGCATGCACCCGATCAGACTCTTTCTTCCGTTCTTTTTATAGCTGCTTGGTCGGGCGGCAATCGACCATATCATCTTACGATCCTGATGCTGGGGACTTTTGTCTACGTTGGTGTAACCGGCGCCGCCAAACACGTAAGTTTCCTCACCGTGCAGCAACTGATGAACCTGTGTCACGTCAGCCACATTGGCCACCGTGCCCACCAGGCTATGCACCAAGCCCAGTTCGGCGTCGACGCCGATGGCGCATTCATAGCAAAAAAAGTACTGATTCCCTTTCTTGGTTTGGTGCATTTCGGGGTCTTGTTTGCCGTCCTTGTTCTTAGGCTCTGTACGAAAAATACTGTCTCAAACACCGCATGGCACAAGCCAGTGAGACCATTGCCGCATAACTTTTTGCGAGTTTGTCGAAGCGCGTAACGATGCGACGGTTCTCCTTCAACCAGCCGAACATGCGCTCGATGATGTTGCGCTGCCGGTTTAGGTTTGCGCTTCATCGTGCGTAGCGGGATACCGGCTGCATCCGGTAACGGTCGCAGTAGCGACGCAACGCTTCGGCGTCATAGCCCTTATCAGCCAGCAACCAGCGACAGCGCTTGCGGGGGCGACCGCGCAAACTCGGGATATAAGCGTTATCCAGCAGCGGTTGCGCATAGCTGATGTCGCTGGCTTGCCCACCTGACAGTAGAAAGTTTAGCGGTACGCCATTGGCATCGCACAGCATATGGATCTTCGTCGTCACGCCGCCCCGGCTTCGACCGAGGGCGTGGTCTTGCGGTTCTTCAGGCCCCCTTTTTTCCCAGCACCAGCAGAGGCCCGGGTTGCGCGTACCGCCGTGGAGTCAATCATCCATGTCTCCAGATCAATTAACCCTTGCTCGTTCAACTTGATGTGAAGCCGCTTGAGCATCTGGTCGAACGTCCCGAGATTGCGCCAGTCACGAAAGCGTTGATAAACCGTTGACCATGGGCCGAAGCGTTCGGGCATGTCGCGCCAGGCAGCACCCGAGCAGAGCACCCAGAGCACGCCGTTGAGCATCAGCCGATCATCTGCCCGTGGGCGTCCGTTACGGTGGGGTTCATTGAAGATGTCTGCAACCAAATCCCAGGCTGCGTCGGGGAGTTCGTACCATTTGGCCATCGTGGGCTCCTGCCGTTGATGGACTCGGACTTTACTGCCTCCCGACGCTTGCTGGGTTCAAATGAGTTTCGGATGATTTCGTACAGAGCCTAACAGTCGGACGGCGTCTGAATTTGATAGCTACGGCACAGGTCTCGACCAAGATAGGCGGTTTCGTGACCGTTACATTGGCACTGCTATGTTTTTCACACTTCTACTAAATTCAATTGAGAGCTGTTTCGTAACGGAGCAATAAAGTCACCCAGTGGTCTATTCGCGAAATAACCTACTCTACTTGTACGATTTCAAGCGCCTTATGGGTTCGTTGGGTTTTGCTCAAAATCTCCGCCGCCGCTATAGGGCGACGCTGATCACGTCCTGCTCAGCCGCCCAAGGCCACTATTAGCTAACGCTTGGAGGGTAAGAGCTAGGTTAAGATGCTTTCAGACCACCCACTCTAGGGATTGTTTCGCCGAACGTGTTCACCATCCGCTTATACTGAAAGGCCAACTGATGGCTTTGCACCCGCGCGTGACGAGCCCGCCCGATCAACTACTCCGAATTTATTTCTGTTGCGTTATTCAGGCACCTGCTGACGACAATCTAGGACCAATTTGGCGCCGCCAAGCGAACTGCTACCCACATCCAGCTTGAACCCATGCAGGTTGATGATCGCTGCCACGATTGATAGACCCAATCCGAACCCGCCTTTCTGATCACTTTCATCCAGACGATAAAAACGCTGGAACACTGCAGCGCGCTCAGACTCAGGTATGCCTGGGCCGGAATCGTGTACTTCGATACGGGTGCTGCCGGCATTATTGAGTCCGCGCACCATCACTTCGCCGCCCGGCGGGCTGAACTTGATCGAGTTACTCAGCAGGTTAGCTAACGCCTCGAATAACAACGCGCGATCACTGGTGATCCACGGCAGTGATTCGTCTACCTCCAGTACCAGATCCAGTTCGTGTTCCTCAGCCAAGGGTTGGTAGAAGTCGTGCAGCTCGCGAAGCAATGGCAATGGATCCATAGTTTGAAAGCCGGACCGGCGCTGGTGATCTTCTAGTTCCGATATGCGCAACAGACCGCGAAAGCGCGCCATAAGGGCGTCGGTTTCGGCGATCGCATTGTCCAGTTGAACCCTGTAGGCTGAGTCCTCCTCAGCCTCCTGCCTGATGCGATAAAGGTGGGCGCGCAGGCGTGTGAGAGGTGTGCGCAGGTCATGGGCGATGCTATCGCATACTCCCTTGACTTCGGTCATTAATTTTTCGATGCGGTCGAGCATGGCATTGACGATTGCCGCTAGCATGTCCAATTCATCGCGTCGATGGGATAAGGGCAGTCGGTGGGTGAGGTCTCCCGCTACGATGGTTTCGGCGCTGGCTTGGATTTCGCGAATCCGACGCAATGGGCGTCTACGTAATAAATGCCATCCTAGAGCACCAGGGATGATCGTTAGTGATAGTGCCCATAACAGTGCTTGCCAGATGATTCGTGTTACGGCAAACAACGAACCGTTTACACGCACCAGAACCAGCCAACGGCCGTCATCGTTGCGAGTGGCCACTGCGTCGCAGCGTTTCTTCGGTAGTTGAGGATCGAAGGAGTAAATGCAGTTGCTCAAAGTGTGAATTTTGCCATCCAACGGCAGGTCAGGCGGAATTGAATGGATTGGCCCGCTCAATGGATGTAATTGCGCGTCGAACAGGCCAAAGGCATCTACACCCACGCCCTTCATATCGAGCGTCATGCTGGTCGTTAAAGCCTCTACCAACTCATCACCGCCAAAACGTTGGAACATATGCTGGCGTTGTAACAGAGAATTGCGTGAAAGATCGCTCAGATAAACCGATACTTCGTAATATAGGACCCCCATCAATATGCAACTCCAGGCCACGAATAACGAACTGTATAGTGCTAGCAGGCGGCTGCTGGAGGAGCGCCAGCCTTTAGAGGGGTTCAGCAATGACATAGCCGGAGCCTCGTACGGTACGTATCAGTGGTGTGAGACCTGGTGGGTCGATTTTTTTGCGCAGGCGACCAATGTGCACATCTATCAAATTGGTGCCCGGGTCGAAGTGATATCCCCATACTTCCTCGAAAATCATCATGCGCGTGAGGACCTGTCCGGAGTTGCGCATTAAAAACTCCAGCAGTTTATATTCAGCGGGCAGTAAGCTTATCGATTTGCCGCCTCGGCGGCCTTCGCGTCTGATTAGGTCGAGCTCCAGGTCGGCGATGCGGAGGGAGGTTTCGAATCTCTGGGCCGTAATTTTACGCCGCAGTAGAACTTCGACACGGGCGGCCATTTCATCGGACGCGAAAGGCTTGGTGAGGTAGTCATCACCACCAGCACGCAAGCCGAGTACGCGTTCGTCCACATCGGAAAGAGCACTGATCATAAGAACCGGCGTCGATACGCCAATAGTGCGCAATGTGGTCACGATGGCCAGGCCATCAAGTTCCGGTAGCATCCGGTCGAGGGTGATCAGGTCGTAATCACCGGTTAGGGCACGGACTAAGCCTTCACGGCCGTTGTCCACCCAATCTACATCCAGCCCATGGCTGCACAGCTCGGCGACAATCTCGCGAGCTGTTACCGCGTCATCCTCAATGGTCAAAATACGGGTCATAAGTTTACCTCATTGATCTTGGAATATCGTTCATGCGTAAAAGTTTTTGCTAGGCTTTTGTAATCGCTTCTGTGGCACATCGTTCTAATGCCATCACCTGCGCGAGCCTGTGTGGTCTTATTGAATGTTCTTCTGTTTACACACGATTGACTATTTTTGTGGTGAAGGAGATGCTTAAATTCGCCGAATAAAATCCACTTTGTGTACAAGGCGGTGGTCGAAATGGAGGTGCGCCTTCACTATTCCGGTACCATTGCCAAAGGCCAATAGCTTTGAGCGTAATGTGCACACCCAATCCTCGTACGATTTGGTTGAGTCGCATGCTAGTTTCCTCCACGTGCTTCTGCTAGGTTCCAATTAAATTACGGTGATAAATTTGTCAAGATGGCTGATGTCATAATAGCTCTACTGACTTGCGACATCGCGCTACGTCGGAGATTTTCAGAGGTGACGCGGTAACGGAAAAAAGTCAAGAAAATAATGTGCCGGGATTGTTTTTTTTGAATTTGAGTGTTGCCGCTTGCTCGTAATCCGTCATTAATTTTTTTATAGGTGCTAGTTGGTTTTTAATAGTCTGAAGTTTACTTTTTGCTCTAATTTACTTGTCACCCTTTTTTGGGTGTTGGGATAAGGCTACTGTTTCGACAGGAAGAAGCAAGATTTTTAATATGACTATTTGAACGGGGGTAGTCGATTCGACAGCATCTGAAAGTAGATGCCTATAAGAATGCATAAGTGTCTTGTATATTATGTATGTGGGACGGCTCTCAATCTTCATTTTCAATGACAGCCTCTACAAACTCATCTAGGATCCATCCGCGTCCGCTTGCAACTTCAGGAGGGAGTAATATAGATATTTTCTCAATTTCAAGATTCTTACGATTTAAATTTTTTGCCGAGAAATCTCGCATCCTAAAATAGCTATCCATGATCGAGACGCTATGATTTATACCCATTGAGTTCAGGTGCCAATGAAAGATCATGAATCGCGGGTGCGTCTCCGTATGCTCGAATCGATCTAATGTAAGCGCTCCATGAACCCCACATTCCAAGCGCTTATCTGATGCTCGATGCTGTGCTCCCGATTCTCTCAGGAGCCCGTTTGCCATGATGCGCCCCGACGCCAAAGTCGAAAAAGTGTACCTCTATCCCCAACCTGTGGACTTTCGAAAACCCATCGATGGTCTGGCTGCCTTGGTCGAACTGGATATCAAAGTTGCCGTGTTCGACCCGGTACTTTTCGTTTTCCTCAACAAGCCACGCAACCGGGTGAAGATTTTGTACTGGGAGCGTAACGGCTTCTGCCTTTGGCTTAAGCGCCTGGAGGGCGAACTCTTTCGTAAGTGCATGCCGGGAGCGTCGATGAAGGCGAAGCGCAGGATGGTAGACACGATCAAACACTGGCGCATCCATCGATCCACTACGGATGACCTGAGGGATTTTTCTCGTAGGTACAACGCTGTGATTCGAGGATGGATCGAATACTACGGTAAATTCTGGTACAGAAACTTCAACTATCCATTGTGGAGCGCGTTGCAATCGCGCCTGCTCAAATGGATGAAGAGCAAGTATCGAATCTCTATACGTCAAGCGGAGCATCGGCTGCGTCTTGTTCGAAGAGAGAATCCGGAGCTGTTCGCGCATTGGTACCAATAATATTCATCATCCCCACCTACATCAACTTGATCGATACTAACTCCACGAACCTAAATTTCTTTTTGGCCAGCTTAGTAGCTTCTTGCTCCGCAAGTAGAGAGCTCAGCGTATTAGCCTCATGTACTATCGTGTGCATCTTGCCTTCAAATTCATTTCCGACGCGCAGCGTAACTATCAGCTTGGGAGTAAAGCCTTTCGAGACGTACTTTTTTTTCGCTGCTTTTTTTGGTTCCATCACCACGACATCCATGACGGCTTGCGTGTGTGCGTTAGTCGCTAGCGCAGGTGACTCAGATATACCGAATAGCGCCCGCCGCATTTCTTCTTCCGTCAATTCCATATTCATATCCTTTCTCATAAAGAATCTGTATAAACTTAAGCAAATCTATTCGGACCCCAGTTACAACTAGGTATTTGAATTGCTATCGAGTTAACTTCAAGCCGGTATCGGGATTGAACTTTAAGCAGCTACAAAAGCATAGAGCTATAGCTATCTATTAAAGCACCAAGCTAGCACGACACCACCTTTTCCAATAACGCAGTCATAGCCGCTCTGCCTTGCAACGCACCAAAGTTAGCTTTTATATACTCCGCCCCGTTGAGTCCCATTTTGCTTCGCATAGCCTCACTGCCCATCAACTCTGTAATGATGAGAGATAGCTGCTCACTGCTGTTCGGTTGGAACACAAACCCGGCTTGAGCATCATCAACGATCTCCGCAGCTTCACCCCCTATACCGCACAAGACAGGTCTACCACAGGCCATGTAATCCAGTAGTTTCGTAGGAATAGCACCCTTGAACAGGGGAATATCCTGCAACGTCACCAGGCATATGTCCGCTGCGTTAATGAACCTGCGAGCTTGGCTCTTGGACACGGGAGCCAGCAGTTGTACATTATTGATCTTCAACTCAGCGACTCGTTGCTCGAGAGAAGCCCGTTTCATGCCATCGCCTATCAACAAAAACAGGGTATTTTCATCTTGGCAATGCATAGCTGCATCAATGACAACATCCAGATTGTTGGCTTCGCCCATGGCACCGAAGTACAAGATAGTATTGCGTCCTTCCCAACCAAAGTCACGGCGAATCTCAACGCTAGCCTCAGCGTCTGAATATAGCATCTGCGTGTCAATACCGCAGGTAATGACCTCTAACTTGTCCGCAGGCCAACCGCGTCCGTGGATGTCATCCCGAATACCCCGAGTCAACGTGACGATGCGTACTGCCTTGTCATAGAGCAACCGCTCCATCCACGACATCACACGAATCAGCGCACGGTTGCGCAGGATGCCCATCTGCACGGCAGACTCCGGCCAGAGGTCTCGTACCTCGAATACCAAAGGAATACCGCGCAGCTTGCAGATTATCCATACTGGGAGCATTGGGAAGATAGGCGGAGACGACGCTAATACGACATCCGGCTTTTCGGCGCACAAAAGGCCGACAGGAGCGGTAATGGAAAACGACAGAAAGCTGATTAATCGCCCCAGGTAACTGCGATGCAGCTCGCTGTAAGTTAGGTACGAATGACATTAACTGCGCCCTCCTTTTCCCGGAGAATCAGCCGCCGGTACCAAGGAAGTACAGGGTGATCGCGCTGCATGTAGCCGGTCTGGCCGGAAACCACGGTCACCCTGTGGCCCTCGGCAGCCAAGTGCTGGGTAAGCTCGTATACCAGTGAATGTCCTGGAGATGAGTGGCCCTGATAGTACTGATAAACAACTGCAACTTTCATTTGAACGCCCTGTAAAGTTGCTTGAGCCGCTCGCCTTCCTGTTGCCAGCTGAGTTCCAGGCGAACTACCGCGAGTCGCTCACGCCAGCTCTGAAGCCGTTGCTCGTCGGCAAAAAAAGCTTCGATCATGTCAGCCATTGCCCTCGGCGTCGCAAGATCACCAACGCTACCAATCTGATTCCCCGCTACCAGGCGTCGCAGCTCAGGCAAGTCACTGGCAAGCACTGGCAGTCCGGCAGCGATGAACTCAAACAATTTGTTGGGCGTGCAGTAGCAGTTGTTCAAACAGATTGCCTGGTAGGGGATGATCCCCGCGTCCGCAGCGACGGTCACCTCAAGCAGGCGTGACTGGGCAACTGCTGGATGAATATGCACTCGAGATGTCACTCCCTTGCGCTCAATCAGACGTTGCATTGCCCCGGCAAGTTGACCATCCCCAAGGAACACCAGATGAACCCCGTTTTGAGGCAGTAACGCCATCGCTTCAACCAGTTCAAGCAAGTTGCGCCCGGCGGAAAAACCTCCCTGAAACAGCAGCACGCGATGCTCGCGAGGGATGCCAAAGTGTTGGTGCAAATACCAGGAGCGACCGCCTTGTACCGTGATGCGCTCAGCGTTGTGGATGACCGCCACATCAGCCAACCTATAACGCGTTTCAAGCTCACGGGCAATTGAAGGGTTGACGGTAATTACGCGTTTGCACGCATGAATATGTCGACGTTCAACCTGCGCCCAACTGACGCGTTGCCCACGGGAAAACTCCTGCTCGCTGTAGAGCTCATGGCTGTCATAAACAAGGTGAGCATCTAGCTCCTCGGCCAACATGCGCCCAACGGCAAGCATGGGTAGATCGTGGGCGTCCACCACTTGCGCCGTGTGCCGACGTCCGTCAGCAAGAAAAAGATTCAGGTAGAAACGCTCATGATCGACCAGGAACCGCCACGCCAGTGACTTCAGGGCACGCATCAGGCTGCCGTTCATTGGCAGATAACGACGCATGATGCGGTAGGCCCCAAGCACGCGATTTTCCTGGCGGGCATGGGACTCGGTCTGAACACCTATACGCAGCACACGCCGGTCATCGGCGTCGGTATGCCCATCCGGCGGCATGGCCAGAATCGTGACGTGCCATCCGTCCTCCTCCAGGCTGTCGGCCTGCAGAAGTATCCTCCGGTCGATCTGCCTGTCGTTACAGAGCATCAGAACCCGTGGAGCCTGCCCCATGATTTCAGATACCACTGGGTTACATATCTCCATCAATGAAGTTTCGATGCCAAAGCTCCAGGCACAACAGACCCCAGACAACCCTTCCAAACTCGCTATCGTTATTCAGCGCCTTCTCGACGGACTGTGAGTTGTACCGCCCACGCTGCCGAGCGCGGTCGGAGAGTAGCGTTTCACGCACGAAATCGCGGGCAACGCCTTTGGTCCACTGTGTCAGCGGTGTAGGGAAGCCCATTTTGTCCTTGCGATCAAAAATGCTCTGTGGCACCGCGCTACGCACAGACTCCTTGAACAAGTGCTTCATGCGCCCACCGCTAAACTTGATTTTAGGTGGAATGGTCGCCATTAACTCAACGATACGGTGATCTAGCAGCGGCACGCGCGACTCGATGGATGCCGCCATGCTGGTGCGGTCTTCCACGTGCAGCAACGCTGGCAAGGAGCCTTTAAGGTCGAAGTAAGTCATCTGGTTGACCAGGGAGTGCAAGCCTTCGCGATTGAAAATTTTCTGATACGACTCAAACGGCGAGTAGCCCTTGTCGAATGAGTCTGGATTAAACAAGTGGGACATGCCTTCGCTACGATCTATCAGCCGGAAATAACGCTGGTCAGCAGGCGCAAACAAGCCTTCGCGCCATAACCCCTGCAGCATCGGTTGGTAGGTCTTGAGCAGTGACAGATTGGGAATGATCGACTCCAGCGAAACCGCGTAGCGATGCTGGTCGGCCGTTTCGTTGATTGCCCCGGAAAGGCACTTTTCCAAGTAGGCAGCCATGTAGCGGGCATACTCCACGAACAGTTCGTCACCACCTTGCCCACCCAGTACAACCTTCACATGCTCCCCCGCCAAGCGTGAAACGTAATACTGCGGAATCAACCCTGGTAATGCTGGGCTCTTAGCTTTTCCGACGCACGCTGCGTGTATGTGGCCACCGCCTCTTTGATCGGCTCGATCTTCTCCAGACGCACGCCGAACATTTTGCTGCAGCAGATCTCCAGCTTAGCCGGCGCCGCTTCTTCCAGGGCCAGGCACGATGTGCCGGCCAGCTCGCGCACGGTTTTCTCCAGGACAACGCTGAATTTGCGGCCGAGCAAGAAGGGATCTGCCTTGGCCAGGTCCATGGCCGTGTGTATGCCCAGGGCCTGCCTGTGCGCCACCATGCGTCGACCTATGCCCCATACCTCTTCGACAGCCGTGTTGCGCAGCACCCGATCGCGCTTAAAAGGATCGGACAGATCCACGACTCCATCCGTCTGTGCCTGAAGGCGTTTTGCGGTGTGGTTAGCCAGTTTGGCCAGGGTTTTGGTGTGGGCAATGCCCACACCAACCGGGATACCGGTGTGTTTTAAGACTTTGGCACGGATCTTTCGCCCAAATTCCGTGAGGTTGTCGGGCATGCTGGTGAGGTCACAGAAAATTTCGTCAATGAATACACTTCACTGTCACAAACCATTGATTCTATTAGGGTCATTACGCGTTCTGATAGCTGACAACGCGTAATTGCTGCTGAAGGCGACAATTCCGTGGCGCCTCAGCGTGTCCTTGATTTGAAAATAGAGCGCACCCATTTTAACGAAGGGCTTGGCGTCGTAGCTGCGCGCAATGACGTAACCATCGTTGTTGCTCAACACCACGATGGGCGTTCTGGCAAGATCTGGCCGAAAAACACGTTCGCAGCTGGCATAGAAACTGTTGCAGTCCGCGAGCGCGAAAACCGGCAAGGCTGGATTGGGGGGCGCTCATGATGAATGCTCATGGTCGCGCACGCTGTAACTGACCACACCCCATATCACCAGCTCGTCCCCTTCCATCACGTACCTGGGTTGGAATTTTGGATTTTCGGCCATCAACACCACCAGGTCATCACGCATGTAAAGGCGCTTGCAAACGGACTCGGTATTAAGTGCTGCAATAACGATATCGCCATGACGCGCCGTTTTACCTCGATCAACGATTACCAAGTCACCGCTGAAAATGCCGGCACCTTGCATACTGTCGCCCAGGATCTTGGCCAAGTAGACATGCGGTGCGCGGATTTCAAAAAGCTCGTTCAGCGATATTAGCTTTTCAAGGTGGTCCCCTGCCGGCGATGGGAGGCCTGCAGAAACTTGGCAGGAGTACAGCGGCAATAATTCACCACCGCTGGCAATGGGACCAATGAGGGTTGCGCTCATAAAACTGGCCTGATGAATAACTGTATGGATAGACAGTTAACTGCTTGCGCAATGCCACGTCAATTTGATCCGACCGAATGCTGGTTCACTACCAATGATCACCTTGAGAAAAAAAGGCCACCCGGAGGTGGCCTTGAGGTCATACAGCAATCAATTGTCTAGCAAGCGCCATCTCTACCGAATCCCCATCCTGGTTTAACGAATCGAGACCAGACTCTGGAACGTCTCCCGACGTACTCTGTGACACAGCGATCTTCTTGGCCATAAGTTGCAGGCAGGTAACCTGGGAGCTACCGGCGTAGCCAAAAAAAACCACCCGCACCGGCATTTTTTGCCCGATTCGCCACGAGCGTCGAGCTGCCTGTTGCAGGGTGTAGACGTTGTATCCTGTCTGTAGAAACGCAATGGTTGGGAAGTCGAGCAGGTCTAGGCCGGTCTTTACCAGCTCCGGATTAGTGATCAGCACGTCGACGCCGCGATCAACTTGGTCGAGGATCCAGTCCTCGCGCCTGGCCGTTTCGACCGAGGCGCGAAGAACTGCAACCTTTAATCCAGCCTGTTCCAACAAACTCTTCAGCCTGCTAGTGGTGTCCCGCGTTCCGGTGTACACAGAGTAAGCCAAAACTTTACGGTTTTTGGATTTCTCCGAAAGGCACAGATCTAGCAGTGCCCGTTCTTTTGGCATGAGTTCCTCAGCTCCAAAGATCGAAGAAACAAATGCCAATGTATCTTTGGAACGAGGGTGTTTTACAACTTCCGGTCGGAAACAGCAGTCAGGCCAAGCCAGCAGCACGTTGAGCACGACTCCCAGAAGGGTAGTGTCTCGGCGAGCCAATGCCTGGCGAAGTTCTTGGGTCAGTTTTCCAGCCAACTGCTGATAGGCCTCAGCCTGTTCTGCAGACATGGTTATGTCGATAAACTCCTCTTGGTAGTCGGGCAGGATGTTCCCGCCTATGTCTTTGAGCTTCAGAAAGACTGTGAACGGCAGCACGAAACGATGAATACCTTTAGGTCCAAACCCTGGGGCTTTTACCGAACGTACCGAGAGCTTTTTTCCCTTGGCTGTTTTGTGAGACACGTTGTCTCGCTCGGTGTAAATATCCTTCAATACACCATGGTCGCGCATGAAAGACATGGCCGCGGGTGCCATGCTGCCGCGTGCGTTTGGTCGGTAACCATCCTCGATCATCCGACGAGTGAGGATGCGGAATAGTAGATAGAACAAGTCGTCGGCATAGCCGCCCATAAGGGTGCCTGTCAGCAGCACGGTCTTACGTGTCTTCGCTGCCAGTACCCCCATGGCTTGGCCCTGGGCTGAACCGCTGTTCTTGTACTCATGCCCTTCGTCTACAACCAGCAGGTCAAAATATCCATCAGGTAGGTAGTCGGGTAGGGACAGGCCATTGCTGGCCCATCCCCCCCTAAGAACCGTACGTGAGAGTTTCCCCTCATACGGCTCAAGCCTTTCAAAGCCCGCTTGCGCGAACCGGCTTCACCACCTTGAGACCCTTGACGTGAATCTGGTTATGGCAGTTCGGATGCACCATCACAAGGTTGGTGCTCCCGTCCTTTCCGCCATCGACCCGCCGAGTGATGTGGTGGACATGCCACCCCGTCTCCTGCGTGATCAATTGCTGGCAGATCGGACAACGACGATCCTGTTCCAACCAGAGGTCAGTGAGCTTCTTCCTGCCCCTCAGCGAGTTCTGCATCTTGAGGCTTACACGCTCCTCAAAGTACGTCTCCCACATCGGGTCGAATGGATTGGCTTCCAACTTGATTGGCCGATGTCGCCGAATGGGTGTATCCGTTGCCTTCCGCAATGACGACAGGATGGGACTCCCATCAGGGAACCTTTCACCCGTCTCCGCCGCAAACACCCAGTTACGGGAGCCTACAGAGTGGAAGTAGCGCTGCTTGACCCAGACGCTACTTTTCTGCGGATGCCGACGAACTGCCCACTGCCACAACACACGCCAAATCTCATGATCGACACGAGCGAACGTCTCTTTCGAGACGACGTGCTGATGATAATTCGCCCAGCCTTGGATCATTGGGTTGAGCATCCGAATCAGCCGAGGCTGATCCAGTGCCTTATTACCTTTGACCGCAGAGCGTACTTTATCCAAGAAGGTCGCCACGTTCGCTTTCGACGGCTTGATCAACAACTTGCCGTTGTACTTGCGCACGTTTTGTCCGAGGAAGTCGAAGCCCTCATCGATGTGCGTGATCTTGGTCTTCTCGGGTGAGAGCGTGAGCCCCCGTTCCTGCATGAAGTCCTCGATGATCGGCATGACCTCCTGCTCCAGTAGCTCTTTCGAGCGTCCCGTCACAATGAAGTCGTCCGCATACCGCACATAGTTGACCATCAAACGGGTCTGTACACCGTTGGCGTACCGCTTTCTTCCGAACGCAGCATCCAGTTTGGCTTCCAGTCCGTCGAGGACGAGATTCGCCAGGGTTGGCGAGATGATGCCCCCTGGCGGGGTACCGGCTTCGGTTGGAAAAAGTTGCCGATCTTCCATGTATCCAGCCTTGAGCCACTTCTTCAGGATCTCGCGATCCGTCGGTACATGACCCATGAGCCAGTCATGGCTGATGTTGTCGAAGCAGCCCTTGATGTCGCCTTCGAGAACCCACCGCGGTGCCACCTTCTTGGACAGCGCCGTGAAGCACTGTTCGATGGCGTCCGCCGTGGACCTTTCCGGTCGGAACCCAAACGAGCGTCCGTCCGCTGTGGTCTCGGCCACGGGTTCGAGAGCCAGCAGGTATAACGCCTGCATCGCCCTGTCCTTCATGGTCGGAATACCCAGCGGCCGCATCTTCCCATTGGCTTTGGGAATATAGACACGCTTCAGCGGTTGGGGACGATACCCGCGCCGCTTGATTGACAACATGGCTTGAGACTTGGCTTCCGGGGTGGACCACGTGATGCCATCCACATCCGGCGTCTTCTTGCCTTGGTTCTCGGTGACTCGTCTGACGGCCAATGCTTTGCCGCTGAACGAGTGGGTCAGAATCCACTGCAAGGCTTTCACCTTGCCGTGTTTCCCTTCCCGAGTCGCCTTTACGATACGCGCTTGGAGCCTTCGCACTTCACGGTGACACCTGGCCCAGTCGATGCTGTGCCAGTTGACCGATTCGTGTGAGGGCGCACCCGCGCAAGAAATTTCTTGCGTAGTCATCTGCAATTCCCTCTTAAAGAAGGTTAGACAAACTCTCTCGTAGAGAAAGACCAAGTGGAAGTCTGCCCGCTTTCGCGTGGGGTGATGTCGCCTTGCGGCTCAACCCCTATCCGCCCGATTACAGGACAGCATTCGCTTTCTCCACATTCCTCTACCCGCACCTCCAACAGCATTCCTTACGGTCTGCCTGCCCCGAAGGGCAGAGATACGGGCTTACCGTGTTTCGCTTGAGTAACGAGATGGGTTAGACCCTGCCTTTCCACCGGCGGTCATGATGTCCGTGTGCCCCCAAAACGAATAAAGGGCAGCCGACCGCATACCTTTTGGTTCAAGCCTGTCAGCATCTTTGGCTTGTTGTTCATAACGGTGTTTATCAGCAGTTCACTTGCGTTGGTCATACCACCCAGCCTAGCGCCGTACCCGCATTGATGCTCGCAGGTAACGCTTTGCCTCGCGGCATTGGCGCGGCCCGAAGGCCCAGCTACATTGTCCCGGCAGCTTCACACAGATCTGTTACCAGTCCTGCATGTGCCGGTAGGCTACTGATGACGGAACATCAGGTTCCTCGTCGGGGTTGCCCCCGTTGGAACAATTACTCAGGCGACTTCACGTCGCACGCGTTTGATGAACTCCGTGGGTTGGTAACCGCCTTCGCCAAAGCCGAACTCAATGTTGGCCATAGCTCGCTCCATGCGCTTGGCCTGGCGGTCGCTGAAGATAAAGTTGCCCTGTGCGTCCATTAGGTTGATGAATTCGCTGACGTTGTCGACCAGCATCGAGGCGAGGAAGTCTTCCCCGAAGTCATTCAGCAATCTTTCCGCACGTACTGGTCCGATGGTCGGAATCCGACACATCGATTTTAGGATGGTCGCGTGACGAGTTCCGTTCTCAGCTTTTCCTGGGCGCGTTAACGTCCAGAGCGGGCCTTGGCAATGAGGGCAGCTTCGACGGCGTTCCTCTCGGTAAAACTCTTCTATGGTACTCAGGTTGCCTTCTGGATCCTCCAAAAGACGTCCGCAGTCTGGGCATCCTGCAAGGTTGTGTCCGCCGCGGGCGCGACGTGGCCAACATACCGACCGCCAGTGAAACCCCATGCGCATACGCACGCGTCCGAGAATGAAGAACTCTTGCCGCCCATCGTATGGATCTCCCTGTTGCTCACGCAGCTTGAGCAGCTTGGCCAGGGTATCGGGTCCGTTGAGTACCCAAACGCGTGCGTCTGGGATGGTTTCGAGGATCTCTCGCCGCCATTTGTAGACTAGGTGAGGAGGCGAAACGACCATGGTGCGGCGGTAGCCGGCGCCGTGCATGACGGCCGCTACAGCAATGGCCATCATGGTTTTACCAGTGCCCATTTCTGCATTGATAACGGCTGCCTCTTCATTGCGGTCCAGCAGTAGAGCGGCAACGGCCTGAACTACCTCAGCTTGCGCTGGGAAAGGTTGGCGTTTCAGTGCGTTCATCACCCGATGACGAGCTTCGTTGGCGTTGCCGGCATAAACCGGTGGGTTAGAGCGGTTTAGAGATTCCAGCAACTCATCACCGAACTCGTAGATGAATTCGGTCAGGCCGATGGCCAAGGCTGCTACAGGGACTTGGGACATGTCGTTCATGATTGTTTCTCCAATAGGAATGAAACAGGGCATGCACGACACCCCGACGGGTATGGTGAATACCCTGCGGGTTGGTTGATGAGTGGTCAGCTTGACGTGATAGGTCAGTAGTCCGATGGCAGCAACACGGTAGTAGCACTCCGGTCAGCTTCGGTGATGATCCACAACCGTGTTTCATCGCCGACGTCTACGTTGTAGCTGGAGAACAACCGCTCCCTGGTGGTCAGGGCGCGTTGGTTGCTGTTCCTGTCTTCGTCGGGCAGTTCACCCCAGTCGCCGGAGAAATGTCGCCGGAGGTAAAGGGTAGGGTCGAGGTATCCGTGCTCCATGAGGTGTTGCACTGATTGGGTAAGTAACACGCGGCCAGGATCAAATATGACCTTTGGTTGGTTATTAGGGGCAGGCGCTGCTACTGGTTCGTCAGGCTCAGGCTGTGGATCCGCCGATGAGCTGATGGTGATGACCTTTCCGAGGTTTGTAGAGTCTGGCGTCATATCCCATGCCCGAATAATGGGCACGAAACGATCTGTCAGGATCCTCACCTCTGAGACGTTGCCGTCCTGGTCTTCAGTGAACTCGGTCTTGCGGACCTTATCTTTGTAGGTGTCGCCCTTGAGTGCCAATACGCGACCGGTTTTGGATGTCACCACGCCGGAAATCGCGCCGGCAGCCAAGGCCAAAGCTAAGTGCCAACGCGAAAGTTTCCTTACGGGCGGTCTTGGCTGTGCGCCGCTTTGCCCAAAGTGCAGTGTGAAGTCCGGCCACATGCCACGAAGTCTTTTGACCTCTTCGCTGAGCTGTTCGGGTTCAAGGCTGATACGGTAGAAGTGTTCCAGGTCAGTGGATGCTGGGAGGACCCTGTAGGGCTCCCACGTCCAACTGATTGGTAACGCTTCCGCACTCAATGTGCCGGCGCCGATCGCCTGAAGGCGTGCGCGTACGTATTTGACCTCTTGTGGTCGAGCTAGATCCTGGCGTCGAATACGAATACCGAAGATCACCACCTGCTTGAATGTTGGATCAGCGGCGTTATAGATCCGCAGTTCAGTGAAGTGATTGCAAAGCCAACTGCACAGCTCGTCGTCTAGCACGTAGTGCGGAACAATGAGCACCAGGACCCCACCGTACTGCAGCAAAGGAAGTGTTCGTTGATAGAACATCTTCTCCAGGCGTCGACGGCCTTTACCTTGGTATTGTGAGGCACCTGCATGGTCAGCGACCAGGTCACCGTAGGGCGGGTTGAGCCACAGCAAGCCAAAGGCCTGGCGGCTGATCATAGTGTCCATTAGATCGCTATGCAGCACGCGATCCAGCAGTGTCTTGCAGTGGTTGGCACGTTCCTGGTCGTACTCGACTGCGTAGGTTTCGACGCGGTCACGGCCGAGGACGTGAGCAGTTTCAGCAAGGGCAACACCTTCGCCTGCACAAGGATCGAAGATCCGCATCTTGCCAGTTGAAGATGGTGCCAACGCTTGAAGGGTGAGTTCCAGCGTGGTTTCGTCTGTAGGGTAGTAGCCATTGCGAGCGAAGTTGCGCGCCAAGCGTGGGAACATCAAGGCCATAGTGAGGCTCCTGGATCAACGCTCAAAACTGAGCATAGGTTGAGAGTTGCCCTTGGCGAATGAGATCGCCCAAGGCAGGTTCGAGTACGTCGAGTTGCAACGACAAACGCCATGCCGCAACTCCGCCTGACGATCCGGGCAGGAGCTGCAACATGTCGTGTTGAGTGAGTAAGTCCATCACCGGCTTTTGCCAATGCGGCAGCAGTGGTAATGGACAGGTTTCCTGGATCAGCGGCCAAAGCCTTTGAACAGGTGACTGCCCGTTCTCAAGAAGGGCGTAGGCGAAGTGGTTCGCCCGATCCGGCTGCACGCAGCGTCGGTCGAACAACCAGAGGTGAATCAAGCTGCCGAATAACGTCCCGCGCAGTTGTCGCGTGGTGCGTTTTTCCAACAGATCGATGTTGGGAAAGACCGGAAGACTTCGATCATCTACGACAATGTGAAACTGGGTCAGACCATCCTCGGCAGCGCCGAGGGTCAGCCTGGCCAGGAACTCCTGCAGCGCCGTGTCGCGGCCCCATGCAGAGAGAAACACTAGGTTGCGTTGTTCATCGCACGCGCAAGCATCGACAAATAGGTCATTGCACTCCTCTATTGGGAAGAGCGGGGTAGGGCTGGGCATGTGAACCTCCATCGTGGAGGGGAACCCGCCCCGAGGGGCGGTGAGCCCCTCTGGGGTGTTAGCAGTTAGTGTTGTTACTCAGGAAGCAGCGGGTCGTCTGATTTGAGCTTTTTGTCGTTTGGATCAAACGAAACCGTATCGTTTCGAAACAGAGGGCTATGGCCTGTTAGGAAAATTTGCCCCAGGTATTTGGGGCGAAGTGCCACGGCGGCATCGGCTTGTTCGGCCGTCATGTCGAGCTCTTCTATGAAAAAATCCCACAGTTCCTCATCCTTCGATACTTCGTTGTTGGCAAGTTGATCGTCGATATTGTTCAGAACTGCAGCGGTCAGGTTGCTGAAAATTGGGTTCATGTAATGCTCCGTAAATGCGAAGGAGCGCCCATGAGGGAGCCCCTCAAGGGTGGGTGTTGGAACAATCAGAAATTGGAGATCGTCCAGACTTGTAGTTTGAAATCCAGCACGTAGCCGAGCTCGCCCAAGCGAGTGCATTGCTGACGTAAGCGGTGACGATCAACGGTGGTGTCAAGCTTGACGGTATCGCCCAGAGGCCAGATTGTGCCGAACAGGTCGGCATCTTGTTCTGCGCTGCTGGTCATGTTCGGCAGAGGCATCCCAAAGGGGGCATTCTCTGCTGCAGATGGTTCGGCAGCGCCGTTTGCTCCCTTGGGCGACGCCAGCTTTTTACGTTGTTGGAGAGGCCTTGGCGGCGCTGAAGAGGTCTCTTCATCAATGGGGTCGGGCTCACTCGCAGAGAGCGTGGCAGCGTCTTCCGCTGTCAACTTATCCACATCGTCCAAGCTCATGCTTTCGAGTTTTGCACGAATCTCGACGACTAGCCGACCCGATGTCGAGTAGTACGAAGGGCGAATTTCTGTGATCAGGAAATCGCCTCGGTATTTACCCTCATTGTACTGATCGAGGAGCGCGTCTTTGATGACGAACTCACCGATTGAAGTTGAAAGTCGTCCTACGTTGAAGTCGCCGTTACGGCCGCTGATGGTACGGATGGCCAGTTGGCCTGGGATGTTGATCATGTGCAGCTCCACACTGCTATGAATGAAAAAAGCCCGACAAATGTCGGGCTTGGGGGAGTGCTGTGAATGCCGAAGCGGTTATGGGCAAGAAGTGTGCATTTCTTCTTTGAGTGAGATATAGAGGTAGAAAACGCCAGGTGGCGATTCAATTCGGTCAAGTTTCAAGTCCAACCAGACTCGATCTGAGCTGTTGCCGTCAGGCAGCAGGCGATAGAGGCCGAAATGGATCAGGTCGCTGTCAGGTTGCAAATGCAGCTCTCGGTAGGCCTCCAGCACAACATCGCCCAGTCGCTGACTGATAACAGAGGCATCCTGTTGGTTTTCAATATGTACCGCTTCTTGCCAGGCCCTAGGGGTCAACACGACCGGTAGCTTGAGCAAATCAGGCGATACTAGGTGAGAAAGTTTTTTCATGGTCGACTCCAGGTGTGAAAACCACCTGGCCCATACGGGAGGTGGTTTCCCGTTGGATGTGTATAGGGTATTAAGACGGTGATTTAGGCTTTGTATCCTGTCAGTACTCGTCGTCACATGGGCAAGAAATGTGTATCTCTTGGACTCGGAAGTCGAGGGAGAAAACGCCGGGTGACGATTCATTTCGGTCAAGTCTCACGTCCAACAAGACTTGATCTGAACTGCCGTCAGGCAGCATTCGACACTCCTCGTCAGGCCCAAGCGCGAGTAGCTGCGCTTCTTCTGCTATCAGGAACCCTTCTTCTTCAGTCAAGCGTGAACAAACTCTGCCATTAATGGCCGCGTGTACTCCCTTATCCCAAGCTCGATTGAGCGAGGGAACGGTCTTGAACAACTCGGGTACGTTGGGCAGGCCGGCGCGGTATGCGTCGGCGCCTAGGATATGAGCCTCGATCACATAGATAATCTGATCAATCTTATTTTCAAAGATCACTGCTTTTGCATAAGCAACGCGTATGTCAAGAGCTTGTGTAAATAACGTGTTCATCATGGTGAGTCTCCAATGTATGAGAATCACCGTACCCAGAAGGGCGGTGTTCCCTTCGGATGATGAAAGGCACCCGAAGGGTGCCTTGCAACAGAGTGAATCAAGATGCCTTACGCTGCCGTTTAGCAGGCGTTGGCTCCGGTTGTTCCTCCGCAACTGGCTCGATTGCTTCTTCGCTTTCGAGTGGTGCTTCAGATTGCGCTTCGCCTTGTTCAGCAACTGTTTCAACTTCACGAGGCTTGGCTTCATAAACGGTTTGCCCGTCTACCTTGATCCAGCCGATAAACAAAAGTCGTCCTTTGAGGCTTGCTCCAGGTTGACCCTTTTTATCGCCTTTCTCATAGGTAAAAGCATCGGTCCAGATATCGCCGATACGGAAGCTCACAAGGACCTTCTTTCCTGCTTCAACGGCCGCTTGGCTGCGACGAATCAGCTTTTCAGCTTCGGCGCCGACAATGTTGCAGTCGATGTAGGAGTACTCGGCTTCATCTGTAGAACCGCGCAGCGCCGCAACGGTGACAGCCATGAATGGCTTACCTTTGCCGCGAGGTTTCACTTCACGGATACGGTTGAGGTAACCGATACCAGTGGTGTGAAGGTCGAAGAATTTGGCTTCGTTGGTTTGAGTAGTGCTCATGATGATTCTCCAATTTCGAAATAACAGAAAGCGGAGAAACACTTCGCCCTTGGGGGAAAGTATTCCCCGCGAGGGTGGTAGAGCTAAGGAGTTTGCTTAGTGCAAGAGTTTCATGGCAGCAATCAGCACACCAGTGGTGGCTGACAACATGACACCCATGCGAATGGTGAGTCTTACTTCGAGCTGAGCGATTTCAGCACGAATAGCAGTGATATCAGCTTTAGTGGCGAGTAGCGTGAGCATGTCGGTCTCCAAAGCCTCAATGACAGCATTAGCTTTCTGTTCCGATACGTTGATCGAGATCAGCGCTTGGTAGAGAGCCAGTTCGGTTTTCATCAGACCTCCAAAAAATTGAGAGGCCTGCCCTGACGGGGTAGGCCCGTCATGGGTGGGGGAAGGTGCTTCCATCGACTTAGTCGACTGACCGCGCTGCCGGAAGCTATGGCGATCTTGGGAATGGATCAATGCGGTAAACCGCATCGTAGTCTCTCGGATCCAGACTACTTGGGCATGTTGCTGACAACGTCAGCGATACATGTGCAGATCATGGAAATACGAATGCCGCTTGTCAAGCCCCTCCCGTAAAAACTCCAATGAAGCCTTCCCAACGGGAAGGCTTCCTACAGGGAGAGGATAAGCGGCTTAGCAAGTTGCAGATGTCAGTGATCGCGCAATGGGTTTCTTACGAGACCGGCGAGCGGGTTTTTCGACCACTCGTGTATTTGCCGCGTACCAATGGTTCAGATCAACACCTTTACGAGCTAATGCTGGCAGGTGATCCATTTCACGCACCAGGCGATCGGGTACGCAGGGTGGTGGCAGCAGCGGAACTGCTTTGGGGTGGATAGCTGTAGGCGCAGAGCTGGTTTTCTTCACCGCATACAGAAACTGTCGAGTGAGGGTGCCAAGCGCAAAACCGAAGCCATAAGCAAGTTTGGACATAGTGATTCTCCTGCAGGTTGAATGCGGAGAAAGCACTGACCCTGTCGGGGAAGTGATTCCCCGCGAGGTGAGTTGCATAAGGTGCTTCTATCGACGGTTGTCGACCGACCGCGCTTCCAGAAGCTCAGCGGTCTTGGGCGGATCAGACACATGTATCGTGTCGCAGTCTTCAAGATCCTAACTGCCTGGGCATGATGCTGACGACGTCAGCAAAGCACGTTTGTATCATCGAAGGGAGATAGTGATGTGTCAAGCGGGAGGGGAATTACGGGGAGGGCAAAAACAGGTTTAACTCAGCGGGAGAAGCTACCGAGAGCAGCTGGGTCAACAGTCACCCTCGGTTGTAGTAAGAAACGTCTTTCAGAAAAAAATACCACCTGTGAGAGATTAAGGCGTCATCGATCCCTGGGCTGTGATCTGAACGTCTCACTTTCTACACCTGGCCGATTATCGTGGTTGAGGCCAGCAAACATAAGGCACGCATCCGCGCACAAAAGGAGCCCTGCGTTTCGCCGGCGGGCCACCGGCAGGGAAAAGCAGCTACCAATGGGTAGCCTGATCATCCTTTGCAAGATGATCAGGCTACCCATTGTGTGAGCTTTAAAAAGAATGGGCCACAACACCAGTGTGGCCCTTAGACTACGGTGCTTCGAACCTCGACAAAGCTCTATGTGCCTATGAACTCGCAATTCACGAGTTAGACGGCTGCGTGTCTGGCTTGAACAGGGAGACACAGGGAGAGCCTTGAACCAGGTCCGCACGCCCTTCCCGGAGCTATGCGTGCTTTGGGGTTGGTAATGAGGCAAGCCGCATCACCGGGCGCTACTGATGACCGCCAGTAGCCAGCGGGGTGGAAACTTTGTCGCGTTCATTATGTTGAGAGCCCGAGGTATATGCAACCTCGCACCGGATACAAAGACGCTAATCAAGTCAGTTGACTGCCACGGCTGCGCCTTCAGGAATGACGTTGGGGAGAATGATGTCTGTTTGTCCCGACCTGGGCGAAATCAACACTCCTGCTCGGTTCACTCCTACTGTGATCGACTGGGTCCGCTCCACCAAAGCTGCAGGTAATCCTGGAGGTGCCGTACCCGCAAAGTAGGTATAGCTTTGTCCCGCAGATATGTAGGTCATAACCCCTGGAGGTTTTGAAAACCATGCTGGCAGGTTGAGTGCTTCATCAGCCGGCGTCCCTGTATACCCGGCGTTTGCCTTCGCATACTCAGCTGCTGCGGATCTATAGACGAGCAAATTGCGACTCAGAGAGTCGATGGTCGCATAGTCTGTAATTTGTTCGGATTGCTTTTGCTGTTGATTGAACAAACCCACAGCGATCAGCAGGATTGTGAGAACTGCCCAATTTAGCGACATGACTGAGCCTCAAGAGTGTCAGACGTAATTGTCACCGAAGCTCAACCAGATCGTCTTGGGAAAATACGAGGTCGGGCTACAACAAATTTTGCTGCTTCGAACTATAGTCGGTTGACGACAGTAGTCAGGCCCTTAGAGTTCGAAAGCTAAGCTCGTATTTGCCGAGCTAAAAGTAAAGAGTAATATAATATAATGCAGGTAGTTACAATTATTGCCGTAAGTGTCAAAGGGCGTCGACCTGCAAAGGTAGTGGTCTTTCTTACTTTGTGGGCTGCTGAAATAATATCAGAAGTTTTTACGCATATAACTCTATATCGTCCTGATCCTAATGGGGTAAGGCGATAGGTGTGATCTCCTACCTCGAAAGCTTCTAAGCCCTTAAGGGCCGGAGCCCATAATGCGCTTGAGCAAATCCGGCTTCTAGAATTTAGCCATGCTTGCAGATGATGATCATTATATTCAGTGCCATTCTCAAGGTGGTCCATCAAGCAAGTACCTGTCAGCAGCATAGGAAAATTGGTTTTACGACCAGATCTCACCGTATATAAATGAATGTCAACAAACAAAACGCAAAGGTATTTGTGCAAACACTATTTTAGGCACTGCCAATAAAATACCCCAGCCCAATCGGCTCTCACCGCGTATAGAAACCAGTTCCCAGCTCCGTCCCGATACACTTGACCGGACTCGTCTTGACCAACGGCCGCAGCACCAGAGAGAGTACATATAGTCCAAGTTGAGTCAGCAATAGCACAAACGTTTGGATTCCATCCGCCGTAACCTTGGCAGGAGCCGGAGATGTAGTTTTTGAATTTTGCCCCGGTGATAGTCCACACCCCGGATTGGCACGAAAGTGGGATTCCCGCCGCATTTTTTGCGATGAGCCTGCTGTCATTGCACGCTTCTCCCTCTGTCGCCTGGCCACCGATCGATAGAAATTCATTGGTCGAGAGACGGCCGTTGGCACTAACGGTGCCGGTAGAGGTGACCTGTCCAGCAGCAACTGTCCCACCTGTAGAGAGCCCTTTGTTGTTATAGACACGCACCCAGTCAGAATCGGACTGGTAGATGCCTCCACCCCATTTCTCGCTGTACCAGCCAGTATCACCTCGAGTTCTGAACCAGCCCCCTGTGTAGGTCTCGCCAGTGACGTTCGCAGTTGCTGCGGATACAGTGTTCGTCGCTGTCACATTTCGAGCATTGACGTCAGCGCCTGTGGTCACATTGCCGGTGGCCGTAATTGCAGCCGCATTGTTGATATTGTGGCCGCCTAAACTGATGTCGGTGTTCATGGTGTTGAGCTCGGGATGTCCCGGCACCGCGTTGCGATATAGGTAGTCATTGGCGAGTTGGCCATCCATCAGGAACAATGCGCTGGCGGTATGACCTGGACCAGGGTTGATCGAGTAATTACTTAGCGCTACCTGCCATCCCCCGCGTACACCCTGAACGATGTTAGGGTTGGTTGAAGAAATGAAACCACCAGGTCCGCCTAGATTTTCAGCGATGACACGAATGCCCATTTCTGGGATTGTTTGCCCACCTGTGGTGACGACGATCACCTCCAGTTGGTTGGGATTAGGCTTCCGGGCCAGGCCGAGAATGGTCTGTCCGAAGGTATTGGTGGAGCTAAAACCTGCAGGAAGATAGCTGGTGTTGATCAGCATCGGAACGGTAATTTGCGCTGGTACGGTCGCTGTAGCGTTGTTCAATAAGGCATTGAAATTGTCCTTCATGTATTTTGCCACTGCTTCAGAGATGGTTCTCTGTTGATCTGCGGCAATGCGGTAATCCTGACCGTCCATTTGCCTGATTTGCCATATTGTCGCCAAGGTGACGACGACGGAAAACACGATCAATCCGATTGCCATATCCAGGCTCAAGAAACCCCGCTGTTTGTTTTTACTGGTCATTCCAGAGGCTCCTAGATGATTGGTGAGCGATGTCTTGTTCGAGTAAGGAGATCTTCCCTGCATGGACTTTTTCTCGAATGCCCGGTCCGTCAGGGTCAGTGAAAAGCAGACTCTGCAACGTAAGTCGACGGCTCCCATCAGTCCCCATAGACAGAGACTGGTGAATGACCGCTACTAGTCCTTTGGAAAGCAACTCTCGGGCGTTATTCAGCAAGGGCTGGGCCAAGGCCGAGATTCTTTCAATGCCTTGAGTGACGCTGCCAGCATGGCCTGTACAAATAATGAGATGACCATTTATTGATGCCTGGATGACTTGAGCCGCAGTCGAGCTGTCGCGAATTTCCCCGACAAACAGCAAGTCAGCTCTTGTGCGCAGCGCCAAGATCAACGCCTCTTCGTAGCCTCCCATACGGCGAGAAACTGGAACTTGAATACAGCGCCCTTCACCGTGTCGACCATTCAGATAGGGTTCTGGGGGATCCTCTACAGCCACGCAAATTCCACCCCAGGCCTCAAGGCGAGCTTTTACAAGGGAGGCCGCGCTTGAAGTCTTTCCTGTGCCCATTTCTCCGCAGATGAAGATCAGGCCGCGTACAGAGTCGCTCATCAGTGCATCCTGCAGATAATCTGGCAGGCCTAGCATGTCCAATGGTCGGATCTGAACCGATGACTTGCTCAGGACAAATACTGGTTTACCGTTCAAATCCAGTAGTTGGGTTACGCGGAGGACTACGCCATCTTCAATCAAAGCGAATTCAGGATCCTGGGTAGCAGCGTGCTTTTCCTGACACTGCAGCCGCAAGCGCTCGAGGTCCGCAAGCCATTCGACTGGTGCTTCAACTCTTCGCGCGTGCCCAGGAAGACCTTTGGCATCGGCAAACCCCTCGCCTAGGTACAGGTCGACGAATTCAGCATCGGAGATCACGCTCACACAGGGCTCCTTAATACGAAGTCCAGGCAATGGTACTGGCGTCCGATGAGCAACTTGTCGCCGCTGCCACTGCAGTGATTTCTCCAGCAATGGCAGTACCACCGTTGATTGCCGTCGTCGTCTGTTTGTCCTTGGCCATATTTGAGGCGAGGGTGATACAGGCATTTTTCGGGAGGTTGGATTCGGTGATCGTAAAGGTCATGCCGTTGCTCACTACGGTCACGGCACCGTTCCAGCGGTTGGACAGGGCATTGCCGTTGATGCTCATGCCGCCGGTAGCTTCGAGGTTGATTAAGGAGGGCGCCAGGTTGGTGCCGGCAGTGGCGTAACCCGTAGTACTTTTCAGTCTTTTGGTATTGCTAAGCAACGTACCGAGGTTGCTCTGTTCGATGGTGACGTCCGAGCTGCCGAACGTTCTGTACCCCATAAAGACGATGAAGCCGAGCGCCACCGCAATCAGCATCAGCCAGAACATTCCGTCCAGGGAAAGGAAACCTCTTTGGTTTTGGCGAATATTTTTTGGCATTTTCAGTACCTCATTTGAGTTTGGGTTAAAGCGTTTCAGTCACAGTGCCGGCCAGCTGGAAGATCCCGATCACCACCAGAATCATCATGACCCCCATGGCCATGGAGGACACTCCGATGAGAGACTTGGCGATTGCCTCGACTCGCTGGAGGGTTTGCTCCAGCCAGCGGTTGGAAAACCGTTCCATCGACTCGGCGAAACCTTTGCGTATGGCAAGTACTTCCAGAAAGTGCATGGCCATGGGGTCTGGAAATTGATGACCCGCAAGCTTCAGCGCAGTACCGAAGTTTTTGCCGGCGCTGACGCCGTAATGAATGGCCGTCAGCCGCTCCTTCAGCCAGGGAGAAGCATTGCGCTGAAGAGAGGTGAGTGCGTCGAGCTGGTTGATGCCGGAGCGCAACATCACGGCCATGTTGAGCAAAAAGATGGAACCGTGAAGTGCCTTGTAGACCGACCAAGGGGGAAGGCGCTCTGCTCGGACTCTCAAGACCTGGAGCAACTTGTTCAACTGCAGCTTCCATGACGGGCTGGCGGCCGTGATCTGAAGCCCGCAAAACACCGGCAGGGTGATGATCGATACGAAGATGAAGACGACGACCGCGATCAAGGTCACCAGACCGTAGTGGGTCACGAAATTCGATAGGGCGTAGAGAAACGCCGGTACACCCGTCCAAGCTTCGGGGTTAGACCGACGTGTCATGGAGGGCACCATCCACGCGGCGATCACATACAGCAGCGCCGCCATGACGCTCCACACAACGGATGGGAACACGGTGGCCGAGGCTACGAGTTTGCTGATCCGTTGGCGTACTTCAATGATCCTCACGCAGTCACGACAAGCCTGCACCAGGTTGCCCGTGTCTTCACCGGAGGCGATCAGTGAGTTCTCGTCGTACGGAACCCAGCCTTCGCAGGATATGCTAAGGGATTTCCCATCTTTTACAGATTGCGCGATGTCTCTGCAGGCTAGAGATACGGGGTGCAATTTCTGACCGTTATCGCTGAAAGCTCTGGCGACCGTGTGCAGCGCGTCCTCAAGTGACACACCATCCTCAAGGATGCCCATCAGGCTCTCGTAGAATTGGATTCGCTCGTTTTTGCCGAACTGCTTGGCATAGAAGACTTCTGCCCAACGATTCAGCATCCCCCTGACGTCACTCATCATGAGAGAGCTCCAAGGTTTGTCGATCAAAGTCCAGTGGGCCTACCATCATTTCCGCGTGGCGCGGATCTACCAGGCCTTGCTTGAGTTTCATGATGGTGTGGGCGGTTTTGGTGATGCCGCCCATTTCCTTGACCCAGTGGCGACGTGCTGCACTTGCACCTTGCTTATTGAAAACCTGCATAAATTTGAGGTCGGTAAGGAGTGTTTCAGCAACTGCGGTGCGGCTAACGACGCCTAAACCTTTGCAGTGTGGGCACCCGGGGCCTTTCAGGTAAATCAGCTCGATCGCCTGCAGGTCGTGCAAGCGCCGCGTCAGCGCAGCGCTGAGCTGGTCCAGATGTGCAGATGCAGGTATGCGGCAGTGGTGGCATAGCTCAGGCAGCAAAGACTGATTCACGACGCTGGTCATCAAGGCCGGGTCAGTGACCAGGTAGCGATCCACCCCCATGTCGATCAGACGCTGCAGGCCGGCTACGGCATTGTTGGTGTGCAGCGTCGAAAGTACCAAGTGACCGGTCATTCCGCCACGGAACGCCGCTTGGGCTGATTCAAGATCCCGGATTTCCCCGTACATCAGAATGTCGGGGTCCAGCCGCATGGTGTTGGTGATACCTGCGTTCCAGGTTTCACCAGGGCCCAGTGGCGACTGGTTGGCCATGATTGGATATTCAGGCGGATCTTCCATGGTCAAAATGTGTTTGGTGCCACCACATTCTTCATGCAGTAGGTTGAGGTTGACTTGTTGGGACTTGGACTTCCCGGAACCTGTGGGGCCAGTAATCAGGTTCACCCCATAAGGCAAACTTCGGATGCGGCTGAATGCCTCGATCTGCTGGGGAAGAAAACCGAGCTCCTCAAATGTCATTTTGGTTTTGTCGTCGTACAGCAGACGCAGAACCATCAGGGGGCCGTCAACCAGCGGCCGGGTGGCAACCCGGGCGCCGAACAGACCAAGCTGTTCGACATAGGCTCGTTTCACCCTGGCGTCCTGGCTCACCTGCGGCTGATAGTGGTCCTTAGCTACATCGCACATGCTGTTGTAGAGGGATGAGCAGAGCTCCATGCCCACCTGGCTCTGATGCTGCTCTGCCTCCCACAAAAGTCCGTGTATGCGAAAAAAAACTCGAGTGATGTCGTGGCCAACGACAAAATGAACGTCGCTCGCATTGCGCCGGTGGGCCTCTCCCAGCAGTTGTACTACCTGGGCTTGGCGTTTTGTATCGGTGGACAGGGTTTTACCATTTACATCCTCATTCGCTTGGTACAGAGCCTTGATCGTGCTCATGGAGCAGACCTTGACTTTGAAAGGATGATTTTCGTGTTCCAACTGATCCTCGAATGCCATGACATAGGCATCCGTTTGATGTTGGGCAGACACATACAGAATCCCATCGCTGGTCAGCGCACACAGTTGACGCAACTCGGGTTTCAGTTCAAACGGTCCTCCAGTAGCGGTCAGCAACTTTTTGTGCGAAATCAGAATTTCCACAGCAGGCTCGTCGGAGCCTACTTCCGTTGCCTGGGGATTTTCGGTCGGGATCGTCATAGCATTGGTCTCTCAGCGTTGGCCAGGGATTAAGCCAGGCAGCACAGGGGCCGACGCGGTGTTGCTGACTGCGGGGTTATTGGCGTTGCCTGGGACGACTGGAGGAGTATTGGAAAAACCGAGGGGATAGCGCTTGCCGCTTCGCTCAAGCGTCACGTTGTCGAAGGTGAGGATTGCCACTCGATACCCCCCAGGCAATTCCCTGGAGGAGGTATCAGCGTCAATCTCAACCCCACCGCTGTAGAGAAGGGTGGCGCGTAGACGCTTTGCTGAGCCGAAGACGGCTTTTACAACAGGCAACTCGGGCTGTGAGTCAGCGCTGCGGGCCGAGGCAGAAGTCGGAGGCGTGAGGTAGCCTTGAGAAAAAATCATTGGCGAAGGCTGCGCCGTCGCAGTTTGGTCTTCGCCGTTGATGGATCTTTCGGCTTTGGCCTTCTCGGCCTTTGCGTTCAACAGAATCGTCTGGCTTTGAATGATGGCCAACTCGCCGACGTTTACCCCGGATGGCGTGTTTTCGCTCGCCCAACAAATGGGGGCTCCGAAGGCAAGGATTGAACACCACAAGCGCAACGTCTTATTTCGCATAGAGGTCACCTATTACTGACCAGACAAGGTGGCCAGCCTGATATTGGGTTTTGATTTCACGCAGGCGTAGGCCTTGACTGGGCGCACCGGATAAAGAGTCCAGTGGGGTAAGCCCGGAGGTGTAACGCAGTTCGAATAGCTTCCATTGAGGAGGTGGCGGCGGCGGTGGAGCAGGCTGACCAGGAATGGCTGGTTGAACGGGCACAACAACCGGCATCTCTTTCAGGGTGGGGGTCTGCATGAAGCTATGCAGCCAAGACGATAGGTTTGCCAGCATCACGATCGCTCCTTCAAGCGGTTCATCACCAGCGGCAGGTAAGGAAATGTCGGACTTCAACGTCGCCGAGTTACCCTCGTCAAAAAAGGCCGGCCGATCAGAAAAGTGGCCTTGAGTTGCCTGTATCAGCTTGTCGGCAGTGCTATTGCCAGAACGTGTGTAAGAGGACAGGACCTGAGTGCCGTCGCACATGGCACTCGTGAACTGCCATCCCTGAATGGATAGGGGCAACTGATAAATGACGTTGCTGCAACCTTCCAAGAAGTCTTCAACAGAGGGACGTTTGGCCCAGGGATGTTCAAGTGCTTGGGGAGGTTGCTCCACACCCGATTCTTTTTGCAGCCTGGCCAACTCAGCTAGACGTTGTTGTTCAGCCTGGAACGCTGCCTCCTTAGCTATTTGCTCCTGATGGCTCTGCCATTGCGCCCAGCCAATGACGCCGACTGCGATCAGCGCTGCAAGAATCGAGATCTGCACCAGCTCGGTCTTGGAGAGTCCAAATACGAGCGGTCGAAGTCGATATTCACGTTTGAGTTTCTCGGGCTGGAGCAGATCCTCGACGTCCAGAGGATGCCCGCCCATTTCAAACTCTGGAGGGAGGTACTCATGGCTGAATTGAATGCCGCGACTGCGTTGTTGCACGACCCTGCGCCGCACCTCGGCGCCTGTACCGATCATGTCACAGCCTGAAATCACACCACCTTGGTACACCGCAACCAAGGCGTACTGGTCAAGATCCGGGGCCGTCTGCCAGGCCGCAATCCACGAATCACCCAACTGTCCAGCCAGGGTCGCTGCAAGCGAATACATGCCCTTGGTGACGCTGTCACTGTGCGCTACAAAACCTGCCTGAATGATCGCCGGCGTTCTACGAATAGCTACAATGTCTAGCTGGTGTTCACGCCCATATTGACGCGCTTCTTTCATGTGACCGGTGACGCTGCCCAACGGATGCCAGCGCAGACCAGTGACAAACGATTTTCCTCTGTGCTGCAGTACCTGGACGCGAGGAGAGCGCGGGCTTTTAGACACTTCCGAAACCATGGCTTACCCCTTAAAACCTGCGCAATGCAGTACTGGGCTAGGGCAAGAACCCCATGGATCATTGGCAGCCGGTAAATTCAGGGTGCTAGGGCTTGCGGAGTCGTTATCGACAACAGGTGTAATCAGCACGACCAGCACGTTATGGTCTGTGCTGCGAATTCGACTGCCACCTAAACCGAAGAACCCTGGGTCACCTACACCTGACTTGGTTGCGTTTTCGCTGTTCTCCTCGAAACCGGTCAACACCAGTGTTTGACCGCTGCGTAGTCGAACTTTGGGAGAGAGGTTCCTGGTGTCGTAATCGACTGTCTGAACGCTGGAGCCGTTGCTGGTGAAGGGGGTGAAGGTGGGTCTGCTGCTCATGCTCAAAGTGATCATCAGCA
Source organism: Pseudomonas marginalis (assembly GCF_900105325.1). NCBI lineage: Bacteria > Pseudomonadati > Pseudomonadota > Gammaproteobacteria > Pseudomonadales > Pseudomonadaceae > Pseudomonas > Pseudomonas marginalis. Next base: position 213,276 of record NZ_FNSU01000001.1, read on the forward strand.
GCAGGTTGTCCTGGTCGATAATTCGAGGTAGCAACATCATGTTGAACCCGCTGGTGATAGTCGCGGGAGTCAGTGATGTGGACGATCCGACGGAGGCCGTTGTGGTTGTGGAACTCGATGCAATATAGCTTTGCACGTTCCCGACCTGGATAGGGGCAGGCTGTAAATTCAAAGTTGTGACCGAGGGCGACCGGACATTTGAGACGCGGTACTGTTCGGAAAGGGCTTTAATAATCAGATTGGAACCAGCCCAGGGAGAGTTTGAAGTATCTAAAACATTGAACGAGCTCGAGACCGCATTGGTGCTAACTCCCGTGGTGGCATTTTTTAGGGAAAAGCCCCACTTGCTGCTCAGATTGGTGTAAACCGCCGACCAATCCAGGCCTGTTTGATCCTTGTCAGAGAGGGTCACCTCAAAGACTTTGACATTGAACAGAACCTGGCGCGTGATGCTGCGGTTGATCGAGTTCAAGTATCTCGAAACGTTGGAAAGAACCTCTGGACGATCACTCACCGTCAAGGTGCCAGTGGATCGAGAAAGGAACATCCGACCTGGTGGTTGCTGGCTCAGCATTGCCTTGACGTTCTTTTCGATATCCCCGATCAGTGATGTTTTGATTGAGACAGTGGTGCTTTGGTTACTGCCGGACTCACCCGACGCACCTGATGACGAAGATCCTCCACCACCACCTGAGCTCCCACTGCCAGATGAGGTCAGCAAGCCCGACTTCACCGTGCTTTCAATGACCTGGTCATCGCCAAACGCCCAAACATCGAACGTCTTGGTGTCGAAGTAAGTGATATGCACGCTGCGGTCGTCGGAAGAATAGCTCCACGCTAAGCCTAACTGAGCGGTCGATTGATTAAGCAGTCCTGACAGCTTGCCGCTGTACTTGATAGGGAATGTGCTGGGAGCAATTTGTCCGACCATATTCATGGAGCGTGCATTGCCCGGCACGTTGCCAATAACACCAGCAGGCATGAAGTTGGACAGGTTGTCGGGTTGATTCATACTCGGGGGAGCGGTTGGGCCTTGGTTCCCTTGTGTTGCACTGGTAAGGACGCTTGGATCGATGGCATCAGGCGCTACGATGACGGGAACGCCGCACTCGCTGGTGATGTAACGCGCAATCTCTGCGATTCCAACGTTATAAGCAGGGCGATAGGTGATGTCGCAATCCATGGTCAGCGGTAACCCACGCTTGGTAACCATCGGTTGTTTTGAGACCCAGGGTTTGTCGCTGAACACCACCGTAGCGCGCGCGGGCTCTTGCTGCTGATTTCTCAGAAACCGGCTGTATTGCGAGGCGGTCGCCGCATCATTTTCTGCGCGACTGGCGGACTCATTCACTCGCTGAACAGAGCAGGAACACACTAGAGCCACAATGAGCGATATTGCTGTGCCTCGGATCCAGAGACGCGCAGTCATCATTTTTTCCTCTCTGCAATGTAAATCAGCATCTGTGATGAACTGCCGTCGACCACAAAGGACCGTGGGGCCGAGTCATAAAGCGGGAAAATTTCTCTTATGGCCTCTTCGAAGCTGCCCTCGAATCGAAGTGGTGCGTCAATTGGGTAATCAAGATCATCGGTCTGCCAGATCAGTCGCCAGTGCGCTTTTTCAGCCCAGCCTTCTACGGTTTGACGAAGTGATGATCCAGTTGAAGCCGTCCATATCTGGGCCAGCGGCTTGGCCGCGGCGGTGGCTGCAATAGCTGGAGTAACCGTAATGGGTGCAGCGATGGCTGGAGTCGCGGGAGTCGACGCTGCAGCGGACTTGGTACTCGAACTACTGGACTTGCTCGAGGCAGAACTGGGCGCCGGCAAGGCAGGCGTTTGTTTCGTTGCGCCCTCCTTGGGGATCACAGCAGGAGAGGGCATCGGTTTGGAGGAGGATGTATTGGTTACAGATGCAGAGACCGTCGTGTTCTTTGTGAATGGCGTTGTTTGCGGTACAGCGGCGATTACTACTTGGCCGGCTGAATCATTGCTGACTGTGGTTGCGGCAACGGTTTGAGCTGTGGAGTGCGCATTGAGTTGAGCAACCTGCGTCGATGCAGGCCGTGAAGAGTCAGGGAGCTGATAACCAGGGCGTAGCACGTAGCAAACCTGACGGTTGACCTCGTCGACCTTCACCTGCCAGGCCGGACCCGCGAGCACTTGTAGGGTGTTGCGTAGTGTCATTGGGCCGAGTTTGTACTGAGCTGCTGGCAGTGGCCGGGTGTAAAGGATGTTGACGTGCCCAGTGTCTGCCGAGCAAAGCGTATAACCTGATCGATCCACTACGTATTGCATTGCATCGTGCACATTTGGGTGCATGTTGGCAGGGATGCTGATGTCGATAATCTGGGCCATCAGGTCACGTTGGCCAGAATCTGGCAAGGTACTGACCAGGGTGTAGCGGCCATAGCGCACTACCGGTTCTTTTTCAGGTACGGCGCCGCTAGGGTAGAGGTCTGGCGCCAACATGTCCGGATTGCGACTGCTGTCGAAAGCGGGCTTGGGTGTCTGTGCCGTTTGGGTCGTGCAACTTGCGATTAACGCGAGCAGCGAGAGCGTGGTGACGTGCCTGATCATGTGCCGAGAGGCCCCCTTTGATGATGGAGGGCACGGTGGCAGGCAGCTAGCTAGGATGCAGCAGTAAATAGATTATTCGGCTTGGGAGGATTTATTGATGTTGATTCTGATAGCACATCAGTAATTTTTGCCAGCGATCTAAAGTAACAAAAAGCCCACTCATTTGAGTGGGCTTGATAAGGAGGAAACTCACTTCTGTCGTGATTTAGGCTGAGTCTTTTCAGCCTCGACACGCGAGACTTTAACGATTAAGCCGCCTCTCAAGCGAGCTGATGCAAATGTATAATCTTTTAATACCTGCATAGCAACGCGCTCAAAAACAGAGGCGTCAAGAAACTCGAGTGAACGAAATTTAAAGTCTTTCGAATCCAGCTTGAGCGCACCCTTGGTTTTCTGTTTTTCTCCACCGCCACCCTGAATTACGCTTAAAGATGCCTTCACCTTCTGGCGATGCTGTTCTGATTGGTACGTTTTCATCTCATCAGCATCTTCAAAGCTGATACTTTCGCAAGCGTCTACTGACTCGCCACGGTCAAGCTGGTGAGCAAGCGAATTCATACGGGCGAAAAAATCCGTTTGGGATTCGTGCCTGATGATTTTCTTCATTTGCTTTTCCTCTTGGCCAGATGTTGGTGCCATTGGTCTTCGAACAGCTTCATGGTTTTTGCAAAAGACTCAAACTCGACGGGGATATATTGGCCCATGACATGTTTATGATGCTCGCCATGTGCATTGTCAAATCCGATGACTCGGCCATTATCCACGGAGCAGATTGAGTCATTGATGTAGGCCATGCTGTAAGTGACAACCTCACCAGTGGCCTCATTGATCAGGTATTCGATTCGCAGCTGACCATTACCTTTTTTTTGAGGAATGATATCCGTATGCGAAATTTTCTTGAGGATAGGTTCCTTCCTCTTGACGCCTTTCTTAGCTGCCATTATAGACCTAATAGCCTCTTCAATGAAGTCAGGACTGCGATTCGGTAGGTGTGCCATCATATAGCAATTACAGATGTGCCGAAAGCTCCGCCCTGTTAGCTGTAGCAAGGTCCGGTTCAATCAAATCCTGAGTTAACTGACGCTTATCGAGCAGCATTTGCCAGAGCATCTGGTCGATGGTGTTTTCCACAAGCGGGATTTTCACCACGACCATGCGCAACTGACCGTTTCGATAGGCTCTGTCCTCTGCCTGGTCTTGCAATCCTGGTGTCCATGGCAGCCCCAAAAACATGACGTAGTTGGCGGCTGTGAGGTTGTTGCCGGTGCCAGCAGCAGATGTCGTAGCGGCAAATACACGGGTGTCAGGATCGCTTTGGAATTTGTCGATCGCTTTCTGCCGCTTGCCTACCGAGTCACTGCCGACAACCGTAACGCACCCGTACTCTGCTTGCTCACACCGAGAGCGCAATGTTCCTACCGTGTCCTTGAACTCACAGAACAAGATAACTTTGTCCTCCGCGTCCAGTTCGCACAGCAGATCCATAACGACGCGAACCTTCACCTGCTCAAGTAATTGACGCAGTGATCCCAGCCTGGCGAGGCTAGGTCTATCTTCTAGGCGAATCTGATCGTATTGCTTGCGTTCTTCAATGGTGAGTTCAACGGGTAACGTTTGCCGCTGTTTGCCTTTAAGTCCTGGTAAAACATCCTTGCGTCGACGCAGCATCCAATCGCCAATCGCATCGCGAAGATTCTTGCGAAAATCCGGACTGCCAGCGAACTGTTCGCAGAACTCTTTAAGGGGCAGCTTTCCGACAGGATGACCGGACAGGCGCAGCAGCGTATGAAGTTCTGATTCTCGATTGAGTACCGGGGTACCCGTCAGCAGGTATCGATTCGGCACCTTGGCAGCAATATCGAAGCCATGACGTGTCCACGCAGCGGTAGGCTCTTTCAGGCGGTGAGCTTCATCGATGATCATTACCTCAAATTGGCCTGCATGCAGGACAAAATCGCCCAGGCGTTCGTAGTTGGTGATAATCCACTGAGAAGATGGATCATAGACCTGCTGACCGATTGTGGCGTTGGGATACACCATCTGGATCTCGCGTTGCCAGTTGATGATCAACGTCGACAAGGTGATGACCAAGATAGGTCTATCAGAGGCTCTGACAGCAGCTGCAATGATTGCCTGGCGTGTTTTGCCAAGCCCCATATCATCCGCGAGTAAGGCGCTGGTTCGCTGTAACAGGTGCCGAATGCCCGCCGGTTGATGGTCCAGTAAAGAATATCCAGCCAAGGCCTGATTGATTTGCTCGGTGGTGAACTCGGTGCGCTCGATGGAGGGCACGGCCGCGAGATACACATCGGTTGAGGTGCTGTCATCAGTCGCTTGTACTGAACGTTCTTGGGGAGGTCCTCCAAGACTGATACGCGTGATTTCATCAGCAGGAACAATGGATCCATCAGTCAGCAGTTCCTGCATGGTGTCCAGGATCTCGAACTGATCCTCTGACACACCAAGTTCAAGAATCAGGTTGCTTCGCACCAACTCCGCACCGGCATCGATGCGCCATGATTTGGAGTGCCCGAGGAACACGCCGTGCATACGCCGAGCAACTGCCACTAAGCCTGGGTGGTAGTCACCCGATAGTAGGATCCCCCCATGAACCAGCGGAGCGATTCGAAAGGTCAGCCCCCAAGTGAATGCCTGCCGATCTGGGACTTTCTGTGCGGCTGTGATTTTATGTGAAAACGTCTCCCAGCTTTCGTTGAAGCGGTTCTCGCACAACTCGATTAAACGGTGAAAGAGCACATCCAGGTCATCCAGCAACTTGCCTTTAGGCAAGCGCCAATAGCGATGCTGGGGATGCTCGGCACGTCGGATGTAGAAACCATCACGTTCGAGAAACAGCCGATTGGCTCCGTCGACGTACTGCAACAAAATGCCGAAGTCATAGCCGTCAAAAATGACCTTTTCGACTAGGTCCTGCCGGCGATTCATGAGGCGCGGACGGCTCATGTTTTGCTCAGGCGCAGGTTGATCCATTTCGCGCACGCTTGAGCATGCATTTTTTTCCGGTTTCGATTTGTATAGCGAGACATGGATAGCGTCTGGTCTGGCCATTCCAGGTTGATGGCGAGTTCACCCGATTTGATCTTTGCCCAAAACCATTGATAGGCCCGGTCAACCCTGGATCCAGACTTAGGTGTACGATTTTTATGGCCTCTCAGTTGTATCGTCACCAGGTGTTTGGGAGTCAATTTTGCTAGCGTTTCGCCCCATGCGCTCTCATCCATTTGGATTTCGGCAGAGGCCAACGATTTCCCGTTTTCGCGAACCGACATAAGACGGCAGTTGCCCCGATAAGCGCTGTAGTCGTAACCATCAATGCAATGCCCCAGCGCTCGATGTTCCTCATAAAGATCGGCTGGGCATTTCAGCTCGACAATTTGCAGCCCATTCGGGCTTACGAGAAGTGTGTCGTTTGAATTAAGCAGCGTCCTCCAGGGTGTTAAAGAGTCTGTTTTGGTTTGGGGATCTGCGGCATCAAGAGCTTCACGTATGTCTATCATTGCGAGGTGAAAGCCATCCACCAAGCTGGCGATCTGGTGATAGGTGGCAGTACCAATGAAGCTTTTGAGTTTTTGCAGTGCTTCACAGGCATTAGGTCCGTAGCTCTCATCTATGTTGTTGAAGAGCTCGTTCAGGTCTCGCAAGTCGTCGGCGATTTTGGACCAACTGGGATCCGACCAATCAGTTGGACACCCCGACAGCAGCCTGTTCCAGTCCTGCGTTTGCTCCCGCAGTTGATACGGAATTTTATCCAACAAGGCGAAGAATGTGATCCAGTGCGCTTTTTTAAGGGGACGTCGATTGCCCAGTGAAGCTCCTAGCAGCAGTCGATGCCAGGGCCGTTCAGGCCCCTCACGATTGATACGGGTCAATGCACTGCCGGTATCGAATACCCGTTGTTGCCCTAAGTAGCGCACTGCAGTACGCGGCGTCTGTAGCAGCCACGCCAGCGTGTCGGTAAGCGGAAGGCCTACATCTGCAATGCGACCGATTAGGCACTCATGCGCGATGATCAAAGAGCCATCTCCGCTCCAGTTTGGGCGGCATTCTTGAAGGTCGTCCCATGGGCAGGTCATGTATACCTGCTGCTGCTCATCCCACGGCCACGGCCATTGATCAACCAGTACCAGAAGTGGAATCAGTACCGGTTGGGCTTTCAGGGCCTGCATGCGGCGTTTGCGGTCGCCTTGAGCCAGCCAGTTATAGAGCTTGGGGGAGGGGCATTGCGCTGAACGGATGGCGAACAGTAATTCCTGTTCCAGGCACCGGCAAAACTGCTTCAGCGTGCTGCCAATCTGCTTCAGGTAAAAACGGTTTCGAGGAGAGAAGTACCGATTGTTGCTCACCGTCGAATCGTAGCCTCTGCGATTAAAGCCTCCTAGATCTTCAATCGATAGGGCTTGCGCCCTTTCTCCAGCCGACTTGCAGAAGGAGGTCAGCAGAACGTCTGCATACCAACGTTTTTCAAACCTGAGCAGCAGCTGCTGGGCCACCAATACGGTGGTTTTTTTCTTGTGGACGCGGTCCTTGCTGGTGATTTTGCAGGCCTTCACCTGATAACCATCGAAGTACTGGAGGTGGTCGCCGATTCTGGCCAAAACTGGTCGTGTTTGATCACTTGTTGAAGGCAGGGTGATGCACCAGCACCGCGTGTGTGCGGTTGAACCCAGATAGGTATCGATGAATGAGGTCAGTTGGTAGGGCGGTACGTTAAAATGCAAAGCCCAGGTCTGGGCAACTTCAATTTGCCGGTCTGAGAACTTCTGGAGCTTCGGCGCTAAGATGCGCAGTCCCAACACCGATTGTCTCTTCTGTACGCTCACCCATGACCTCCTCTGCGATTTCGCAGAGGAATGTCAGGTATAGGGCGGGCGGGCTTCCAGGGTTAATGCGTAACGGCGTTGACGGTGATTTATATGTAAGCGGATGGCGAACACACCTACCGAACTCCAGTATTTAGGGCGATGGTGTCCGCGTATTTTAAGCGGACGCGATCACCCTTATCGCCAGGATTTCCATGCGCCAACGCAGCTCTTACCCCAAACCATTTAAAGCCCAGGTCGTCCAGGAATGCTTGCAACCTGGAGCGACGATTTCCAGCGTAGCCATCCATCACGGCATCAACGCCAACGTGATCCGCAAGTGGCTACCGATTTACCGGGATCAATCACCCGCAACTCTGCCGGCCTTCATCCCCGTACAAGCTGCACCCAAGCGCGCAACAGAAGAGACGGTGATCATCTCACTGGTTCTGGGCGATAAATCCGTCACCGTAAAATGGCCAGCCTCAGATCCGGACGGCTGCGCGTGTTTTATCCGTGGCCTGGCCCAATGATTCGTATCGACTCCATCTGGCTCGCCACCCAGCCCATGGACATGCGAGCCGGCACTGACACTGCACTGGCCCGGGTGGTTGCCGTGTTCGGTGCGGCGAAGCCGCACTGCGCCTACCTCTTTGCCAACCGCCGGGCCAACCGCATAAAGGTGCTGGTGCATGACGGCGTTGGTATTTGGCTAGCGGCGCGACGCTTGAATCAGGGCAAGTTTCATTGGCCGGGCATCCATCTTGGCGCGGAGGTCGAACTCGACCCCGAACAACTCCAGGCGCTGGTACTTGGATTGCCTTGGCAGCGAGTAGGTGCAGGCGGCGCAATTACATTGCTCTAATACCTGGCTTATAGCTGTGACCGGAGGACTGCTTTGGTAAAATCCACGGCATGACTTCCTCGCCCGATCTCGATCAAATGCCCCCTGAACAACTGCGCGCGCTGGCTGCGCAGCTGATGTCCAAGGTCGACACCATGGGCAGAAAGATCCATCGTGATGAGACGATCATCGAGCAGCTCACCCACGAAATCGCCATTCTCAAGCGACACAAGTTTGCTAAGCGCAGCGAGCAGATCAGCCCGGCGCAAGGCAGCTTGCTCGATGACCTGCTTAATACAGACCTCGAAGCCATCGAGGCCGACTTAAAAGCACTTCATCCCGCACCCGCGCAGATAGAACCACGCCAGCAACCCAAGCGTGCGCCGTTGCCGCCGCAGTTCCCGCGCACTGTGATCCATCACGAGCCGGACAACACTCAGTGCGCTTGCGGCTGTCAGCTTCAGCGCATCGGTGAAGACGTCAGCGAGAAGCTGGACTACACGCCGGGCGTGTTCACCGTCGAACAGCACGTTCGTGGGAAATGGGCCTGCCGGCAGTGCGAAACACTGACCCAGGCCCCGGTGCCGCCGCAGGTGATCGACAAGGGCATCCCCACTGCCGGCCTGCTGGCGCAAGTGATGGTGGCCAAATTCGCCGACCACCTGCCGCTCTATCGACAGGAAAAGATCTTCGGCCGTGCCGGCCTTGCCATCCCGCGCTCGACACTAGCGCAGTGGATGGGTCAAACCGGCGTGCAGCTTCAGCCGCTGGTCGATGCGCTGCGCGAAGCAGTGCTGGCCCAGCGCGTAGTCCACGCCGATGAAACACCGGTACAAATGCTGGCTCCAGGAGAGAAGAAAACCCACCGCGCTTACGTCTGGGCCTATAGCAGCACGCCATTCTCGGCACTCAAGGCCGTGGTCTACGACTTCAGCCCCAGCCGTGCCGGCGAACATGCGCGTAACTTCCTGGGCACGTGGAGCGGCAAGCTGGTCTGTGACGACTTTGCCGGCTACAAGGCAAGCTTCGAGCTGGGCATCACCGAAATCGGCTGCATGGCCCACGCGCGCCGCAAGTTCTTCGACCTGCACGTCGCGAATAAAAGCCAGTTGGCTGAGCAGGCGCTTCACTCGATTGGCGGGCTGTACGAAGTCGAGCGACACGCTAAGGAAATGAGCGACGAAGACCGTTGGCGATTACGCCAGGAAACGGCGGTGCCCATCGCTGAAAAACTGCATGAGTGGATGCTGGCCCAACGCGAACTTGTGCCCGAGGGCTCTGCTACGGCCAAGGCCCTGGATTACAGCCTTAAACGCTGGGTAGCGCTGACGCGCTACCTGGACGATGGTGCTGTGCCCATCGACAACAACCAGATCGAGAACTTGATCCGGCCGTGGGCGCTTGGGCGGTCGAACTGGTTGTTTGCTGGGTCGCTGCGCAGCGGCAAACGGGCGGCGGCGATCATGAGCCTGATCCAGTCGGCACGTATGAACGGGCATGATCCGTATGCTTATCTCAAGGATGTGCTGACGCAGCTGCCGACGCAGCGGGCCAGCGAGATCGAGCGACTGCTACCACATAGCTGGGCGCCTGCTTAGCTACCCGACAGCAAGGTAGCTAAGAGCAGTCTCTATTCAACACGCTATACCGTGGAGGGGCATTGTGTGTCTTTGCCTATTACTTGTAGATCACTAATCTGCGCTTCAAGGTCGCTAGACTTCGTCCAATAAATAGCGTTCCACCCTGACTCACGTGCGGCTTGAACATTAGCTTGAGTATCATCTATCAAGAGTAACTCTTCCGGTAGAAATCCGGACAGTTCGGTAATTTTTTTATAAAAATCAAGGCTTGGCTTTCGGCAAGACAGCGCCGCCGAGTAAAAGATGCCATCGCAGTAGTGCTCCAGACCAAGCGATTTCATTAAAAAATTTGCGCGTAGGTGTTCTTGATTGGACGCGAGAAATACTTTCACACCACGACGACGATGACGGGCCAGATCCGACAGCAACCCAAGGTTGAGCCGAGCATCGTTTTCAAACCAATAACTCAATAATCTATGCCGAGAAAGTTTCGGAGCAATGTCTGCCAGCACTGACTCAAGCCTCTCCTCTAGGCATAACTTGCCTGTAACTATGGCATCCCAGTAAGGCTCGAAGAGCGCCTTATGGAGATCTGAGCTTGCTAGCCCGAGATCTTCCTCAAGAGATGAAGCCCAGCCCTCACCGTCGGAGGGGCGACCATCAACGACGACACCATCCACATCAACCATAAAAGCTTGAATCAACGTAGCCTCCGTCTGGCATCCCGTACTTCGCATTGCGAACAGATCCCAGCGTTTTCAGTTGGCATATTTCCCGAGTCGCAAGCATATGAGAACGGCTTGGATAGGTATAAGACTTGTTATGCATAACCTTAGGGCGCACTCAGTTGCCAGGTGAGTTCGCCGAACGCTTACAATTTCGCAAACTCGAACAAGATCTGGCTGCTCAACTGGCTGCGCTTGAGTCGATGAAATCCGATTCTGGCTTGCAGGCCGAGATGCAGTTTGAGAGCAAACTACGCGGTCTGCTGGCTGAGTACGGCTACAGCCTGCGTGACGTAATCAATCTGCTTGATCCTACGGCTGCTAAGCGTGGCAAATCGGCTCCGTTGTCTGCGCCTGCAGAGAAGGGTACTCGGAAGGCACGTTCGTTGAAAGTTTACAAAAACCCGCATTCGGGCGAGATCGTTGAGACCAAAGGTGGTAATCACAAGCTGCTTAAAGCCTGGAAAAATGAGCATGGTTCGGATGTCGTAGAGTCTTGGCTTTCGAAGTGAATTACAGTTAGCAGACGCAAAGGCCCTCAATGAGGGCCTTTTTTTTCGCAGTCCGCTTTGCCATGTCAACGCTTCGTACTAGCTAAAGATCCCACCTACTCGGTACCTAGGCCCCTATCGATACACGGGTACAGGTAAAGCTTTGCTGGTTTCAGCCGAAACATTCCGAACGGAGAAAAAACTGGCTACGGCAGGCTACTACTGAACCATCCTGGGCTCTATCAGACGTCGACTTCATAGAACGTTCGCCTTGGATAGCTTTAAACAACATCTTCAAGCCCTGAGGCCTGCCATGCTTAGAAATGCTCCTTTGAGTACAAAGCTACTGCTTATTTTGATGTTTCCCCTGTTGGGCTTTCTGGTCTTCGCCGGGATTTTTGTAGCTGACAAACGAGAGACACTGAGCGAGATGAACCGAGCGGTCACCGCTACCGGCACCGCGCAGAAACTCAGTGACGTAGTAACCACTATCCAGCGTGAGCGCGGCGCAAGCGGCGTGTTTCTGGGCAGCGGTGGTAAGACGATGCAGGACAAGTTGAAAGTCTTACGCCAAGAAACCGACCGTGCGGTGAGCGCGATGCATGCGCAATCGACCGAGGGTCTTATCGCGCCTGACAAGATGCTGCGCGCAATTGATGGTTTGGCCGGACTGCGTCAGCAGGTGGACACGCTCGCAATCAATAACGGCGAGTCCGGCACCCGATTCACCGATCTTATCAAAAATTTGATCGGCTTCTCTTACTCACTGGAAACCAGCATTGAGGATCCGGAAATCCTGCGTGGGCTGAGTTCACTCAATCAGTTCGTAGACATGAAAGAGCGCTCTGGTCGAGAGCGTGTACTGCTTGGCCTGGCATTCAACCAAAACCGTTTTGATGCGCCGCTGTTGTCACGTTTCAGCCGCAACATGGGCGAGTTCTCCGGCTATTTCGAGGCCTTTCAACGCTGGGCTCCTGCCGTGTTCAAAAATAAGCTGGATGCGGTTCTACAACAGCCCGCATCCGTCGATGTAGCTCGCCTGCAAAAACTCGGATTTGATACGCCTCTAGGCGATCCGCTTAATATCAAACCCGAAGACTGGTTCAACCTTTCCACCAGCCGTATCGACATGATGGCTCAGGTCGAGGCTGAACTGGGCCAGACGGTCGTGAGCCTAGCCAATGTCGCGCGTACCGATGCCCAGCGCAGTCTGTATGTCGCAATAGCCACCGTCATTCTGATGTTGATTGCGGTGCTGTGGCTCGCTTCGGTGATTATTCGCAATATCAAAATCGCTGTGGTCGACGTGAACCGCACCCTTATTTCGCTATCCACGCGTGACCTAACTGCCAGAACCCGTTACACCGGCAGAGACGAGTTTGGCGAGATCTCGCGTAACCTGGATAACATGGCCATACAGATCGGTGAAGTGATCCGTGAGATCGGGAGTGCCACGGCGCAGGTCGCGACCGCCGCCGAGCAGTCTTCGGCTGTGGCCCTGCAAACTAGCAATAACGTCGTCCAGCAGCGTCAAGGCACCGATCAGGTGGTCACTGCCATCAGCGAGATGAGCGCCACGGTCAAAGACGTGGCGCGCAGCACTACCGACGCCGCAGAGATGTCGCAGCGCGTTAATGCCAGCACTATGCAGGGCAAGGCTGAAATCGAGAACACCATCAGCTTGATCAAAGGGCTTGAGGTTCAGGCCGAACAAACATCCCGAATCATTGAGGAGCTCAAGGGTGAAAGCTATTCCATCTCCTCGGTTTTGGATGTGATTCGTGGTGTAGCAGAGCAAACCAATCTGCTAGCTTTGAACGCTGCCATTGAGGCTGCCCGTGCCGGTGAGCAGGGTCGTGGATTTGCCGTGGTCGCCGATGAGGTGCGGAATCTGGCCAAAAAGACTCAGGATTCCACCGTCAGTATCCAGAAGATGATCGCCAATCTGCAATCCGGCTCCGACCGTGCCGCCACTTCCATGCAGGAAACTCTAGGGAAGGCTCAAGAAGGCGCGAGCAACGTAGTGCGCGCAGGGGAGTTGCTAGAAGAAATAGCCGAGGGCATCGCGACCATCAGCGACAGCAACATACAGGTCGCCTCGGCGGCAGAACAACAGAGTCAGGTTGCCGAGGAGATCCACCGCAACGTAAACGACATCAACACTCTGGTTATCCAGGTCAGCGCCGGTGCTGAACAAACCGCCGTCACCAGCCGCGAGTTAGCCCGCTTGGCCGAGCAACAGCAGGGGCTGGTGGGACGGTTCAAGGTGAACTGAGTTACAAGTTTTTTTACCGGATGCTCAAATGCCCGAGAGAATGACTTTCGGGTATTTGAGGATTGGTAGGTGAGAGGGTGACGCGCCTATAAGGGCTACTTTGCTCAACGCGATAAACGAGGCTTTTCATGACGCCGGATGAGGTCAGGCCATGGATTATCAGCCGTCCTACGGCTTTCTGAAGGACTGCTTATACCGTTCTGAGTCATACAAGGTGACTTTGGCAGACGCTTACATTTATATCGGGAATGGCTGAAGTCACACCCCTCTGGGTTTACTGAGATCTGGTTTGCCATTCAAGTTTGGATAACTCACCCTGCATCCATTCGATTTGAAGCCTGTACACCCCCAAAAGTCATATCCACCGTCCCCTTTCTTCTGTCGCCTTGCGAGGGGTTGTTTGCATTTGGGACAGTTGAAAGCGCCACCTGCAGCGTCTGGGCGTGGAGCGGACGCCATGGGCACACTCGGCATTCCACGCTGCTGGGACAGTTCCTCTTCCAGTCGCCTATGCAGACGCGCAACTACAGCTCCATAGGTGTCTTGGCCCTGGGCGATTTTGTCCAAATCGCGCTCCAGCTCCCGCGTAAAATCGAGCTCCACAAAACTGAAGAAACCTTCCAGCTTGGCGATTGTTTCCTCACCAAGTGGGGCCGGTACCAGTTTGCGGCTTTTTTCCTCGATCAGGCCTTTGCTGGTGATGTTCTTCAAGATCGAGGCGAACGTACTGGGACGGCCAATACCGCGGCGCTCCATTTCCTTGATCAAACTGGCCTTCGTGTAGCGCGAAGGCGGCTGGGTTTTCTTCTGCAGCAGTTCTCCGTTGTGCACAGCGAGAATCTGTTTAGGTGAGAGTGCAGGCACTGGGTTGCTGGCTGTTGCATCTTCCTCATCGTCAGTGTCATCGCCTTTCAGCAGTTTTCGCCACCCGGGATGGAAGAGGGTTTCACCTGTTGCATTGAATCGCAGCGTCTTACCATTTGGGCCAACCGCGAGCAGTTTTACGGTACGCACATCGAACACTGCTGCTTCAAGCTGGCTGGCAAGAGCCCGGACCCATATCAACTTGTACAGGGCGAGCTCCTCGTCGTTTTCACCAGCCTTGGCATCAGCCCAATGCGTCGGTGTAATTGCGGGGTGGCCTTCCTGAGCACCTTCGGCGGACTTAAATGTACGTCGCACGTCCACAGCCTCCACCCCGATAGATCTGGCCACGGTTCTAATATCCCCCATGGCTTCGTCTGGAACGTTGGGGTTGTCCGTCCGGTGGTAGGTGATGACGCCTTGCTCGTACAACCGCTGGGCGACCTGCATGGTCTTATCCGGGTCCCATTTCAAGGCGTTGCTCGCCGCTTGCTGAAGCGTGGAAGAGATGAAAGGCGCAGGAGGGTTACGTTCGGCCTTGCGGTCGTCACAGGATTCGACAACGACATTGCGTGTGCTGGCAACTAGCTGCGCCAGATTCCCGTCCTGGACGTAGGGGAAATCCTTGGTCGCGAAGTCAGGCACGGGTTGCCAGTCTGCGTACCAGTCTCCCATAGGTCCCTGGAAGTTGAGCCGCACACCAAAGTAATTGATGACGCGGAAGGTGCGAATCTCGCGCTCGCGCAACACCACCAGGTAGACAGCCGGTGATTGGACTCGTCCCGCAGAAGTGGGTTTGCCCATGAGGCGGCGAAGCTCCTGTGTCACCAGGTAACCCACCAGACGGTCCAGTACACGCCGGCACTCTTGCGAGGCGACCCTGTTCAGGTCAATTTTGCGCGGGTTGGCCAGGGCTTCTTCAACACGCTTCAGAGTGATTTCGTTGAAGGTGATGCGTTGGTAGTCCTTGACGCCCAGCACCTGTTGGATATGCCAGCTGATGCTTTCGCCTTCACGATCCGGGTCTGTTGCAAGGTAGATTTCGGTGGCTTGTTTCGCTGCCGCCTTGATGTTCCCCACGGCCTTGGTGCTTTTATCCAGGATCTCATACACCGGCGTGTAATTTTTGCGTACGCCGGTGGTGATCATGTTTTCGTCCTGCCCTCGGGCCGGTAGGTCCCGGATGTGCCCACCACTGGCAACCACCTGCCAGTCTTCGCCTGGGCGCAGCTTCTTCATCATTGGCTGGAGCTTTTTCAGCTTACCTGGTGCCTCGATGATTAATAGCTTCATGGGGTGCCCTCTCAATTATCCAGAGTGGGACTCTCGCGTCAGGGGGGTAGGGCTTCAATGGGAAATGCTCAATGAGCAAGAAAGGGCTTTCAGCTGCTAGAGGTCGAGCGATAGCTGCTGTTCCTGGGCAAAGCCCTTTAGCCACGACGCGCGCATGGCGGGGTGATGGTAAGGGCAGTCATACACCCGTAGCCCTTTTCGGGCGGCCTCCGCACCGGCAATTTGCACAGCGGCGTGGGGGTTATTGAATTGCCGCCTATCTGTTGGCTTTAATTCTGGATGGGTTGACGCCATCGGAGGCGGTCCTCGAAGAGCTGATCAAACAGGCAGTAGCTACATAAGTTGATTTTGTTCGAAAAATTCTACAGATTGAAAATCAGTGCTTAAGTTTGCCGATATATGGGTTATTTAAATCAAAAAATTCACGGATTACGCGATTTTTTCAGATTGAATGGTTGGTTGTTCCGGCAAGTTTGGGGCCGGTTCGTCCGACCAAGCCGCGCTCCAAATCCACTCTATAAAGGCCTCTGTGGATTGCCCGCTTTGAACGCGCAGGCACTCTAGACTACCGTAGAGCTGTTCAGTGATCTCTCCATCATCGTCGAAGTCGACGCTGTATTCCGTATCCAGGCGAAACCCATCGAGTAGCTTGTCAAGAAATCGGCGAGCTTGCCAGGAATCGAGGTCGGTCTCCTCACGTCTGCCCATCTGATGCTCACCTTTGCGCCAGCCGAGTGGGGCCCATGATGCGCGGTTCAAATCCAAAGTAAGCCCGTAGTAGTCGGGTGCATTCACTTCACTTTCATCGAAGTAAGCCCAGTAAACACGACCTAAAACCGGATGCTCTGCAACTACGACAACGTACCCGGTTGGTTCCCTCAATTCTTCACCCATCGGTGCCTCTGCGACTTTGCAACTGTTCCAAAAACAGGTTAGGGGAAACGAGGAGCCGTATCCCCCACCACCGGCAGCCTCACGAATGGGGCCGAAAATTAAGCCCCAGGTTTTCAGAAGTTCGGAGGATCAGATTCTGGATATTCATCAGGACCTGGTGCCGGCTGCTGCTGCGATTTTGGTCCGTTGGACTGTTGCGAGTTCTGGCTCTGTGAAGGCGCTAGATTCACCATGGTCACGCGGTGTGGCAGCATGCCAATACGGCTGGCCTGAATTTTCAGGGCTTCGAATTCGCCCTGGTCGTTCTCCCAGCGGTCCATAACGGCGCGGCCGGAAACGATCACGCGCATGCCTTTCTGAAACAGCTGCGAATAGTGTTCCGCGTCCTTGTGCCACCATTCGACGTTTGCCCAGAATCCGCCACGGTCTTCATAACCGCCTTTACCGTCCGGAATCGAATTGTCGAAGTAGACGTTGATCCGCATGAGTCGACGTGGATCCTTGTTACCGTTGGGGAATTCTTTGAACTCCGGTGTCGAGCCGATGTTGCCTTCCCAGCCTTGTACTGGCGTACCCATGAGTGTTCTCCGAGGTTATTGGTGTTGCATTGGTTTGGTTAGCTGCTGCAAGCGAGCCATGTACACGGCCTCCGCCTGGCCCATTTTTTCTGCACATTCGGCGGCCTGTTTGGCGATGGAGTGGACCAAGCTCATCTGCATGTTTAACGTGATCCGCTGAAGCTCCATCGCATACAGGTCCTGCAGCATGGATTCCGGTGTTCTGGGGGAGCCCATCATGTCCGCCCAAACCCCAACGCCCATTCGGCGATCTGTCACCTGTTGCCATCTCAGAAATTGCGTCCCGGCTTGAGTGTTTTGCTCGGTGAGCCGAACAGGCACCAAGGTGAACGGATACCGTCGGGCTTGTTCCAGTACCCCCTGGGCAAGGGCTTTCAAACCCGACTCCTGATCTCGGCATAGCGCTGCAAATTGGGTCAGCTCCCCCTTACCTTTAAAAGGCTTTAAAAGGCCTTTTAGTGAGGCAGCCTGTTGCAGTTGCTGAAAGGCATCCTGTTGCAGTGGCCGAAAGGCAGTCTGTTGCAGTACTCCATCGTCGGATTTTTGCTGGCCCATGTGCTTCAACCCTCTTCGGCCTCATCGAAGTGATCTTCCACCTCGGTTTGTTGCTGGCCGCGAATGATGGGTGGAGCGAAGTTCGAACGGCGGGTGCCTTCCAGGATGTCCTGTGGCAGTTCTCCATAACGCTCGTACATTTTGCGGGCTGCATCAGCTTTGGCATTGTTGGCGGCGAAGTCATCGCGTGCAGCACCTGAGTATTTGTAGTTCTGGGCCAGTCCAAAAAGCCTCCTCAGTACCGCTGCCCCCTCATCTATCCAGGTTTCCATATCATGGCGCCCTACGAGGCCAACATGCTGGGCCAGTAAAATACGCCTGACTATTTCGTCGTAGTTGGTCAGCAGGAATACGGCCTGAAAGCCGAGAGGGTTGGAGATATAAAGTGGGAGGCTGACTGGCTGAATTGAAAGGTTCTCGCTGATGCTGATGGCCGGGGGCAGTGAGGCCATGGCAGTATCCAAGCGTTCTTCGATGGTTTTCAGTGCTTGCTTGGAATCGTTGATTTTCTCTTCAAGAAGAATCATCCACCAATCGGAGTACGGATCGTCCTGTTGGGCGCCGCGAGACATGCGATTGACGACACTACAAAAACCCGACAAGCCGATGATGCCAACTTTTAGATCGTTTTTTGGACGTCCCATCCAGATACGGGCGGCGTGGTGAGTGTGAAGGGTGAGCTTCACATCGCTACGCAGTGAACCGATGTTCAGCCGGAAATTATCAGCCATGGTGCAGTTTTTCCTTGAGGGGAGGAGTGACGTGCCCATGCTGCAATCTGGCTATAAGAGGCGCACCAACAAATCCATTACCCGATGGAAGGGGATTTGTTGATTTTTCTTTATATATGGAGAGATCAGGCCGCCCGCTTGGTTGAGTGCAGTTATCGATGACGGGTCCTGACATAGTGATGCGGGCCGCATAGCTCTGATATGCATAGTTCGATTGGCCACTGCCGATATTGGAACTCTGTCGAGCTATGCAGGCCGCATAGCTCTGATATGCATAGTTCGATTGGCCACTGCTGATATTGGAGCTCTGACGAGTTATGCGGGCCGCATAGCTCTAATATGCATAGTTCGATTGGCCACTGCTGATATTGGAGCTCTGATATGCATAGTTCGATTGGCCACTGCTGATATTGGAGCTCTGATATGCATAGTTCGATTGGCCACTGCCAATATTGGAACTCTGTCGAGCTATGCGGGCCGCATAGCTCGGCTTGCTGTCCATGCTGATACCTGGATCTGCCAAGTAGATTGGGGCCGAGCTAACTATCCGGGTTGTTATCATGGATGCGTACCCCGATTGGGTCTGAGCAGATGCAACATTCCGCTGAGTGTGTTTCTAGCGGTTTGTACCGACTCAGGACTGCGGGTTTCTGCAACCGTTTTAGCCGGTTGAGTGGCATTGGATGGAGGATTTGCAGCTCCCTGGCGTGAGGGGCTGGATCTTGCTTTGTCATCAGGATCCCAGTGGCTGTTGAAGTCTCCACGGACAGCCATGCCGACAAGTGTCATCAAATAGCCCAGCGGGTTTCGTATCCCTCCTGAGTCACAGCGGTGCACCCATTGTTTGATGAGCGCTGGCTTCAGCTCTTCTGGGACTTTTTGCAGCGCCACCACCGCGCTCTGTTTTTGATCAGCCGGTAGCCGATGCAGTGCATCGAGCAAATCGGCGGCCATGTCGGTCGAAGTCAGCGGTACATGTACAGAGCTTTTACAAACATCTTTGTGTGTATCTGTATACGTACTATATGAGTTCGGATGCCGAACTAAGTCCGAACCCATTGATTTTTGGCTGAGTTCGGCATCCGAACTCGGCTCAAAAGCGATTCGCTCGCCGCTGTGTCCACTGAGTTCGGCATCCGAACTCAGTGGCAACTGTGGTGTATTTTGCTGAGTTCGGACTCCGAACTCAGTCGCTTTTAGAGGTATTGGCGTGCGCGCCGTTGTCCAGGACTGGCTGTTCAAACGAGACTCGATGACGTCCAATCGGCTTGGTAAGCGCTGACCAACGTCTGGGTCGGCAGCGAATTCTTTCCAGGCAATCTGCGCGACTTCACGGATCACCTTGGTCTGATGCTCCATGGACTGCGCAAGTAGCTGTAAATAATCCTTATCGAATTCTATGGCTTCGGCTGGTGTGACCGATTCGTCATGAAGCAAGTAGACGTTACCTTGAACTTGTCCACTCAGGTCATTGCGCACACGGCGGCCCAGGCTAAGCCAGCGTGTAAGCCGTAGAGTGACCAATGCTTTTGATACGGTTTCTCGCGAGGCTGGCCTGCCGGGTTGCATGCCCAGATATGGCCGTAGTTGGTCATAGGTGGGGAACGCCGTAAGGCCGTCGTCATTGATCAGTAGCCGGAACACCTGCCAGGTGTTTCTTTCAAGCGGGGTCAGTCGGTCATCCAGAAGCAATCTGCGAGGCACCGTCTCGTGTGGGTTCCCGCTGAATATGATTCCGGAGTAGGGGGCAGAACCTTCGATCCCCGGAGGCGCCGACTCTTTTTTCTGAAGCAAGTGAGCTTCAAGGTGGCCCGAGGCCGAGTCTAAAAGCGTCGACAATGGGAGCCGAGACAACCTCATAGTACGGGATCACCTTCCGCCGGTGTCGCTGCAGGCTGAGCCAGTCGATGAGAAGACACCAGCTGTAGCTTTCTCGGGAGGCCCGTGCTTGTTGCAGGGGGATAAAGCCCCTCCTTTATCCAGGACTGAATGCGATGCCAGATGATTGCTAGACTGAGGTTCTCGGAGCTTTCATCTGCATGGGTGTCCTGGGGGGTGTTGAGCTCTTCGGCGACCAGCATGGCGATATCCAGCAAGGCGAGGCTGTCTTCAAGCTCAACCTGATGTTCCTGCATCAGGTGCGTCCATCTGTACCAAAGGTGAGCGTCCATCTCCTCACTGAATTCTCGCCACCGGCCTCGACGTGCCGTTACACCGATCATTAAGCGTTGAAGGGCTACGTCCTGGGGTGATAGCCCGAAGAACTGTTGCAGCATCTGAGTGGTCGCGCCTAGTCGAAGCGCACGTTCGATCGTGCGCACTTCTTCATCGGACCGCTGCGCCCCTATCAGCAGTTTTTTCACCATCTCTCCATCGATGGTGACGTTGCACCAAGAGACTGGAGTGTTGAGCAATAAGCTCAGGACTGACGGTTGTTGGAGCTGGGCCAGGATTTCAGGCTCCAAACCCATCTCGATGCAACGCCGAAGTTGGCCGTTGCGCATGTGATGAAGCACCTGAGACAGGATGGCTTCGTTGATTGGTATCTTGGACATGACGACTCCCCTCGTAGTGGTCCTGTTTTAGCTGGCTTGGTTCGCACTATCGCCGGCAGTTAACTTGACCTCTAAATCAATCAAACGCCTTGCGAGTCGAATTATTCGGAAGAGCTTCACCAGTGCGCCGTCGCTGAGGCGGCCTTCAGTCTCTGGGGGGTTGTCTTTCGTATAAGGCTGGCCAAGTAAGAGCTGCCCAAGCCCAGCTGCGAATTCGAAGTCGGTCAAAGCGTCGACCTGCAGATCTGGCTGCTCCTGAATCATTTTCAGAACGATGGCCACCGAACCGCTTAAAGACTGAAGAAGCGTCAACGTATGCTGGGCTGTAGCAGTGATTTCCACTTCTCCTTCCGCATCGGGGTGTCGATAGCTGAAACCCACGCCACCTTCGATATCGATAAATTGACCTGGTGCTTTTACCGAGCTGGCAATTTCACGAGCCAATTGCGCGATGTGCTGACGCAGGGTCATGGCATTGTCGATTTCACGCTCGATGTACCAAAGGTCAGATATGGGGTTGAGACCACCAGCTTGAACAGGGATGGCCACTAAGGCGTTGGATGCAAAGTCGGGTAATACTTCACCATCAAGCGCAGCGAGCTCCCGTTTCATCTTGTCGACTTTGGGGGAGCTTTTCACTGGACTTGCAATGTGCCCATCAATGCGCTTTTGGCGCTCTTGCGGGCTCATTTGCTCTTGAGGGGGAGGGGCCAGCTTATGTTGGCCAACTGGATGGGGAGGGCTCGCCGTGGTCAAAGTTGGCTTAGGCGTGCCCTCAGAAACATGAGTTGATGGTAATTGTGACGGGTTCTGATTTGACTCAATGCTATTGTTTTGGGGACTCGACTGAGGCAACCCCTCAAGTTGCGAGACAGGATGCTGAGGCATCTCAAGTACTGGTGTTGATCGGCGTAACTGGTCCTGGTTCTGAGTGATTTCCAGCAGTATTTTCTCGTAACCGAGATTTAACGGCTTTTTGAGCTGATCAATCAGCTCGTCCTGGAAGCGCTGGAACAGAAACTCCTCGGCGTCTCCCTCAAACTGGGAAAGGACATCTTGAAAAATCGTATCAAACTCTAGGTGCTGCCCTTGTTCTTGATAATTGCGCTCCCAGCACTGAAGTGCTGTCTTGCGCAGTGCAAGAAGCTTAGAAATTCGATCAACGCCGAGGCCGGAATATAGCACTGCCGGAATTGCTGGCAATAAGTACCGAAGAGTGTCCTGCATCCGACTGATGTGAGGTTGAGAAACAGGGTAGCCATCAGCTTTCAAACGTCGAGAAAGCTCACTTTGAGAAATAGCCTCACCAGACTCCTCCTCATACAAAGCTCTGGCCTTGTCGACGCCAATAGCCCGCTCAATGAACAGGAGTTGACCCTGCAGATCGTTTTCGGCCAGGTGCCCGGTGAGCGAGATGATCTCCCCACGAACGGTGTCCCATGGACGGAACAGGCAGTGGAACTTGAAGAACTTCTCGTCCCCGGTCTCACGGTACAGCTCGTTTAGAATGGCCAGGCGCGTGTTGCCACCGTTCCGGATCCGGTACTTCTCCTCACCAGGTTTGCGCGTGACGGGAGGGGGAGTGTCGAGACCTCGATTGCGTATGGACTCTTTAATTTCATCGTACTTCGGGTTTCGAGTTGTCCGTGGGTTCTCGTCATACGGCAATGTTTCATCGAGCGTCAACAGCATAGGGGTATCGACGATTGGATCGCTCATGCGCGCTGCTACTGGCGAATTCGATTGAAAGGCTGGCTGTTGCAGTTTCTCTTTCATAGTCTGAGCCAAAGACTGTTTCATACTCTGGCTCCAGGCAGCTCACAGGCTGGTGCTGCTGCCAAAAGTTGATCAATGATTTTTAGTGCACGATCAAGCGCCGCCTCAAGCTCGACTGAAGTCTCCAGGCGATGGACAATTTCCGAGTTCATTGAACGGGTGTTTTCACGCGCGCGCAGCGCGATCCGTTCACGCATCCCATCGGGAAGTCGGACGACGAATTTTTCTTCCAGCTGACGTTTTGGTTGGTTGCTCATGGTGGGCTCCGATGCCTTGGGTTTAAGGTTTGTGTTCAGCGACGTTTCAACTGATCAGTGAGTTGGGTGGGCAACCCCTTGATGATTAACGTGCTGGACGCCTCGTCGTACTCAATCTTGTCCCCTAGCAGGTGCGCTTCAAAACTGATGGACAAGCCTTCGGCACGGCCGGTGAACCGACGGAATTGGTTGAGAGTGCGTTTATCCATAGGGATTTCCGGTGACAGACCGTAGTCCTTGTTTCGGATGTGATCGAAGAACGCCTTGGGCCGATCTTCATCAATCAAGCCCGACAGCTCTTCAAGGCCCATGGGCTCGCCGAGCTTGGCCTGGCTGCTGGCGTAATCGACCAGGGTCTTGGTTTTTTCGCGGGCGGATTCGTCCGGCAGGTCTTCGCTTTCGACGAAGTCGCTGAAGGCCTTGAGCAGGGTGCGCGTCTCGCCCGGGCCGTCGACGCCTTCCTGGCAGCCGATGAAGTCGCGGAAGTATTCCGAGACCTTCTTGCCGTTCTTGCCTTTGATAAACGAGATGTACTGCTTGGACTGCTTGTTGTTCTGCCACTCGGACACGTTGATACGCGCTGCCAGGTGCAACTGGCCCAGGTCCAGATGGCGCGACGGGGTGACGTCCAGCTCGTCGGTTACCGCCACGCCTTCGCTGTGGTGCAGCAGGGCGATGGCGAGGTAGTCGGTCATGCCTTGCTGGTAGTGGGCAAACAGCACGTGGCCGCCGGTGGAGAGGTTGGACTCTTCCATCAGTTTTTGCAGATGTTCGACGGCGGTGCGGCTGAACGTGGTGAAATCCCGGCCACCCTCGAAATATTCCTTCAACCAGCCGCTGAACGGGTGCGCGCCGGATTCGGCGTGGAAGAAACCCCAGGCCTTGCCTTGTTTGGCGTTGTAGCTCTCGTTGAGGTCGGCAAGCATGTTCTCGATGGCGGCCGACTCGGCAAGCTCGGAGTCGCGGGCGTGGAGAACTGCAGGTGTGCCGTCGGGGTTTTTGTCGATCAGATGAACAATACAATGACGGATAGGCATTAGATTGCCTCCTGAGTGTGTTGGGTTTGAGCTCGATCGGCGCGGCGCATGCGAGCTTTGGCGTTGAGGGCCGCGCGGTAATCGCTTGCGGTCGACGATGTGTAGATTGATCCAAGGCCGGGCTTAGTAAACTGGATGTGGCCACCTTGAGTCCGCGACACAGTCCAACCATTGGCCCTGGCAAATTCCACCAGGTGGCGAAGGTTCTCGTGCTTTCCGCGTATGAGGTTGGTCGTCATAGCTCTGCGTCCTTGTCTGCTAAAACGTTCCCTGCCTGAATCGCGATGATTTCGGCCTGGTCACCCGGGAATTTGCTGCCGAGCTCATGCAGAAAATTACGAGTTGCCTCGCGCGAGCCAGGCACGCGGAACACGACGGTGCAGTGCTGCACTGGCGCGGGGTGTTGCAGGTGAGCCATGACCGACACTTTCAGTGAGCAGCTTTGGAGGTGCCGGGGGACCCAAACCGACCAGAAGTAACTTGATAACAAGGCGCCTGCGCACAGCAGTTCAACGGAGATGGTTGCGCTGAGCGTGTCGGCCAGCTCGACGTAGCCGAGCTTCTGAAATTCCAGCAGGTCCTCGCGCATGCTCACTGGGACCACGGTGCTGTGGTCACGAGTAAGACGGCCGACTGCTTGAGCTAGAGCATCAAGTTCTACTGGGTTGACGCCCGTTTTGTGGGCGTGAACCACGGCAGAGGCTTCGAAGACTTCACCGGCTTGAATGCTTGGAAAAAGCGCAGCGTTACTGTGCATCTGACGCCTCCCGAATCTCCTCGATGTCGTAGCTGTTGCAACTGGGACAAATCAGAATGTCCACTTCACCATTCAGAGCGGTTGGAGCAGGCACGCAGTGCTGGACTTGCTGCAATACATGATGTGAATCGCAGTTGCGGCACCAATGGGTGACGGCAACCGGAGCGAGGGGGCTCATAGGTGTGCTCCTTGCCAGCTACTGCTGGCACTGAGGTTTGCAAAGCGGGTTTGGTGCGCTATGAACGCCGTGCGAACGGTGCCTGTAGGACCGTTGCGAGCCTTGCCGATGATGATCTCGGCTATGCCTTTGTGTTCGGTCTGTGAGTGGTACACCTCGTCCCGGTAGACGAATATGATCAGGTCTGCGTCCTGTTCGATGGCGCCGCTATCACGCAGGTCTGCGTTGATCGGACGTTTGTTTGGGCGGCGCTCCAGCTCCCGGTTGAGCTGGGAGAGCGCTACCACCGGGCAATTCATCTCCTTCGCCAGGGCCTTGAGGCTTTGGGATATAGCGCTGATTTCGTTGGCCCTGTTTTCCTGACCTGGGCAGCGCATGAGCTGCAGGTAATCGATCAGGATCAAGCTCGGGTGTCCGAAGCGACGGGCTGCTCGACGAGATTTGGCCCTGATAACGGCAGGTGTGAGCGCTGATGAGTCGTCGATGACCAGCCGCTCGCCGTATGCATTGATACGCGAAACGGCTGCAGTCAGCTTCGGCCAGTCTTCGTCATCGAGCTTGCCCTTCAATAGCTTCCCAAGATCGATATGGCCAAGAATTGCCATCAACCGATAGAGCAGTGCTTTGGCCGGCATTTCCATGCTGAAGACTTGAACCGTACGATCAAGCTTTGCCTGCAGAGCCGTATCGATGAAGTTCAAGGCTAGGGACGTTTTTCCCATCGATGGACGTGCACCGAGAATGATCAGGTCGGCTTCTTGAAAACCCGACGTGAACTCGTCCAAATCTTCCAGGCCTGAAGGCACGCCGGTCACGGTGATATTGCCGTTGAAATGTTCGTCAATTTGCTCGACGACAGTAGTCAGGCACTGGTTGATGTCGACGAATTCAGATGCGCTCTTGCCTTCGCCAAGCGCGAACAGTTGTTGTTCAATGGTCTCTTGAACATCTTCCGCGTTGGCCAGTGGATCCGTGGCATCGCGAGAGCATTGGTAGCCAAGAGACATGAGTTGTCTGAGCCTGGAGCGATTACGCACGATGGATGCGTAATGCTCAATGTTGGCTACAGACGGCGTATTCTTGGCCAGCTCGCCCAGGTAGCTCAGCCCTCCGGCTTCGTCTGGATCCTCCAGCGCGTTGAAGACGATGACGATATCGAATGGAGCGGACTTGTCAGCAAGGCCGGCTATTGCCCGAAACAGCAACCGGTGGTCATGCCGAAAAAAGTCAGACGCATCCAGTTTGTCCGCGACGAGATCCCAGGTGTTGTTGTCGAGCAGTAGCCCACCTAACACACCTTGTTCAGCCTCAACGGAGTAGGGCGGTGAGAGGTCAAGGTGATTCATTTCCCGGACTCCTCGCCGATCTGGATAAAACCAGTGCCGTTGATTGCGCCCAGAGCTTTAACCATGTCGACTTCAACCTTCGCTGAATTGATCATGACCTGAGCAACCTCGGCGACGGCTTTGGCCCGGTCGATTTCCATAGGCTTGTCTGGATCCAGGAGGCCCTCAATCGCGACGAACAGATGATTACGTAGATCTTCAATCTTGTTCTTCATGTGCAACCTCCCGGATGGTGCGCTTGAGTTTGCTGATCGCTCGCATTGCGGATTTGAGCTCTTCTGGATAGCGATGGATGGTGTTGCGCCGCATGCGCTCCGCACGGGTGATCAGTTCCAGATTGCCGATGGCGATGTTGGATTTGTTTTCATCCTTGAAGCACACGCAATGAGTTGTGGGGGCAGGGCCAAAGTGTTCTTCCCAGAGCAGCACGTGCACGCCTTTCCAATCGACAGGGGGGTAACCGGTGTCGGTGATTTTTCTCTGGAGATAGCCGTCAGGAGTCGTGCGCAAGCTGCCAATAGGTAGCCAGTTCCCCGGTTTATTGCCCGTCTTAAACTGCGTCTGAGTCATACGGCCAGAGGAGGGGAGCCCCTTAAGGCCCTTATTCCATGGGACGGAACCCTTGGAGAAGCGGAATTCAGCGCCCAACTTGCCGTCAAGCCGGCCACAGAGACTACTGCGAAGAAACTCGGAGCTTTTGCTCAATCCCAGCCGTTTGGCTTTGGCATAGATCTGATAGACGCTGAGTCCCAATTCGGCGGCTAGGACCTGAGTCGGTTCATCGGGATAGCGGGCAATGAGCATGCGCTCTTCAGTCTCACTCCAAACATGGTGTTTATGAGCCGGGGCAAGCCCAAGTTGGGATCGGGCTTGTTCCAGCGCCGCTATGGCCAAAGGTGAAAGCGAATGAGTTCTCATTGGCTCCCCCCATGCCCAAGGGCTTCTCGTGACTGCTGTCCAACACCACGATGTAGCCTGGCATGCTTGCCCTGGTCCCATCCCGCTCGCAGAGACCGAGTGTCGTGACCTTTGGCTTCGATGGGTTTGATGATGAATTGCTTGAGGTTAGGGTGGTGCAATTCCAGGTAGGCCTGGATCTCCTGCGCCGTGGTTTCGTCTACCCCGCCTGCAAACTGGTTCACTTTCGATGCGACGGCATTCAGCCAACCCTCGGCAAAGAGTTGGCCCCGGTGACGCTTTGTCTTGAGTTGGCAGCGTTTCTGCTGAGCAACATGAGCTCGACGGGCTGCTACGAGTTGGTGATGCAGCGTTGAATAGGTGTGAGCGGCCAGCTCGGGCGAAATACCCTTCCCCAAAAACTTGAAGGACCAGCCTGCCAGCGGATGAAAATACGCCAAGTGGCTGCAGTCGAAGGCTTGGGAGCAGATTGTGGCCAGGTTGTGCAGCCAATCCTGCGGCGAACGCCGGGTCTTGGTGCCCACGCTGGCCTCTTCGATTGCATGAGCAACAACCTCGGTATGTTCGAGGTTGTACTGCTTCATCAAATGGCGCGCTTGGCGAAGTGCAATTTCCACTTCGTTGGGGGCAGCGCCTTGCGATTTGGCCAGCGCCATGAGTTTGGCGACCTTGCTGAGGACTTTTTGCTTGTCCATCATTCACCCCCTTCCTGTTGGTTACGGGGGGAGAGCGCCTCTGACCAAAGTCGCAGTGTTTCCTCTTCATCAGCAGAGAGGTGAATCCGGGAAAGACAATCCGCAACCTTCTGTTTCAAGGCATCAAGACGATCCTGAACACTTGAGCCGTCGTCGTAAGCAATCTCCTGCTCAACAGCTTGTACAAAGTCATTACGCACAGAGAGAACGATGCTTATCCAAAAAGCATTTGGGCTGGTCCAGCCAATTAGCTTTCGAGTTCGGTCTGGCGATAGGTAATCACGGAGCCTGAGATTGAACTCCCTAGGGGAATAACCATTACTGATAACCCCTGCACGATTGAGCGTCAGCGCTGTTTGAAGAATTTCTAGGAGAGGCTCCAGAGCCGCTGGCTCAGAGACAAAAGTTTTTAGATATGTTTCAGCTACCAGACGCTTGGCTTCGGCATATCGAGCTTGCTGACGCTGCTTGGCTTGGCTTTCGTCACGGCCGCGCTTTTCCTTCGCGTGTTTTATGTTCGAGTTCACGGACTCAATAAGCTTCGCAGCGTCCTGCAAAAGCTGACGCTGTTCAAAGCTCAACTGAGCGCCTATTCGACCTGCTAAGTGGCTACCGCTTGTCAGGGAGCGTATTTCTCGTGCGGATCCACTTAGCTTTGCTTGCAAGCTGCGCAATTGCTGAGCGCTGTAGTACTTGCCAACCTCTAGGATGACATCGGCAGTAATACTGCGGGCATCGGTGATGGAGGGCTTCGCCATTTCAACGATCCTCCCTCACCAACTTTGCTACCTTCTCCTCGGTCATGGCCTCAAAACGGTCCCGCCATTCTGGAAAGAGCTCTATGGCCAATTGGCGGATGACGACAAGGGCTGCAGGGGATATGCGGTTGGAAGGCTGCCGGTATTCCAGGCGATGTACTGGGAGGCCCTGGGATGCAGCGCTACGAAAGACCACAGCGGTGGGGATGATGCTTTCCAGAACGCTGATCTCGTCATTGTCCTGAAATATTTCCCGTACTGACTGCTCGATCATCTGCGCGTCGGTGGTTTGGTCGAGGTTGTTGACGACGATCCGCACGGGAGGAATTTTCATGCCCAGGCGCCCATAGGCGCGAAGGCCGTCTAACATCTGCATGGTTCCCCGGCTGAACTCCCGTGCAGCGAGCATGTTGGGTGGAAGTGGAGATATGACCAAATCAGAGGCTAGGACCACCATTTCGAGCATGGCCGATCTGGCGCCCTGAGTGTCAATCAGTACCAAGTCAAAATGATCTTTGAATGCGGGCATCAGGTTGGCGAGGCGCAACCGTCCGTCGGGAGCCTGCAGGAGGAGGCTGTTCAGCTGGTTGTTGATGTCATTGGAGATCACCAACGACAGGTTTGGAATCGCGGTGCTGGATATGATCTTGGCTGAGTCGGTGATATTGAACGCGAGCAGATCGTAGATGCCGCCTTGGGCTTCATCTACCAATTGGTAATACGAAGAAAGGGAGGGCTGAGCAGGATCCAGGTCGATAAGGAGTGTGCGAAGGCCCGCGTCCGCGCAGAATGCGCCGAGGTTGGCCTCAATAGTGGTTTTGCCTACGCCGCCCTTGGTCGAAACGACCGCAGTGATTTTCATGGTTTGGAGCCTCTAATGTGGGTTCATTAGAGGCTGCGAGGCCACGGAAATAGCTATGTGTAGCGAACACGATCCTGAGCTTTGAAGCACTAGAACCAATTGTCTTTTAACCAATTGGTCGTAGGTTCGAATCCCACACGACCCACCATTTTTGAGACCAGTTAACGCTGGAATCGAATCTTAAGATCAGAGGCCAAAAGCGCTGATCGAAGAAGGCGACTGAAAGGTCGCCTTTTTTTTACCGGGGTATAGCGCAGTCCGGTAGCGCGCCTGCTTTGGGAGCAGGATGTCAGGAGTTCGAATCCCCTTACCCCGACCATATTAAAAATCCTCGTATCGAAAGATACGGGGATTTTTTTTGCCTTAAATTATCTCAACTCCAACACAATACTAATGTGGAAGGGAGCAAGCCCCTCCCACATTGACCGAGTCCCACCAGGGACTCTGTTGTCAGTGAAGTTTCAGGCGCGGCTCAGTCCCGCGTCCAATCTTGCTGCCCAGCATCAGCATCGCCGTGCGGAAGAAGCCATACAGTGCCATCTGGTGCATGCGGTACAGCGACACATAGAACATCCGCGCCAGCCAGCCTTCCAGCATCACGCTTCCGGTCAGGTTGCCCATCAGGTTACCCACCGCCGAGAAACGCGACAGCGAGATCAGCGACCCATAGTCGGTGTACTTGTACGCCGGCAGGTCCTTGCCCTCGATACGCAGTTTCAATGACTTGGCCAGCAACGAGGCCTGTTGGTGCGCGGCCTGGGCCCGTGGCGGCACATTGCGGTCGGTGCCCGGTTGCGGGCACGCGGCGCAGTCGCCAAAGGCGAAGATGTTTTCATCACGGGTGGTTTGCAGCGTCGGCAGCACTTGCAGTTGATTGATGCGATTGGTTTCCAGGCCATCGATGTCCTTGAGGAAAGCCGGGGCACGAATCCCGGCGGCCCACACCTTGAGACTGGCAGGAATCACCTGGCCACTGCTGGTGATCAATGCGTCGGCGGTCACTTCGCTGACCGCTGAGTTGGTCAGCACCGTCACCCCGAGCTTTTCCAGGGTTTTATGCACAGGCCCGCCAATCCGCTCCGGCAAGGCAGGCAGTACACGAGGGCCGGCTTCGATCAGGGTGATGTGCATGTTTTCCGGCTTGATGCGGTCCAGGCCGTACGCCGCCAGTTCGTGGGCCGCGTTATGCAACTCTGCGGCCAGTTCGACGCCCGTTGCACCCGCACCGACGATGGCGACGCTGATCTTTTCCACCACATCGGTCTGCCCGGCATGGGCGCGCAGGTAGTGGTTGAGCAGCTGTTGGTGGAAACGCTCGGCCTGCTTGCGGGTATCGAGGAACAGGCAGTGCTGCGCCGCGCCCTCGGTGCCGAAATCGTTGGTGGTGCTGCCTACCGCAATCACCAGGCTGTCATAGCCCAGCACGCGTGCAGGCACCAATTCGCGGCCTTCTTCGTCGAGGGTGGCGGCCAGCTGGATTTTCTTCTGTTCGCGGTCGAGCCCGCTCATGCGCCCCAGTTGGAACTCGAAGTGGTTCCATTTGGCCTGGGCGACGTAATTGAGTTCGTCTTCCGAGGAGTTCAGTGAGCCGGCAGCGACTTCGTGCAGCAAAGGCTTCCAGATATGGGTGAGGTTGGCGTCCACCAGCGTGATGCTGGCGGTGCCGCGCTTGCCCAGAGTCTTACCCAGGCGGGTAGCCAACTCCAGGCCGCCGGCGCCGCCGCCGACGATAATAATACGATGGGTCATGGGGGTATCTCGCAAGGCTAAAGGAAATCGGAGCAGTTACCCCCGCGAGCGCCAGGCAGCTCATAGCGTCAGGTAACTCAAAAGGCGGCTGAGCAGGCCGAGCCCGATCACCACCACCAGCACCACACCAAGGAGCAGCCACGGCCGGAAAGGCTTGCGCTCGACTCGGTTCTGGGAGAGTTGCAGGTACTCTTCGACATGCTGTTGGTCGTCGGGGTTCAGGCGGCTGGTCATATAAGGCCTCGTCAGGTAGACGTTGCAAAAGGGCGCCACGTTACAGTGGGGGATCAGAGGCTGATGCCCACATCGAACACTATGCTGCGCCCCAGGTTGTTGCGCAAGAAATCCGGCGCGTCCGGGTGGGCGAACAGCACCCGGGCAAATGTCGGCCCCACCAGCGACAGCGAGCGCCAGCCCTGGCGCAAGTATTCGGTGGGTGGGGGGAAGTGGCTGTTGAGGTCGAGCACTTCGCGCTTGAGGCTGGTGAACGCGACGATATCCAATTCGCCCAGGTCCATCCCGCGCTCTTTGTAGTTATGGGCCTTCTTGCGCAACGTGGGCGCCAGGCGCAGCAGGAATTCATGGGCGGGGATACGCCGCGGCTTGGCTTCGCGCCGCACCAGCTGGCTCAGGGAGAATGCACTGCGTCGACGCAACAGCTCGTCACGCCATTCGTCGTTCAGGCGGCGCCCTTCATCGAGTACGAAAAACACCTCGAAACTGGCATCGCGAAACAGCACGTCGGGCGGTTCTTGCCCGGCGGGGTGAAACTCTTCGGCGCGGTAGGGCACATTCAAGCCTTGCAACAGGCGCTGGCAGACCCAACGCTCACGCTCCCATTTGCGGGCATTGGACAGGAACGCATTGGCTTGTTCGGCTGCTACGGTGAGCAGGCGCAAATAATCTGAGTCATCCATGCCTGCAGCTTAGCGTCCAAATGATGACCGCAGGAAGTCCTGCTGCAAAAGCCAGGGTGTAGACTGGCCTTTCAAGCGTAATTCCCCCGAATGAGGAGCGTGCAGTGAAGTGTCTGGTGGTGCTGTTGCTGAGTCTTTTGCCGGTATGGGCACAGGCTGTTGAAGTGGGCGAACGCCTCGCTCCCTGGACCTTGCTCGATCAATTCGACCAAGCCTATACCCTCGATAACCAGGCACGGATTCTGTTGGTGGCGCGCAGCATGGACGCGGCCAAGCTGGTCGACGCGGCGCTGCAAGGCCAACCTGCAGGCTACCTCGAAGCGCGGCATGCCGTGTTCGTCGCTGACATCCAGCGCATGCCTCGACTGATCGCCAAATTGTTTGCGGTGCCGGCCATGCGATCCTACAACTACCGCGTCATGCTGGACCGTGACGCACGTATCGCCCCGCGTTATCCCGCGGCGGCGGATAAAGTGCTGTGGCTGCAGTTGGATCACGGTACGTTGGTTTCTCAACATGAATACGGCACTGCTGCCGAACTGCGCCAGGCCCTGGAGCAGGTGAAGCCGTGATCAGTGCCGCAGTGCTGGCGCCCACAACCCTCGGCATCGGCTGGCTGTTGTATGCACCGGTGCTGCTATGGGCGATCCTGCGCTCGCCATGGGTGGAGTTGTTTGCCGACCGGCGGCGCCAGCATTTGTTGTTCGGTACGGTGTTCGCACTGTTCATGTTGTGGCTGGTACGACGGGATTTCGACACCGGTGTGTCCTAACACTTTATCGGTATGACCGCCGTAACCCTGCTGTTGGATTGGCCCCTGGCCATCGTCGGTGGTTTTGCCGCCCAGTTCGGGTTAATGCTGCTTGGACGCCAGGACCTGGCAGCCCTTGGCGTCAACGGCCTGCTGCTGATCGTGCTGCCGGTGCTGATCACCGAAGGCTGTGCGCTTGTGGTCGAGCGAGCGCAGCCGCGCAATCCCTTCGTGTATATCTTCTGCTCCGGTTTTTTTGCTGCCGCGTTGTCGGCCTTGTTTTGCCTGCTGCTGGGGCTGGGGTTGCTGTGGTTCGACGGTCGTTTTGCCATGCCTGAATGGCTGGAGGATTTCGTTGGCTACCTGTGGCTGATCATCTTCCCCGAAGCCTTTATCAACGGCATGGTGATCAGCGCCCTGGTGGTGTTTTGTCCGGAATGGCTGGAGACATTCAACCGCACACGCTACCTCTCGGCGCCCTGGAAGGATGACGAATCGCAGCGTTGACCCAGATCAAATCCCGCGCAGCCGAGCAGGCCCATGCTCTGCGAAATTTTCCTAGGCAAGGCGGGAGCACGAATCATGAGTGTGTACGAGTGGGCACGGCAGGAGTTGCGCAGAAGCCAGGATGCGGCACAGGAAATCGGTTTCGACCCGGGCTTGACCCTGCGCGCCATGCTCAGCGCGGTGGTGCAGCAGAGCAAGGGCGTACGCAGTTTCGAAGACCTGGCCGACGAGCTGCAATACCTCGCAGAAAACCTCGACGACCAGCAGGAATACGCCTTTATGCGGCCTTAGTGGCGCGGCGGCAAGTCTTCGGAAAACAGCTCGTCTTCGGCATCCGGCGCCACGGGAATCTTGTGTTCCTCGGCGGCCCACGCGCCCAGGTCGATGAGTTTGCAACGGTCCGAGCAGAACGGCCGGTTGGGGTAGGCTGCATTCCATTCCACGGGTGCACCGCAGGTTGGGCAGTCGACGGTCAAGGGTTGGCTCATGATCGGCCTCCACGCAAAGTAAGGTAAAAGTGGTGCAGTCGCTCGACCTCGCTGTGCAGCCAGGCGAGATCCTGGTCATTGACCAGCACGTCATCGGCATGGTTCAGGCGGTCTTCACGGCTGGACTGTGCCTTGAGAATTGCCTGAACCTGTTGTTCGCTGATGCCGTCGCGCTGCAGGGTACGCTGAATTTGCAGCGATTGCGGCACGTCGATCACCAGGATGCGCTGGGTCATGCTGTACTGGCCGGATTCGATCAGCAGCGGGGACACCAGGATCGCGTAAGGCGAGCGGGCGCGAGCCAGGTGACCGCGAAGCTCCTCGCCAATCAACGGGTGCAGCAAGGCTTCCAGCCAGCGGCGCTCTTCGGGCACCTCAAAGATCAGCTTGCGCAACGCGGCGCGGTCCAACTGGCCGTCGGGCTGCAATACGCCAGCACCAAAATGCTCGGCGATGCGGGCCAGCGCCGGCCGGCCGGGTTCGACCACCCAGCGCGCGGCGTGATCGGCGTCCACCAGGTCAATGCCCAGGTCGATAAAGTGCTGGGCTGCCGCACTTTTACCGCTGCCGATGCCACCGGTGAGGCCGAGAATCCAAGGTGTTGTAACAGGAGTGGTCATCTGAAACCGACAGACTGCAAATAGAAGTCGGTTATTTGACCACCCCAGAGCAATGCAATCCAGCCGGCAATTGCCAGATACGGACCAAACGGCATCGGCGTGGACGCCAGGGTCTTGCGCAGGCGCATCAGGATCAACCCGACAAACACCCCTACCAGCGACGACATCAACAGTGTCATCGGCAATATCTGCCAGCCGCCCCAGGCGCCGAGCAAGGCCAGCAACTTGAAATCACCGTGGCCCATGCCGTCTTTGCCGGTGACCAGCTTGAACAGCCAGAACACGCTCCACAGGCTCATGTAGCCGATCACGGTGCCCCATAGTGCGTCGGGTAATGTCGTCAGTAATCCAAAGCTGTTGACGATCAGCCCCAGCCACAGCAATGGCAGCACCAGCACATCAGGCAGCAACTGGTGGTCTGCGTCGATCAGGCTCATTGCCAGCAACCCCCAACTCAACACCAGCACCGCTGCGGCCTGCCAGCCAAAGCCGAAATGCCAGGCAACCCAGGCCGAGATCAACCCACAGGCGAGTTCCGTGAAAGGGTAGCGGGGGCTGATGGCTCCCTGGCAATGGGCGCAGCGCCCCCTGAGCATCAGGTAGCTGAGCAGTGGGATATTTTCCCACGGCCGGATTGGATGATCACAGTGTGGGCAGCATGAGTTGGGGTGCATCAGGTTGTAGGTCGGCCCGCCAGGTTCGGCAGGCAAGCCGAGCACTTCATGGGCCTGGTCACGCCATTCCCGTTCGAGCATTTTTGGCAGGCGCCAGACCAGCACGTTGAGGAAACTGCCGACGATCAGCCCCAGTACCAGCGCGATGGTGACAAAGGCCAATGGGTGCTCGTTCAACAGCAGGCTCAAAATGCACTCCCCAGCTGGAAGACCGGCAGGTACATGGCGATGACCAGCGCGCCGACGATGCCCCCCAGCACCACCATGATCAATGGCTCCATCAGGCTGGTGAGGTTGTCGACCTGGTTGTCCACGTCAGCCTCATAGTGGTTGGCGACCTTTTCCAGCATGTGTTCCAGGGTGCCTGACTCTTCGCCGATCGCCGTCAGTTGGATCGCCATGCCGGGAAACAGGCCGCTGTTGGCCATGGATTGATTCAGTTGCATGCCGTTGGATACATCGTGACGCATATGTTCGATTGCCTGTTTGAACGGGCCGTTTCCCACGGCGCCGGCGACTGAATCCAATGCCTGGACCAGTGGAACACCGGCGGCGAAGGTCGTGGAGAGCGTGCGGGCGTAGCGGGCCACGGCGGATTTTGTCAGCAGTTTGCCTGCCAGGGGCGCTTTCAACAAACCTGTGTCCAGCCAGTAGCGAAAGCCCGACGAAGCCCGATAGGCCTGGCGCAGCCCAGCGGCTCCCGCGACTATGCCCAATACCAGCATCCACCATGCGTGCTGCATGAACGCCGACAGGGCGATCACGTGCAAGGTAAATGCCGGCAGTTTGCCGTCGACTCCGGCGAACAGGGCCTGGAACTGCGGTACCACGTGGACCAGCAGTATGCCGGTGACCAGGCTGGCAACCACCAGGACAGCAATGGGGTAGGTCATGGCCTTTTTGATCCTGGCCTTGAGCTGTTCACTCTTTTCCCGGTGGATCGCCACCCTTTCCAGCAGTGTCTCAAGCGCCCCGGCCTGTTCGCCGGCGGCCACCAGGTTGCAGTACAACTCATCGAAATAACGCGGTTGTTTGCGTAATGCCTCAGCCAGGCTGCTGCCGGCGGCGATCGCCTGTTTAAGTCCCAGCACCTGCTCACGCACAGCGCGATTGTCGACGCCTTCGCTGATGATGTCGAAGGCTTGCAGGAGTGGAACCCCAGCCTTCAGCAACGTCGCCAGTTGGCGCGTGAGCAGCGTGATGTCAGCCGCTTTGACTGATGGGGTGAGGCTTGGCGGCAGCGGGGATTGCTTGCGCACACGACCGGGGCTGATCCCTTGCTGGCGCAGTTGTGCCTTGACCAGGGCAGCGTTGTGCCCCTTGGTTTGCCCGGACACCCTGCGCCCTTTGCGGTTGATGCCTTCCCAGGCGTAAGTCGTTGAAGCGTTGTCCATGTCGCGGTTCCGCATACAGGCTGTCGAAGATTTATAGCTTAGTCAGGTGACGGATTCGGGCATGCCGATGGCGCGGGATAAAAATGTCAGAATGTGCGTCTTGAGCGCGATTGGCCGCTTGCGGGTGAGTACACTGGCGCCGTTGCAAAAACGGGGTGCAGGACGCGCCTTGTCATGAGTTCTATTCTGGAGAGTGAATGTGATACGTCAGAAAGGCTTTACCTTGATCGAGTTGTTGATCGTCGTGGCAATCATCGGCATTTTGGCCACCATCGGCCTGCCCATGTACACCACCCACCAGGCCAAGGCCAAGTTCACTGCCGGCCTGGCTGAAATTGCCGCGTTGAAGGCTGGTTACGAAGACACCATGAACCAGGGCACCGTACCTACCGTGGCCTTGATCGGCGGCACCAGCCCTACGGCCAACTGCAAGATCGACGTGGCAGGCGATGTGGCCACGGGGGCGGGCTCCATCAGCTGCGAAATACTCGACGCACCGGCACCGGTGCTGGGCAAGACCATCACCCTGGTCCGCAGCGCCGCCGGCTGGAAGTGCGCGACGACCGCTGAAGCGAAATATGCCAGCAAGGGCTGCGGCGCCGACGGCGCATAACTGCTAAACCATCCACAGGGAAGTAGAGGTGGCCGATGGTGTTATCCGTACAGCAGCGAGGCGGTGTTTTCCTGGTAGCAGCGGTGTGCCTGTTGAGTGTCGGCATCTGTGCACCGTTCGGCGGGCATGATCTACAGCGTGTCATGCAAATTGCCATCGGGTTTTGCGCGGTGCTGTATGGGTTGTCGGTTACCTCCACTGAACCCTGGGTAGACAGGCCCACTGCCTGGGGCGTGGTGCTGGTTGTGGGGCTGGGCCTGCTGTCGTCGACGCTGGCCCATCAGCCCCTATGGGCGCTTACCGAAGTGGCGCTGTTTGTCAGCTGCGCGGCGATTGCCGTCGCCTTTGCCCTGCTTCGTCGTCACGGCGGCGAGCCTCTGGATCGCGTGCTGATCCTGGTTGTGGTGTTGCTGTGCCTGATCAAGTCGCTCCAGTATCTGTATGCCGGTACGCTGGCGTTCACCAGCGGCGAGCGCATGCTGGATCCTGACCGACTGCTCTCCGGCTTTTCCAACAAGCGTTTCTACGGACAGTTTCAGACATTTACCTTGCCATTGCTGGCGCTGCCTTTGCTGATACCCAATGTCTCCCGCGCCTTGCGGGGGATGGTGTTTGCGTTGCTGTGTGTCTGGTGGCTGATAGCAATCAGCGGCGGTACGCGGGGTACCTGGCTTGGCATGGGCGTGGCGGGCGTGGTGTTGGCGCTGCTTGGGCCATGGGGGCGTCGCTGGCTGGGCTGGCAATTGGTCGCGGTGTTGGTTGGGCTGTTACTGTATTGGCTGATATTCACGGGGCTGGCGGATTACCTGGGGATTGAACTCACCAGTGATGCCGCGGATCGCCTCACCACTTCGCTGTCGGGACGGGGCCCGATCTGGTGGCAGGCGTGGCATATGCTCGTCGAGCGACCGTGGCTTGGTTACGGACCGATGCATTTTGCCGATATTGCCAACAGGATTGCCGCTCATCCCCATCAGGCGATCCTGCAATGGGCCAGCGAGTGGGGTGTACCCTCGGCGCTGTGCGTGGCGGTGTTGGCATGGCGAGGCGGCTGGACCACCTTGGCTGTGCTACGCGAGCGAGCGCTGTCCGCCGCGCGGGTTGACCTGCTGCGCTTGTGCCTGTTTGCGGCGTTGGTGGGGACGCTGGTGCAGGCCATGGTCGATGGCGTGATCGTGATGCCCAACTCCCAGGTCTGGTTGGCGCTGGTGGTGGGCTGGCTGATGGCGCTGCATGAGTTGCGCGTGCCAGCAAGCGCTGTGCTGCCGTTGGCGCGGAACCTATGGAAAGCCTTGGGTGTGTTGGCCGTTGGTCTGTTGGTATTTATCGCGGTGCGCGATGTGCCTCACCTCCAACAAGCCCAGCAGCAGTACCAGGACCGCAAAGGTAATTACCTGCAACCACGCTTCTGGGCTCAGGGGGTGATTGCTCGTTGAAGGGTGCAAGTTGCCGGGCGCCCGATGCGGTGCTAGCTTTAGTCCACCGCCCGTGTAGCTCAGTTGGTAGAGCAGCGCACTCGTAACGCGAAGGTCGCAGGTTCGATTCCTGTCTCGGGCAAAAAGGCAATACTGTTTCAAAGGCAATGTTTTCAGATGATCCCAGAATGGTTCTGAAGGCCAGACGAGTTGGCACGTGTGCCGGCTCTTTTGTATCTGCGCAACCTTGATGACCCAGATGCATCCCCATTCCTCGATCTAAGAGAACGACATGACCACGACTGAAATGACCCAGGAAGTTCGGCATCAAGCAGCCCTCGAAAAATACCTTGAGGAATCGCCGCAGCTTAAAGAAGAGATCAAGGACCTGAGCGCCGATGATCAGCGCGACCAGATCCAGTGGGCGTTTGAGGACGAGGCCGAGAGCCAGGGCTTCCAGCCTTGGGAACTGACCCTCAAGTACACCTCGACGCCGGAAGAGTTCGAAGCGGCGCGGCTGGCCTTGCACAAAGAGGCGGCCGAGGTGCTGGGTGTCGAATGGGAAGAATACTGCGAGATGAACGACCTGGTCGTTTAGACGCAGCTTGTAGGAGCGAGCTTGCTCGCGAAAATCGCTAACGATGACGCGGGCTGCCTGGTTCCCTGCGGCGTTCTCAGGTTTTTCGCGAGCAAGCTCGCTCCTACAGTTAAGGTGCTCAGATACTGAGGCGCATCGACAAATCCACCGCCTTCACATCCTTGGTCATCGCACCAATGGAGATGTAGTCCACCCCCGTCTCTGCGATAGGCAGCAGGGTGCTTTCATTGATCCCGCCGCTGGCTTCCAGCTTGGCCTTGCCGCCGTTCAGGCGCACGGCTTCCCGCATGTCTTCCAGGCTCAATTCATCGAGCATGACGATGTCGGCGCCCGCCGCCAGCGCTTCGCGCAGTTCGTCCAGGCTCTCCACTTCAATTTCCACCGGCTTGCCGGGTGCGATCTTGTGGGCGGCGCTGATGGCCTGGGCAATCCCGCCGCTGGCAGCGATGTGGTTTTCCTTGATCAGGAAGGCGTCATACAAACCGATACGGTGGTTGTGGCAGCCACCGCAGGTCACCGCGTACTTCTGCGCGAGGCGCAGGCCGGGCAGGGTTTTTCGAGTGTCCAGCAGCTTGACCTGGGTGCTGGCGACAAAATCCGCCAGGAACCGGGCGCGTGTGGCGACCCCGGAGAGTAACTGCAGGAAGTTCAAGGCAGAGCGCTCGCCACTGAGCAGCGAACGCGCCGGCCCCTCCAGGTGGAACAGTGCCTGGTTGGGGCTGACGCGTTCGCCGTCGGCCACCTGCCAGTGCACGGCGACCCGTGGGTCCAGTTGGCGGAATACGGCATCCACCCACGCAGTGCCGGCGATGACGGCGGCGTCGCGGGTAATGATGGTGGCCGTGGCCAGCCGTTCGGCCGGGATCAACTGTGCGGTGATGTCGCCGCTGCCGATGTCTTCCAGGAGCGCGCGGCGCACGTTGGCTTCGATTTCGGCGGTGAGGTCGGCTAGACGGAGGTTCGGCATATCAGGCTCCACAAACAAAGTGTCCCGATTATAGGGGCAGCGTGCGTTTGAACCCAGGCTCACCACTCATTTACAGCGCAATGTCAGAGTTTGCTGGCGCAACGGCACTCATTTGCAAGATAATCTCGCGCCTTGCAATTGGCGTCATAGCTTTGACGTCCTGGTGATAACCGGTTATCCACAGCCTTATTGGGCCTGTACCCGATCTTTCCCCAACGCTTTACCGCCGTTTCAGGAGGCCAGGATGCACAATGACGGAAAGGTGGTGCCAATCAACAAGGCACAAGCCACGCCATCGCCGCTCGCGCGCCTGCCGGTGGTGCTGCTGCAGGTTCGCGACAAGGCGGCGCAGCAGTTGCAGCAGGGTTTACAGGAACTGTTCGATAACGCCGACGACACCTTGTTCGAAATGGCCGACAAGGCCCGCAACAACGTGGACCACCATATCTTCTTTGAAGCCATGCGCGACCTGCGCCTCAAGCGCAAGAATTTCGAGCGTGTGTTCATGGAGCGGCTGTTCGAAGCCTTTGGCAACCTGGGGCTGGCGGGCCGTGGTGAACTTCAGTTGGTGCCGGTGGTGTCCTATGACGCGGCCTCAGGCACGTCCAAGGATGACCTGGAAAAAGCCGTCGCGCTTGAAGCCATGCTGGGCCGGGTGCGCCACCGCGACGGCCTGGCGCTGTCGCAACTCACGGCACGCCTGAGTGTCTTGCTCGGCAATCGCCTGGACGACTGTGAAAACCCCCTGGGTCCGGCGCTGCTGTGCGAGTTTTTCCTGCGTGCCGGGCGTAGCCTGGGCGTGGAGATCCGCGTCAAGCTGATCATGCTCAAGCTGTTTGAAAAGTACGTACTCAGTGATGCTGACCAACTGTACGGTGAAGCCAATCAGCTGCTGGTCGCGACCGGCGTGTTGCCGGAACTCAAGGCCGCGCCGTCCCGCCGCCCCTGTGGCCGTGCCGCCCGTGATCATCAGCGTGAAGAGGTATTGCCGAGCACCGACCAACACGTCGACGAAAATGGCCAGCAAGCCTTCAGCGCCTTGCAGGCGCTGTTGACCGTCGTGCGTGGTAGCGTGTCGCCTACCCTTGAAGCCAGTGCCGAACCCCAGCCTATCGCCACCCGCGACCTGCTGCGGCTGTTATCCCACTTGCAGCAGTACGTCCCGGAGCCGGAAGCCGAGGATGATTTCGACCTGTGTAACCAACTCGAGCAGTTACTTACCCGTGTCAGCGTCAAGAGTGGCAAGTCGCGGGTGGTGGAGGATGCGGATGAAGATGTGATCAACCTGATCGCCCTGCTGTTCGAATTCATCCTCAATGACCGCGCAGTGCCGGACGCCTTCAAGGCCTTGATCGGCCGTCTGCAGATCCCGATGCTGAAAGTGGCGGTGCTGGACAAGAGTTTTTTCAGTCGCCCCGGTCATCCGGCGCGGCGCCTGTTGAATGAAATCGCTACCACCGCCATGGGCTGGAGTCCGGTCGATGACTTCCAGCGCGACAGCCTGTACCTGCGCATAGAGCAGGTGGTTCAGCGTTTACTCAATGATTTTGTTGAAGACCCGGCGATTTTTTCCCAATTGCTGACTGAATTCACTGCGTTCACCGCCGATGAGCGTCGTCGCAGCGAATTGCTTGAACAGCACACCCGCCATGCTGAAGAAGGGCGCGTGCGCACAGAAGCGGCGCGGGCACGGGTGGCCGAGGTACTGAATCGACGGATGCTGGGCAAGGTTTTGCCGCAGGCGGTGGTGCAGTTCCTGCAACAGGCCTGGAGCCAGGTGCTGTTGCTGGCCAGCCTCAAGCACGGCGAGCAGTCGGTGCAATGGCAAGCAGGGCTGCGCACCATGGATGAGCTGATCTGGAGTGTCAGCCTGCCGGCAGACACTGAAGCCGGGGTGCACTTGCTGGAGCAGTTGCCTGGGTTGCTCAAGGCACTGCGCGACGGTTTGACCAGCGCTGCATTCGACCCCTTCAGCACCCGTGATTTTTTTGTGCGCTTGCAGACCCTGCATGTCCGGCCGCCGGAGGGGGGCGATGGATGGCTCGAAGTGCGTGAACCCTTCGTGTTCAGCGTACTGCCGCTCGATCCCGTCGAGGGCCTGCCGGAGGATGATCCGGACCTGGCCAAGGTGCACCAATTGCGAGTCGGTGACTGGATCGTGTTCCAGCAGGGCCCGGCAGGCACCCTGCGGTGCAAGCTGACGGCGATCATGGCGCCGGCCAACACCTACGTTTTCGTCGGCCGTACCGGGCTCAAGGTTCTGGAGAAAAGTGCGGGCCAACTGGCAATGGCGCTCAAACGTGGCGCGCTGCATCACCTCGACGACGAGCCGCTGTTCGAGCGGGCGCTGGCGGCGGTGGTGGGCAAGCTGCGTCAACTCAATCGCGGCAAGTGATCGCAACCACGGGGTCGAACGCGGCATACTGGTCACACTT
Source organism: Pseudomonas marginalis (assembly GCF_900105325.1). Classification (NCBI taxonomy): domain Bacteria; kingdom Pseudomonadati; phylum Pseudomonadota; class Gammaproteobacteria; order Pseudomonadales; family Pseudomonadaceae; genus Pseudomonas; species Pseudomonas marginalis. The sequence continues at coordinate 255,770 of NZ_FNSU01000001.1, forward strand.
AGTCACGTTCAAGGATCCTGTATGCAGTTGGACCCCGCCAGCGGCTGGTGCCAGGGCATTCGCCATTGCCCTTCACCCAACTTCAACGAGCGCCCGGCAGGCGAAATCTCACTGTTGGTGGTGCATAACATCAGCCTGCCACCCGCGCAGTTCGCTACCGGCAAAGTGCAGGAGTTTTTCCAGAATCGCCTGGACGTCACGGAACATCCCTACTTTGAAGGGATTGCCGACCTACGGGTGTCTGCGCATTTTCTGATTGAGCGCGATGGCACCGTGACGCAGTTTGTGTCCTGTATAGACCGGGCCTGGCATGCCGGGGTCTCGTGCTTCGAAGGGCGTGAGACCTGCAATGACTTTTCCTTGGGGATAGAGCTTGAGGGCACGGATGATTTGCCGTTCACCAACCCCCAGTATGTATCGCTGATCGACCTGACACGGCAGTTGCTGGCAGCCTACCCAGGTATTACGCCGCAACGTATTTGTGGCCATAGCGACATCGCTCCGGGGCGCAAGACCGATCCCGGCCCCGCTTTTGATTGGGCGCGCTTTCGCAGCGCCCTGCAGGATGGAGGACACGCACGATGAGTTTTCTGGTGTTGGTGTTGGCCGTGTGGATCGAGAAGTTCTCGGCCCTGCGCCAGCGGTTGCAGCGTGATGGCGGCTGGTTGCGCGAATTGGCCAAGTTGGAGTCGAGCCCGCGCATGGGCAAGCAGCCGTGGCTGATTCTGGTCCTGCTGGTGTTGCTGCCGGTGGCGTTGCTGGCGTTGTTGCTGCTGGTGCTGGAACCGGTGGCCTATGGTTTGTTGGCGCTGCCGGTGCACTTGCTGGTGGTGATCTACAGCCTGGGCCGTGGCGATCTATTGGCTGGGCTGGGGCCATTTCGCGATGCCTGGCGCCGTGGTGACCTGCAGGCGGCCGAACATGTGGCCGAGCGTGACCTGAAGTTGGGCGCCGACAGCGGCGAGCAACTGTTGGAGCGCGTCCAGGGCCATCTGTTGTGGCAGGCCTACCAGAGCTTCTTTGCCGTGATTTTCTGGTACTTCCTGTTGGGGCCGGTCGCCGCGCTGGCCTATCGACTGCTGGCGCTCGCCAGTGAGCACAGCCAGAACCCTCTGGTGGCTGAGCGCGCCGGGCAGCTGCGTCACGCGTTCGACTGGCTGCCGGTGCGCCTGCTGGCGGCCAGTTTTGCGCTGGTGGGCAACTTCGTCGCGGTCAGCCGTGTCATGCTCCACGAGTTGCTGAGCTGGGACATCAGCGCCGCGCAATTGGTGGAAAAAGTCGGCCTGGTCGCCGCTGAAATCCAACCGCCCGTAGTGGGTGCAGACGGTATCAACAGCCTGGATCGCCTGTGGGAACTGCTGCTGCGTGCGGCGGTGCTGTGGTATGCCGGGTTTGCGATCTGGACCGTGCTCCCCTGATTCCTGTGGTGAGCGGGCTTGCCCCGCGACGGGCTGCGCAGCAGCCCCCTGCCACCCTCACTCGTTAACTTTACGTTACAAAACTCCCTTTCAAATTGAGCTATACAGACAGAGCGCCAAATAGTGGCTTTCTGCCGCCGCCCTGCGCCCGAATAAAAATAAAACAAAGAAAAGGGAGGTCACCTGTGAAGAGCTTGCTCTATCCCGCCGTCGCGCTGATGAACCGTCTTAGCTTCGGCCTGAAGTTCAGCCTGATCAGCGTGCTGTTCCTGCTGCCGATGCTGGCCACCAACTATTACCTGGTGCGTGATTCCTGGCGCGAATTCCAGGGCACCCGTGTCGAGCTGCAAAGCCTGGATTTGCTCGGCAGCAGCCTGGTCCTGCGCCGTGACCTGGAAACCCTCAATAACCAGGTGCAGATCAACGCAACGCTCGGTCAGTCCGGCAAGGCCGCTGACCTTGAGGGCAAGATCAGCGCCTTGGAGCAGAGCGTGCTCGCCCGTCTGCAAGGCCTCAACCCGATGGCTGCCGAACCTGAGCAAATCGCTGCCTTTGAAGGTAAGCGTGACGAACTGATCACGGCCTTCCAGGCCCAGCAACAGGAAAGCTCGCTGCAGAGCAAAAGTGCGTTGATCGGCAAGTTGCTCAACAAGGCACAGATGCTCAGCCAGATCATTGCCAGCCAGTCCGGCTTGAGCCGCGACCCCCAGAGTGACTTGCGCCAGCTCAGCGAGCTGATCACCAGTGTCACCCCGCAGGTCACCCAGACCCTGGGAGAAGGCCGGGCGATGGGGGCCTACTCCCTGGGCCAGGGTTTTCTCAACTCATCTTCCAGTACCCGCTTCGACGAACTGCTGCAACAGTTGGAAAAGCTCCAAGGCGAATACGCCTTGAAATTGCAGGACGTCCTGGGCTCCAGCAACGCCGCGCACGCGGCGCTCGACAGCCTGGCCAAGGCCAGCAACGCCAGCCTCAAGCACGGCAGTGAATTGTTTGAAGAGCAGGTGGTGATGGCCGAAACCCTTGACGCGCCGTGGCAGGGTTTCTATGACAGCGTCAGCCAATTGATGGAGCACACCTATCAGCTCGATGACGCCACCCTGACGTTCCTCGGGCAGCAGCTGGAGCAGCGCCTGGCGCAGAACCGTACGCACATGGTGGTGCTGGTCTCGGCGCTGACGGCGGTGTTTTTGCTGATCTTCTACCTGTATGCAGGGTTCTACGCGTCTACGCGCACCACGTTACGGCGCCTGGGGGCCATGATGGACAAGGTGGCCGCCGGCGACATGACCGTTACCTTTGTTGCCCAAAGCCGCGATGAGTTGGGCGACCTCGGCCAAGTGTTCAACGGCACCGTGGCGAAAATCCATGATTTGATCGAGCGCGTCGGGCATACCGTCAGCCAGGTCGAGTTGCAGGCCGGCCAAGTGGAAACGGTCTCGGCCCGGAGCAATCAGGCGGTCTCTGGCCAGCGCATGCAGATTGAGCAGGTGGCGACGGCCATGAACCAAATGTCCTCCACCGCCCAGGAAGTGGCGCGCAGTGCCGCGGCGGCGGTCAGCAGTGCCCACAGCGTCAACGATGAAACCGTCAATGGCCGTGGCCTGGTGCAATCCCAGCAGGGCAGCATTGCGCGGCTGGCCTCGGAGATCGACCAGTCGGTTAGGGTGATCAACCAGTTGGCCACCGACAGCCAGTCCATCAGCAGCGTCCTGGAGGTGATCAAGAGCATCGCCGAGCAGACCAACCTGCTGGCACTCAATGCGGCCATCGAGGCCGCACGGGCGGGTGAGCAGGGACGCGGCTTTGCCGTGGTGGCCGACGAGGTGCGAACCCTGGCCCGGCGGACCCAGCATTCCACCGAAGAAATCGAGCAAATGATCAGCCGCCTGCACAGCGGCGTGGCCGCAGCCGTGAAGGCCATGGGCACCAGCCATGAAATGGCCAGCGGCACTGTGGAACAGTCGGACAAGGTCCAGCAAGCCCTGGAAAATATCCTCGGTGCCGTGGGCATGATCGTCGATCAGAATCAGCAGATCGCCGCAGCGGTGGAGCAGCAGACCGCCGTCGCCCATGACATCGACCAGAATATCGTCGAAATCAATCGTGCCGGCGAGCATGCTGCCCAAGGCGCGCATCAGACTGAAGCGGCGAGCCGGCAGCTGTCGATACAGGTGATCGAGTTGAAGCAACTGATCGGGGCCTTTCGTGTGTAAGGCGGTGGTGTAGGATTGGTCTTGGGTTGGTGTAGTGCCTGTCCTGATTTCCTGAAGTACCTTTTTTGCGCGGGTGAATGAGTGAAAATTTGTGTCACTCAATCAAGGTCCAAGGGAGGCATGACAATGACCATTGCAGTCGGCGTCAAGGGGCACTGCGCCCATTGCGACATCACGTTCGAACTCAAGCCTTGGCAGTTAAATGCCATCGCCATTGAAGAACCCTTTGATTGCCCGTATTGCCAGCGCGTCCTGGAGCTGAACTGCCCCCGGCAGTTGCGACATTTCAAGGCGCTGGACCATTGGGCGCTGGTACGCCCGAGCATGGCCGTGCTGACGTGTGTGGTGCTGATCGTGGCGCTGGTGACGGAGTGGATTGGCCTGATCAGTGTGGTCGGGCAGCTCAACGTGTCATTGATGGTGCTGCTGGTGCACTTCCTGGTGCTGCGCTATGTCCGTCATCGGCAGCGAATGACCTTGAACCTGCAAGCGGTGACCCCGGTACTACCAATTGAACAGCTCGCACGCATTGCGTGTGCTCGCCTCGGCCAGCGCTAGGGGGCTGGTGCCCATGCGCTCGGCCAGGGCGGTGCAGATCGCCGGCAGGTGCTGCGGGCTGTTGCGCTGGCCCGGGTACATGGCCGGCGCCATGTCGGGGGCGTCGGTTTCCAGTACGACCGCGTTCAGCGGCAGCTGTGCCAGCACCTTATGCATGCGCAGGGCCTGGGGCCATGTGGCTGCGCCGCCCAGGCCGAGCTTGAACCCGAGCTTGATGTATTCGTGGGCTTCTTCCCGGCTGCCGGCAAACGCGTGGATGATGCCGCCCCGTGGCAGGCGGATGCGCTTGAGCGTGGCGATCACGGCCGCGTGGCTGCGGCGTACGTGGAGCAGCGCCGGCAGTTGGAAGTCCACCGCCAGTTTGAGCTGGGCTTCGAACAGGCCTTGCTGGCCTTCGCGATCCAGCTGTTCAACAAAGTAATCCAGGCCGATCTCACCTACCGCGCAGAGCTGTCGATGGCCGTGGAGGCGGGTCAACCAGTCTCCCAACTCCGTCAGGTCGGCGGGCTTGTGCTCATCAAGGTACACCGGATGCAGGCCAAAGGCCGCGAACAAGCCGGCATCCGCCTGCACCAGATCCCACAGCCGCTGCCAGTTCTGCTGATACACCCCCAACACCACCATGCGCCGCACGCCCAACTCACGGCTGTGGGCGAGGACTTCCCGGCGATCGCTGTCGAAGTCCGGGAAGTCCAGGTGGGTGTGGGTGTCGATCAGTTCCACGCTCAGGCCTCGTGGATACGCTGCTTGAAGGTCCGGCCGATGGCGTGCACGCCCGGTTGGTACTGTTCTTCTTCAATGGCGGCCAGGGCCAGGCGCAGGGCGGTGTCGGCAATCAGCTGATGTTGCTGGGCCATGGCGTTGACCGGCAGCGGCAGGAAGTCCAGCAACTGGGTGTCACCAAACGTGCCCAGGCGCAGCGGGCGTGACTTGAGCGGGAAGTCATGCAGTGCGTCGAACACGCCTTGCAGCAGCACGTAGGACGTGGTCACCAAGGCGTCAGGCAAGTGCCCCAGTTGATGCAGAAGTTGCTCCATCAGCTGTCGGCCACAGTCGCGGCTGAAGGCTTCGCCGTGTTCGACGATGACCTCGCCGGTGAAACCGTCAAGCGCTTCACGGAAACCGGCCGCACGCTCCTGGCTGATGCTCAGCTCGGGCCGCGCGCCAATCAGCACGATCTGCTTGGGCAACGGTTGCAGCAAGCTGCTGGTCAGTTGCTGGCAGGCCTGGCGGTCGTCGCTGACCACCGAGCAGAACTGGTCCGCCCCCATCACCCGGTCGATGGCAATCACCGGCAAACCCTTGGCTTGCAGCTCGCGGTAACTGTCATCGCTGGCCGGCAGGCAGCTGGCGACGAACAGCGCGTCGCAACGGCGGGCGCGGAACAGTTGCAGCAGTTGGCGCTCGCTCTCGGCTTCATCGTCTGAACTGGCGATCAGCAACTGATAGCCGCGGGCCCGTGCACCTTGCTCCAGCAGCTTGGCGATGCGTGCGTAACTGGGGTTTTCCAGATCCGGGAGGATGAACCCCAGGGTACGGGTATGCCGGCTGCGCAGCCCGGCGGCCTGGGGGTTGGGCGTAAAGCCATGGGCTTCAACCACGGCACGCACGCGCTCGACGGTCGCGCTGCTGATGCGTTGCTGTGCGGCTTTGCCATTGATGACATAGCTGGCGGTGGTCACGGACACACCGGCCAGACGTGCGATATCACTGAGTTTCAAACCGGGATTTCCTTGTTTTTTGGAGCTCGCCCCGACATTTTGTCCAATCGTAACCGATTCCTGCACACGACTAATGTCTCAGCTCAAGTGCCGAGTGGTCCTTCAAGGATGCGCAATTAACGCGTAACCTGCCATAAATTCTAGATTAAACGTTTCAGCCAGCGTATTTTTACGACGTTAGCCACTGAGTGCCTACTGCCAATTGACTACTCAGTCAGCTGTCCCGGAACACCATTACACTGTTTTATTCAAAACAATACCTAGTGCGTCCATCGCACTAACTAGGAGAACGGCATGCTTGAGCTCACTGTAGAGCAGATTTCCATGGGCCAGGTGGCTGTGGATAAATCTGCTGCCCTGCACCTGCTCGCTGACAAACTGGTGGCTGATGGGCTGGTCGCCGAGGGGTATCTCAGCGGCTTGCAAGCCCGTGAAGCCCAAGGCTCGACCTTTCTTGGCCAAGGTATTGCCATCCCCCATGGCACCCCCGAAACCCGCGACCAGGTGTTTTCCACTGGCGTGCGCCTGTTGCAGTTCCCCGAAGGCGTGGACTGGGGCGATGGGCAGATTGTGTACCTGGCCATTGGTATTGCCGCCAAATCCGACGAACACCTGCGCCTGCTGCAACTGCTCACCCGCGCCCTCGGTGAAACCGACCTGGGCCAGGCGCTGCGTCGCGCCGGCACGGCTGAAGCCTTGCTGAAACTGCTGCAGGGCGCACCCCAGGAGCTGGCGCTGGACGCGCAGATGATCAGCCTGGGCGTGTCTGCCGATGACTTCGAAGAGCTTGTCTGGAGAGGCGCACGCCTGCTGCGCCAGGCCGATTGCGTCAGCAATGGGTTTGCCGCAGTGCTGCAACAGGTCGATGCGTTGCCCCTGGGTGATGGCCTGTGGTGGCTGCACAGCGAGCAGACGGTCAAGCGCCCGGGCCTGGCGTTTGTTACGCCCGACAAGCCCATGCGCTATCTGGGCCAGCCCCTTAACGGCCTGTTCTGCCTGGCCAGCCTGGGTGAAGCCCATCAGGCCTTGCTTGAACGCTTGTGCGCCTTGTTGATTGAAGGCCGTGGCCAGGAATTGGGGCGCGCCACCAGCAGCCTCGCGGTGCTCGAAGTGCTCGGCGGTGAGCTGCCACCTGACTGGCCCAGCGCCCGCATCACCCTGGCTAACGCCCACGGCCTGCACGCACGGCCGGCGAAGATCCTCGCGCAATTGGCCAAAAGTTTTGAAGGCGACATCCGCGTGCGCATCGTTGACGGCCCGGTAGGCGCCGTGTCGGTGAAGAGCCTGAGCAAGCTGCTGAGCCTTGGCGCCCGGCGTGGCCAGGTGCTGGAATTTGTTGCTGAACCGACGATTGCCGGCGATGCGTTGCCCGCGCTGCTGGCCGCCGTCGAAGAGGGCCTGGGCGAAGAGGTCGAGCCACTGCCGACCGTGAGCGCACAGCCCGAAGCCCTTGATATTGCGCCAGTGATCAGCGCGCCACAGGCCGGCAGCCAGCTCCAGGCCATCGCCGCGGCGCCGGGCATTGCCATTGGCCCTGCACATATCCAGATTCAACAGGTGTTCGATTACCCCTTGCGCGGCGAGTCCTCGGCCATTGAGCGCCAGCGCCTGCAAGATGCCCTGGCCGATGTGCGCCGGGATATCCAGGGCCTGATCGAACGCAGCCAGGCCAAAGCCATCCGCGAGATTTTCATCACCCACCAGGAAATGCTCGACGACCCGGAACTCACCGACGAAGTCGACACCCGTCTCAAGCAAGGTGAAAGCGCACAAGCGGCGTGGATGAGCGTGATCGAAGCCGCCGCCAAGCAGCAGGAATCGTTGCAGGATGCCTTGCTTGCCGAGCGCGCCGCCGACCTGCGCGACATCGGTCGCCGGGTGCTGGCGCAATTGTGCGGCGTTGAAACCGCCCAGGAACCGAGCGAAGCCTACATCCTGGTGATGGACGAAGTCGGCCCTTCCGACGTCGCGCGCCTGGACCCGGCCCGCGTCGCCGGCATCCTCACCGCCCGCGGCGGCGCGACGGCCCACAGCGCTATTGTCGCGCGGGCCCTCGGCATCCCCGCGTTGGTAGGTGCCGGCCCGGCGGTATTGCTGCTGGCCGCCGGCACGCCGTTGTTGCTGGATGGCCAGCGCGGTCGCCTGCATGTAGACCCCGATGCAGCCACCCTGCAACGTGCCACCGTCGAGCGCGATACCCGTGAGCAACGCTTGCAGGCCGCCTCGGCCCAGCGCCACGAACCGGCGCTGACCCGTGATGGTCACGCCGTGGAAGTGTTCGCCAATATCGGCGAAAGCGCCGGTGTGGCCAGCGCCGTGGAGCAGGGCGCCGAAGGCATTGGTTTGCTGCGCACCGAACTGATTTTCATGGCCCACCCCCAAGCCCCGGACGAAGCCACCCAGGAAGCCGAGTACCGTCGTGTGCTTGACGGCCTCGGTGGCCGCCCGCTGGTGGTGCGCACCCTCGATGTGGGCGGCGACAAACCGCTGCCGTATTGGCCGATTGCCGAGGAAGAGAACCCCTTCCTCGGCGTACGCGGTATTCGCCTGACCCTGCAACGCCCGCAGATCATGGAAGCGCAATTGCGCGCACTGCTGCGCTCGGCGGATAACCGCCCGTTGCGCATCATGTTCCCCATGGTCGGCAGCGTGGATGAGTGGCGTGCCGCCCGCGACATGACCGAACGCCTGCGCCTGGAAATCCCGGTGGCCGACCTGCAACTGGGGATCATGATCGAAGTGCCGTCCGCCGCACTGTTGGCGCCGGTGCTGGCCAAGGAAGTGGACTTCTTCAGTGTCGGCACCAACGACCTGACCCAGTACACCCTGGCCATCGACCGTGGCCACCCGACCTTGTCGGCCCAGGCCGATGGCCTGCACCCGGCGGTATTGCAACTGATCGACATCACCGTGCGTGCGGCCCATGTCCATGGCAAATGGGTCGGCGTGTGCGGCGAACTGGCGGCGGACCCGCTGGCGGTGCCGGTGCTGGTCGGCCTGGGTGTGGATGAGTTGAGCGTGTCGGCCCGCAGCATTCCCGAAGTGAAGGCGCGGGTGCGTGAATTCAGTCTGAGCGAGGCCCAGGGCCTGGCGCAAAAAGCACTGGCGGTGGGTTCGCCCGCCGAAGTGCGTGCCCTTGTGGAGGCCGTGTAGATGGCAAGGATTCTGACCCTGACGCTGAACCCGGCGTTGGACCTGACGGTACGCCTGGCGCGCCTGGAACCGGGTGAAGTCAACCGCAGCGAAACCCTGCTCACCCATGCCGCCGGCAAGGGCGTGAATGTGGCGCAAGTCTTGGCCGACCTGGGCCATCAAGTGACCGTGGGCGGTTTTCTCGGCGAGGACAATCCCCAAGCCTTCGAGGCGCTGATTGCACAACGTGGTTTTGCCGACGCGTTTATCCGCGTGCCCGGCGAAACCCGCAGCAATATCAAGATTGCCGAGCAGGACGGCCGGGTCACCGACATCAATGCGCCGGGGCCGTTGGTCAGTGAGCAGGCGCAGCAAGCGTTGCTCGACCAATTGACGCGCATTGCGCCGGGCCATGATGCGGTGGTCGTCGCCGGCAGCTTGCCGTGTGGCGTCAGCCCGCAGTGGTTGCAGGGGCTGTTGGAACACCTGAAGCGTCTGGGCTTGAAAGTCGCCCTGGACACCAGCGGCGAGGCGCTGCGTGCCGGTCTCAAGGCGGCCCCGTGGTTGATCAAACCCAATACCGAAGAGCTCGCCGATGCCCTGGGCAATGCCACCAACGTCATCAGCCAACTGCATCAGCAGGGTGTTGAACATGTGGTCGTCTCCGACGGTGCCGCGGGCGTGAGCTGGTACAGCCGGGCCACCACCCTGCATGCCACGCCGCCCAAGGTGACGGTGGCCAGTACGGTAGGTGCCGGCGATTCGCTGCTGGCCGGGATGCTCCATGGTTTGCTTGAGTCTGAAGCGCCTGAACAAACCCTGCGTCGCGCCACGGCAATTGCCGCCATGGCGGTGACACAGATCGGTTTCGGCATCCGCGACGCCGCGCAGCTGGCGCGTCTTGAAAGCGGCGTCGCTGTACGCCCGCTGACAGAACAATAAGAGGGATTGTCATGAAGTTAGCCATTGTTACTGCCTGCCCCAACGGCATGGTCACCAGTGTGCTGTGCGCCCGCTTGTTGGACGCCGCCGCTCAACGCCAGGGCTGGAGCACCAGCGTCGAGGTGGTGGATGTACAGCGCCCGGAGCGCCAGTTGTCCCAGGCCACCATCGACGCCGCCGAATGGGTGTTGCTGGTCAGCAGCACGGCGGTGGATATGCAGCGGTTTGTCGGCAAGCGGGTGTTCCAGAGCACACCGGCCCAGGCGCTGGCGGATGTCGAGGCGGTGTTGCGCCGGGGCGCTGAAGAAGCCCAAGAGTATGTCGTCAGCCAGGCAGCGGCTGCGTCGAAGCATGCCCCGCGCATCGTCGCGATTACCGCATGCCCGACCGGCGTGGCCCATACCTTCATGGCCGCCGAAGCCTTGCAACAGACCGCCAAGCGCCTGGGCTATGACTTGCAGGTCGAGACCCAGGGCTCGGTCGGTGCGCGCACGCCGTTGAGCCCGGAGGCCATCGCCGAGGCCGACGTGGTCCTGCTGGCGGCCGATATCGAAGTCGCTACCGAGCGCTTCGCCGGCAAGAAGATCTACCGTTGCGGCACCGGTATTGCGCTCAAGCAATCCGAGGCGACCCTCAACAAAGCCCTGGCCGAAGGCGCAGTGGAAAGTGCGGCCAGCGGTACCGTGGCCAAGAAAGAAAAAACCGGCGTCTACAAACACCTGCTGACCGGTGTGTCGTTCATGTTGCCGATGGTGGTGGCGGGCGGTTTGCTGATCGCCTTGTCATTCGTGTTCGGCATCCATGCGTTTGAGCAGGAAGGCACGTTGGCGGCCGCGCTGAAAACCGTCGGCGACCGCGCCTTTATGCTGATGGTGCCGCTGCTGGCGGGTTATATCGCGTACTCGATTGCCGACCGTCCGGGCATTGCCCCCGGCATGATTGGTGGCCTGCTGGCGGGTACGCTGGGGGCCGGTTTTATCGGCGGGATCTTCGCCGGGTTTCTCGCCGGTTATTGCGTCAAGCTGATCACCCGTGTGGTGAAGTTGCCGCAGAGCCTGGAAGCACTCAAGCCGATCCTGATCATTCCGCTGCTGGCAAGCCTGTTCACGGGCCTGGCGATGATCTACCTGGTGGGACCGCCGGTGGCGCGCATGCTCACGGGCCTGACCGATTTTCTCGCGACCATGGGCACCACCAATGCGGTGCTGCTGGGCATCCTGTTGGGCGGCATGATGTGTGTCGACCTGGGCGGGCCGATCAACAAGGCGGCGTATGCGTTTTCCGTCGGCTTGCTGGCGGCACAGAGCGGCGCACCGATGGCCGCGACCATGGCGGCGGGCATGGTGCCGCCAATCGGCATGGGCATCGCCACGTTCCTGGCGCGACGCAAGTTCGCCCAGACCGAACGCGAGGCCGGCAAGGCCGCGATGATCCTGGGCATGTGCTTTATCTCCGAGGGCGCGATCCCGTTTGCCGCCAAGGACCCGCTGCGCGTGATCCCGGCCAGCATCGCCGGTGGCGCGTTGACCGGGGCGCTGTCGATGTACTTCGGCTGCAAACTGGCGGCGCCCCACGGCGGCCTGTTTGTGCTGGTGATCCCGAATGCGATGAACCATGCGCTGCTGTACCTGCTGGCAATCGTTGCCGGTAGCCTGCTGACCGGTTTGGTGTATGCGCTGATCAAGCGTCCGGAAGTGGTGGAGCTTGCTGTCGCACCGGTGTCATAAGCGCATGCTTTAGTGGCCCTTTTGATACTCAAGAGGGCACCTGCATGAGCCACTTCGATCTCGGCCGTCGCCGTGTGATGCAAGCCGTCGGCGCCGGTCTGCTGCTGCCGGGCCTGGCCCCGGCGGTGATCGCGTCGATCAAGGACCGGCCGCAACTCACCGACGGCGTGCAGTCCGGCGACCTGCTCGGTGATCGCGCGATGATCTGGAGCCGCAGCGACCGCCCGGCGCGCATGGTGGTGGAGTGGGACACCCGCAGCGTGTTCAGCAACCCGCGCAAATTCGTCTCGTCCCTGGCCGACAACCGCACCGACTTTACCGCCCGCGTCGAACTCACCGGGCTGCCCGCCGACCAGGCGATTTTCTACCGCGTGCACTTTGAGGACGCCCAGACCGGCGTCGCCAGCGAGCCGTGGTTCGGCCACCTGCGCAGCGTGCCGCAACAACGCCGCGACATCCGGTTTGTGTGGAGCGGCGACACCGTCGGCCAAGGCTTTGGCATCAACCCGGACATCGGCGGTATGCGCATCTACGAAGCCATGCGCCTGCGCCTGCCGGACTTCTTTATCCACAGCGGCGACACCATCTACGCCGACGGCCCGGTGCCCGCGCAGTTGCCCACCGAGGGCGGGCGCATCTGGCGCAATATCACCACCGAAGCCAAGAGCAAGGTCGCCGAAACCCTCGACGAGTATCGCGGCAACTACCGCTACAACCTGCTGGACGAAAACGTGCGTCGCTTCAATGCCGAGGTGCCGCAGATCTGGCAGTGGGATGACCATGAAGTGGTGAATAACTGGTCGCCCGGCAAGCAACTTGACGAGCGCTACCAGACCAAGGACATCAACACCTTGGTGAGCCGCGCACGCCAGGCCTGGCTTGAGTATTCACCCATGCGCCGGCAAAGCGCAGACGGCGGCGGGCGGATTTATCGCACGCTCAGTTATGGCCCGTTGCTGGATGTATTCGTGCTCGACATGCGCAGCTATCGCGGCCCCAACGATGACAACCTGGGCGGTGAAAAACCCTTCCTCGGCCGCGAGCAGTTGAACTGGCTCAAGCGCGAACTCAAGGTCTCCCAGGCGCAGTGGAAGGTGATCGCCGCCGACATGCCCATCGGCCTCGGCGTGCCCGACGGCGAAGTCAGCCCCGGCGTGCCGCGCTGGGAAGCCATCGCCAATAATGATCCAGGCCCGGCGCAAGGCCGCGAGCTGGAAATCGCCGAATTACTCGGCTTTCTGCGCGCGCAAAAGGTACGCAACCATGTGTGGTTGACGGCGGATGTGCATTACTGCGCGGCCCATCACTACCACCCGGATCGGGCGGCGTTCCAGGATTTCGAGCCGTTCTGGGAGTTTGTCGCCGGGCCTCTGAATGCGGGCAGCTTCGGTCCGAATCCCTTGGATAAAACCTTTGGCCCTGAGGTGGTGTTCGAGAAGGCCCCGCCTGCGCAGAACACCTCGCCGTTTGCCGGGTTTCAGTTTTTTGGCGAAGTGCAGATTGACGGGCAGACAGCGGAGTTGACCGTGATTTTGCGCGACCTGGATGGGGTCTCGGTATTCGAACAGAAGCTGCAACCGGTCTGACCTGAAATGCAATGCAAATGTGGGAGGGGGCTTGTCCTAAGCCAGTCAGTTAAGGAGGAACACTGTAACTGTGGTGAGCGGGCTTGCCCCGCGTTGGGCTGCGCAGCAGCCCCAAAACACAGCCCCGGACCTGCCTGGCACACTGCAGCGCTCTTATTGGGGCTGCTGCGCAGCCCAACGCGGGCGGTGCGACGATTCGACAAGCCCGCTCGCCACAGGTTACTGTTTGCCCGTTCTATCTCTTAACTGATCGGCATTAGGACAAGCCCCCTCCCACATTGGATCACATCAGTAGACATCCCGGCGGTAGCGCCCCTGTTCGATCAAGCGCTCCACTGCCTCACTCCCGAGGATGTCGACCAGCGCCTGGTCCACACCCGTCGCCATCCCCTGCAAGCTGCCGCACACATAAATCGCCGCGCCGTCCGCGAGCCATTTACGCAGGACATCGGCGGATTCACGCAGGCGATCCTGCACGTAGATTTTCTCCTCCTGATCCCGGGAAAACGCCAGGTCCAGCAGGGCCAGGTCACCACTGGCCAGCCAGCCTTGCAGCTCGTCCCGGCACAGGTAGTCGTGGGCGATGGTGCGTTCGCCGAACAGCAGCCAGTTGCGCTGCTGGCCATCGGCAATGCGCGCCTTGAGCAAGCTGCGCAAACCGGCCAGGCCGGTGCCGTTACCCAGCAGGATCAATGGCACCGGCGCCTCCGGCAGGTGGAAGCCACTGTTACGGCGCAAGCGCAGGCTGATCGCCGAACCAATGGCCGCATGCTCGGTGAGCCAGCCCGAGCCCACACCCAGGCTGCCGTCGGGGTGGCGTTCCTGGCTCACGATCAATTCCAGCAAGCCGTCGCTGGCGATCGAGGCGATGGAGTATTCGCGCATGCCCAGGGGCGCGAGCGCGTTCACCAGCGCTTGAGCGTGCAGGCCGACCAGGTGCGCCCGGTTGTCCGGCAGTTGGCGGGTCGCAAGGGCCTGGTTGAGTGTGTGTGGCAGGCCGTCGATCAGCACGCCGTCGGTGCCGATCAGCCCCAGGCCTTCGAGGAAGTGCTCGATGGCCCACGGGCAATTGCGCGGCAGGATTTCCACCAGGTCGCCGGCCAGCCAGTTTTGTTTCGATGGCGATGTGAGGCCCAGCAGGTAGACGTCCGAGCTGGCGCTGCCGGGGTTGAGCAGGGTGCGCTGGCTCAGCGTCCAGTTTTCATACTGGGCGGTCGGCCAGGCGGCGGCGGGTGCCTGGCCCGTCAGCTGTCCAAGCTGTTGTTGCCAGTGCAGCAGGGCGGCACTGTCGCCGCTGTCCACTTCCACCGGCGCGAACAGTGGGTTACCGCCCTGGTGGGTCAGCCAGAAATGCAGGCGCCGGGCAAAGCCACAGAAGTGTTGGTACTGGCGATCACCCAGGGCCAGTACCGAGTAGTTCAGGCCTTTGAGTGACAGATCCTGGCCGAGCACGCTGCGCTCGAAACTGCGGGCGCTGTCGGGCGCTTCGCCGTCGCCGAAGGTGCTGACTACGAACAGCGCATTTTCCGACTGGCGCAAGTCGTCCTGGCTGACACTGCCCAGAGGCTGCACCTTCACCGGCAGGCCGGCCGCCTGCAATTGCCCGGCGGTCTGCCAGGCCAGTTGCTCGGCAAACCCGCTCTGGCTGGCAAAGCCGATCAGCCAGGCCGGGGCATCACTGTGGTTGGCACTGAGGCCTTTGCGCGCGTCGCGCACCTGGCGCTTTTTGCGGCGACGGTCCAGGTACAGCAGCCAGCCGGTGATGAAGAACAGCGGCATGAGCAGCGAGCTGACAGTGAGGATAATGCGCCCCGCCAGGCCGAAATAACTGCCGGTGTGCAGCGCGTAGATGCTGGTGAGTAACTGCGACTTGAAAGTTTTGCCGGCGTACGTGTCATGGGATTTGACCTCGCCGGTGGCCGGGTCCAGGTTGATCTGGTTCAGTGCGCGGTCGTGGGGGGAGTCTTTGAGCAGGTAATAGACGATGGCGGGTTGCCCGGCGACGGCTGGCATGCGGATGTTATAGGCACTCAAGCCTGGGCCGGCGTTGCTGTAGATGCTGCTCCAGATCGCGTCGTAGTTGGCCACCGGTGCCGGGCCTGCGGGCGGTGGGCCGCGCTTGCGCATCCGTTCATTCTGCGGCGCGTCGGACAGCAGTTTGGTCAGGCCCTGGCTGTACCAGTCGTAGGACCAGGACAGGCCGGTCAGCGCCGCCAGCAGGTAGGCCAGCAGGCACCAGGTGCCGAACACCGAATGCAAATCCCAGTTGAAGCTGCGGCCCTTTTTGCGCCAGTCCAGCGTCAGCCAGGCACGCCAGTTGGCGACCTGGCGCGGCCAGCGCAGGTACAGGCCGGACAGGCAGAAGAACACCAGGATCAGCGTGCAGGCGCCGGTGATCTGCCGGCCGGTTTCGCCCATGGCCAGGAAGCGGTGCAGTTGCAGGATAAAACCGAGTACATCCTGGCCGACCGCGTCGCCCATGTAGTCGCCGGTGTAGGGGTCGAAATAGCGCATCTGGCCACGGCGCTCGCCCGGCGGCGGGGTGAAGAACACGCGGGCGGCATTGCCGCTTTCGCTTTCCACCCACAGCATGGACACGGCCTTGCCTTCGGTGGCTTCCAGCTTGCGCACCAGCTCGGCGGGCGGCAGCACGCCGGCTTCGCGTTTCTCCACGCTCAACACGCTCGGGTTGAGCGCCCGCAGAATCTCATCCTGAAACGAGACCGCAGCCCCGGTGATCCCCATCAAGGCCAGCACCAGCCCGGCAGTGATGCCGAAGAACCAGTGCAACTGGAACAGGGTTTTCTTCAACACGTCGGACCGCCTCGTCTATCTGAATATGTAGGGCACGGCGCGCATTATGCCGTGGGTTGTCGAGAAACATTCTGTTTGACATGCAAAAGCCCCACGCATCCGATGCGTGGGGCTTTGTGGGCTGCTGACCGTTTAGAAGTGGAAGCTTGTGGACAGCAGCGCCGTGCGGCCCGCCGCCTGGTTGGCGAAGTGCGAGGCGTAGGCTTTGTCGTAATAGGTCTTGTCTGTCAGGTTCTGCACGTTCAATTGCAGGTCGACGTTTTTGCTCAGCTTATAGCTGGCCATGGCGTCGTAGCGGGTGTAGGAGGGCACATACACGGTGTTGGCCGCATCGCCGTAAACCTGATCGACGTAGAACGCGCCACCGCCGATGGTCAGCTTCGGGGTCACGTTATAGGTGGTCCACAGGCTGAACGAGTTCTCCGGCGTGTTGGGCATTTGGTTGCCTTTGTTGGAACCGGCCTGGACGACGCCCTGGCGGTTGCCGTTTTTGCCTGGGTCAACCAGTTCGGCTTTCAGGTAGCTGTAGCCGGCGAATACTTGCCACTGTTCGGTGATCTTGCCGCTGGCGGACAGTTCCAGGCCATCGACCCGCGATTCGCCTGCCGTTTCGTAGGTGTTGGAGTCCACCAGGATGCGGGTGTTTTTCTTCTCGGTACGGAACACTGCGGCAGACAGGGACAGACGGTTGTGGAACAGGTCCCACTTGGTGCCCAGCTCGTAGTTGATGGTTTCTTCGGGCTTGAGGTCGCTGGTGTTGATGCCGGTAGGAATCGCATTGCTGTCGACTCCTTCGCCCACCAGTCCACCTGCCGGTGAGGCCGAGGTCGCGTAGGAGGTGTAGATGCTGCCGTTCTCCAAAGGCTTCCAGACCAGGCCGGCCTGCCAGTTGAAGAACTGGCTGTCGTCCTTGACCTTGCTGCGCGCCCTGACCGTCGAGGTTGGTACGGCGTTGGTGTTGGCTTCGGTGTCGAAGGTGTCGTAGCGCAGGCCGACGTTCAGCAGCCATTTCGGATCGAGTTCGATGGTGTCGAAGACGTAGGCGGCACGGCTGGTGGCCTTGGTGTTGGTGCCGTTGTAATTGCGCGCGATGCTGCCGGTCCAGGCGTCGTCCGGATTCGGGTTGCTCAGCGAGGTGCACTGTCCACCGCGGCCGCCGCCGGCCACGGTGCACGTCGGGTTGCTGTTCGGTGTGACGGTGTAACCGCTGACGCGGGTTTCTTCGCCGGTGAATTCCAGGCCGGTGGAGTAGCTGTGCTTGAAGCCAAGCGCCTGGAAATTGCCGAACAGATCTGTCTGGTTGGTGGTGGTCGTGGTGGTGGAGACGCGAGTGTTCGCGCGACGCCACACGGTGCCGAAACGGTTGACGTTGCGTTGGCTATCGTCCGGCTGCGTGAGCACGTAGTCCTGGCCGGTGCTGCCATGGCGCAGGGTGTTTTTCAGCGTCATGTCGTCGTTCAGGTCGTGCTCGATGGAGAACGTGCTGATGTCCGCGCGGGTCTTGCGGAAGTCGCGGTCCTTGAGACCGTAGAAGTTATTGCTGTCGCCGCCGTCGGTGGGTTTGTCGTGCACGTGAGTGGTGGCGGTCGAAGAGCTGTAGCCATACGGAATGCCCGAGTCCGGCAGGTCATTGCTTTCCATATGGTAGTAGCTGAGGTTGACGCGGGTCGGCGTGCCCAGGCCGAAGGTCAGCGATGGGGCCACGCCCCAGCGGTCGTAATTGACCGCGTCACGGCCAGCCACGTTCTGTTCGTGGCTCATCAGGTTCAGGCGGAACGCGGCGCTGTCGTCGAGGAACTGACGGTTCACGTCGAGTACATAGCGGCGGGTCTGGTCGGAACCGTAAGTGAAGCCGCCGTTGGTGAAGTCCCGGGCTTGCGGGGTCTTGCTCACCAGGTTGAGGCTGCCACCGGCCGAGCCACGACCGCCGAAGGAGGAGTTCGGGCCTTTGCTGACTTCGATGGACTCGATGTCGAAAATCTCACGGCTCTGGCCGCCGGTATCGCGCACGCCGTCCAGGTAGGTGTCGCCCTGGGCGTCGAAACCACGGATGAATGGACGGTCGCCCTGGGGGTTGCCGCCTTCGCCGGCGCCGAAGGTAATCCCCGGTACGGTGCGCAGGGCATCCTGCAGCGAGGTGGCGGCGGTGTCCTTGAGGACTTGTTGTGGCACCACGGTCACCGAGCGCGGCGTGTCCACCAGCGGCGCGGTGTATTTTTGCGACGAGGCTTTTTCGACCTGGTACGCGGTGTTGTCCTGTTCTTCGCCGGTGATGCTGGTGGCGCCGAGGGCGATGCTGTTGCGCTGGCCTTTTTGTTCAGTGTCTTCGGCCGCCTGCGCCAGATGGGCGACAGAGCTGGCGCTGAGCGCAACGCCGATGGCCGAAGCCAGCATACGGGGTGAGCCAACAGGTGTTTTTGTGGTGGTGCGCGACATGACGTGTCCTTTCCCCAAGGAGGTGAGGCGGCGGAATATAGGGCGAACAAGACTTTCTATCAATTGCGATACATTACTATTCGCACTGAATTTACATTCTTTACACTTTTGCCTTACGGTTTTTACGTTCTCGTTCGTCTCCGGCGTTTTACAGGGAGGATAAGAATCAATACCATTGGCGCCTCTTTGCCTACAGGTATTGCCCCATGCTGCTGCACATTCCCGGCCTGTTCTCTCGCGAGGAAGTGCAGCGCATCCGCCACGCCCTGGAAACCGCCGATTGGGCCGATGGCAAAATCACCGCCGGGCACCAGTCCGCCAAAGCCAAGCACAACCTGCAATTGCCCGAAGGCCACCCGCTGGCCAAGGAGATCGGCGCGGCAATGCTCGAACGGTTGTGGAAAAATCCTCTGTTTATGTCAGCGGCGTTACCGCACAAGGTCTTCCCGCCGCTGCTCAATTGCTACACGGCTGGTGGCAGCTTCGATTTCCATATCGACAATGCCGTGCGCCAGGCCAGGGGCAGCCATGAACGGGTGCGCACGGACCTGTCGTCCACGCTGTTCTTCAGCGACCCGGACGACTATGACGGCGGCGAACTGGAGATCCAGGACACTTTCGGCCTGCAGCGCGTGAAGTTGCCGGCCGGCGATATGGTGCTGTATCCAGGCTCCAGCCTGCACAAAGTCAACGCCGTGACCCGAGGTGCGCGCTATGCCGCGTTTTTCTGGACCCAAAGCCTGGTGCGTGAAGACAGCCAGCGTACGCTGCTGTTCGAGATGGACGGCGCCATCCAGCAATTGAGCCGTGATGTCCCCGACCACCCAGGGCTGATCCAGCTCACCGGCACCTATCACAACCTGTTGCGTCGCTGGGTCGAGGTCTGACATGGGCTTTTTATTGCGCCGCGAAGAAGTGCTCAACGTTGAGCAATTGCAGGGCATGCTCGACGACTCGCCGGTGCGTGCGGCCCAGGCGATTCTGATCGCGGCCAAGGAGGGCGTGGTGGATGCCCAGGCCTTGCTCGGGCAAATCCTGCTGGAAGGCCGCGGTATTGCGCGCGACGAAGCGCTGGCGCTGCGGTGGTTCCAGATTGCGGCGCGGGGCGGGCATTTAATGGCGCGCAATATGGCCGGGCGTTGCCTTGAGCATGGCTGGGGGTGTGCCATCGACGAAGCGGCGGCTGCGCGGGAATATCGTTTGGCGGCAGACGCGGGATTGGATTGGGGCCAGTACAACTATGCCAATCTGCTGGCGACGGGCCGGGGTGTTGCCGAGAACCCGCAGCACGCGCTGGCCCTGTATCGGCAAGCCGCAGAACAGGGGCATGCCAAGTCGATGAACCTGCTGGGGCGCTACCTGGAAGACGCTCAGGTTTGCCCGAGGGACCTGGAGGCGGCTGTGGAGTGGTATCGACGCTCAGCCGAGGCCGGGGATTTTCGCGGGCAGTTCAGTTACGCGGCGGTGTTGGCCGACAGGGGCCAGGTCGAGGCGGCGCTGGAGTGGTTGCGCAAGGCGCTGGCGGGCGGAAATCTCAAGTTCCTGCGAACAGCCCACAAGGCCTTGGCGGCGGCGAGTGATCCGCGGGTTCGAGCGCTGGCCGAGGCCTTCCGCCAACGGGCCGCGAGCCTTGCCTGAGGCATAAAAAAACCCATGACATGTCATGGGTTTCTTGTGCGCGGGCGTCTTACACGTAGAACGACTTCAACGGCGGAAAGCCATTGAACTCAACCGCGCTGTAGCTGGTGGTGTAGGCACCGGTCGACAGCCAGTACAAGCGATCACCGATCGCTAGGTTCAGCGGCAGGCCGTACTTGTAGTTTTCGTACATGATGTCGGCGCTGTCGCAGGTCGGGCCGGCGATGACCACTTCTTCCATCTCGCCTTTCTTCTCGGTCCAGATCGGGAACTTGATGGCTTCGTCCATGGTTTCGATCAGGCCGGAGAACTTGCCCACATCCGTGTACACCCAACGCTCGACGGCGGTACGGGATTTACGTGCAACCAATACCACTTCACTGACCAGGATGCCGGCGTTGGCGATCAGCGAACGGCCTGGCTCGAGGATGATTTCCGGCAGGTCATCGCCGAAGTCTTCCTTGAGGAAGCGGATGATTTCTTCGGCGTAGGTTTCCAGGCTGTTGGTGCGGGTGATGTAGTTGGCCGGGAAGCCGCCGCCCATGTTGATCAGCTTGAGGTGGATGCCGTCTTCTTCCTTCAGGCGCTCGAAGATCACCTTGACCTTGGCGATTGCCGCGTCCCACACGCTGATGTCGCGTTGCTGCGAGCCAACGTGGAACGAAATGCCGTAGGGCACCAGGCCGAGGTCACGAGCGAGGATCAGCAGGTCCATGGCCATGTCGGTCTGGCAGCCGAATTTGCGCGACAGAGGCCAGTCAGCCGTGGTCGAGCCTTCGGTGAGGATACGTACATACACTTTCGAACCCGGAGCGGCCTTGGCGATGTTGCGCAGGTCGGCTTCGGAGTCGGTGGAGAACAGGCGCACGCCCTTCTCGTAGAAGTAGCGGATGTCCTTGGATTTCTTGATGGTGTTGCCGTAGCTGATACGGTCGGCGCTGACGCCGCGGTCCATGACCTTGTCCAGCTCGTAGATCGAGGCGATATCGAAGCTCGAGCCTTTGTCTTTCAACAGGTCGATGATCTCGACGGCCGGGTTGGCCTTGACCGCGTAATACACCTTGGCGAATTCGAAACCGGCGCGCAGGTCATCGTAGGCCTGGCTGATCATCGCGGTGTCGATCACCACGAACGGGGTTTCCTGTTTGTCGGCGAACGCCTTCATTTTGTCAAAAGTGGCGCGCGCGAAATAATCTTCGACGTTGATCGACATGCTGGGAACTCCTAAGGGCAAACTAAATTGATCAATGGGTGCAAATGAACGTCCTCCGTATCCCCACTTTGGTTCGCCTACTTCCCAAGGCATGTCGCCGAAAGCAAAAAGGCCATGGGAATAGTCGCTTCCCTTGGCCTTGCTGTCTCGTCGTCAGTACTTGAGCCGGATGGATCGTTTCCAGCATGGACGTTCGGCGCGAACTTTAGGACGTGAGGGGCCATAGATCAACTAAAAATGTCGCGTTTTTGCACGCGTTCGTCGCGCGATGGCGTGCAGCTACTTATGTAACCGACAGGTGTGACGGATTGATGTTCCCCGCTGAGTGGTAATCGAGGCGATTTCCCTGACTCACCGAAGGGGAAATGTGGGAGGGGGCTTGCTCCCGATGGCGGTGTGTCAGTCACTTCATCTGTCACTGATCCACCGCTATCGGGAGCAAGCCCCCTCCCACATTTTTTACCGCGTTGTGTCAGGCCAGTGCGGTCTCGGCAGGCGACACGATGCTGGTCTTGCCTCCACGGGACTTACCGGAACTCAGGTACTCGGCAATCGACTCCTGGGTCACTTCACCCAGGAACACCCGTTCCGCATCCATCACCGGCAACCACGAGCGGTTGAACTCGTACATGCGCGACAACAGGATGCGCAAATGCTCGTCATACGCCGCCGTGGCGTTGAACTCGCGCAGGTACTGGCCGCAAGTGCCGGTCTGACGGTGCAGGTCGCGACGGCGTACATAGCCCAGCGCTTTGTTCTCGGCACAGGTGACGACCACATAACGGCGGTCGGTTTCGTCCATCAGCTCCAGGGCCTCGGCCACCGGAGTCTCTGGGCTCACCGATGGGGCGTTGTCCGCCGCATCTTCAGCCTTCACCAGCAACAGGCGCTTGAGGGTGCTGTCCTGGCCCACGAAGTTGCTGACGAACTCATCGGCTGGATGGGCCAGCAGGGTGTCCGGGTGGTCGATCTGCAGCAGCTTGCCAGCGCGGAAGATGGCGATCTTGTCACCCAGCTTGATGGCTTCGTCGATGTCGTGGCTGACCATGATCACGGTCTTGTTCAGCGCACGTTGCATCTCGAAGAACTCGTTCTGGATCATCTCGCGGTTGATCGGGTCGACCGCGCCGAACGGCTCATCCATCAGCAGCAGCGGGGCGTCGGCCGCCAGTGCGCGGATCACGCCGATCCGCTGTTGCTGGCCGCCCGACAGTTCACGCGGGTAGCGATGCAGGTACTGCTTGGGTTCCAGCTTGATCATGCTCATCAACTCGCGGGCGCGGTCGTGGCATTTCTGCTTGTCCCAACCGAGCAGCTTGGGCACGACCACGATGTTTTCCTCGATGGTCATGTTCGGGAACAGGCCGATCTGCTGGATCACATAGCCGATGTTGCGACGCAGGGTCACTTCATCGAGGTCGGTGGTGTCTTCGCCGTTGATCAGGATCTTGCCCGAGGTCGGCTTGATCAGGCGGTTGATCATTTTCAGCGTGGTGCTCTTGCCGCAGCCCGAAGGGCCAAGGAACACGCAAATCTCGCCTTCATTGACGGTCAGGCTTACGTCGTTCACGGCCGAAACAGTTTTGCCGTTGCTTTGAAAAGTCTTGGTCAGGTTTTGAAGTTCGATCATTTGAGCAGTCCTTTTGGAGTCAGCGAGCGTTGCAGCCATTGCAGAAGCAGGTCGGCGAAGATGGCCAGGAGACTGACCAGCACGGCGCCGACGATCAGCATCGACATGTCGCTGCGGCTGATGGAAGCCAGAATAAGTACACCCAGGCCACCGGCACCGATGGTGGCGGCGATGGTCATGACGCCGATGTTCATCACCACGGCGGTACGCACACCGGCGAGGATCACCGGCACGGCGATGGGCAACTCGACCATGCGCAGGCGCTGGCCGAAGGTCATGCCGATGCCTTTGGCGGCTTCGCGAATGCCCGGTTCAACGCCGGTGAGGGCCAGGTAGGTGTTACGCATGATCGGCAGCAGGGAGTAGAGGAACACGGCGGTGATCGCCGGCATCGGCCCCAGGCCCTGGCCAAACTTGGAGTAGAACGGCAGCAGCAGGCCGAACAGGGCGATGGACGGCACGGTCAGCAGCACCGTGGCGCTGGCTTGCAGGGGGCCGGCGAGGGTCGGGAAGCGGGTCATCAGCACGCCGAGGGGCACGCCGACGACAATCGCCAGGATCACCGCGATACCGACCAGGGTGATGTGCTGCCAGGTCAGGTGCAGGACCTGGGCCCAATCAAGATGGGAAAAGGCGTTCAGGAATTCCATGTCTTCTCCTTCTTAGTTGATCGGATGTTGGCGCAGGAAATCGGCGGCAACAGCGGAGGGGCTTTCATGGTCGACGTCGACCCGCGCGTTCAGCTGACGCATGGTTTCGTCGTCGAACAGATTGGCCAGCGGCTTGAGCTCAGCAGCCAATTGCGGGTGCTTGTCGAGGTATTCCTGACGTACCACCGGCGCGGCGGTGTAGTCCGGGAAGTAGTGCATGTCATCCGCCAGCAGCTTGAGCTTGAAGGCGTTCAGACGACCGTCAGTGGTGTAGACCAGGCCCGCAAACACCTGGCCATTACGCAGGGCGGTGTAGACCAGACCGGCGTCCATCTGCCGGGTGTTTTTGCGCGTGAGGTTCATGTCGTACAGCTTGACCATGCCGGCCAGGCCGTCGGAGCGGTTGGCGAACTCGGTGTCCAGGGCCACCAGGCGGTGTTCCTTGGTATCTGCCGCCATGGCCTTGGTGAGGTCGCTGATGCTGTTGATCTCGGGATGTTCTTCAGCGACTTTCTCCGGCAGTGCCAGGGCGTAGGTGTTACTGAAGCGCGACGGCGACAGCCAGACCAGGCCTTTTTTCGCGTCGAGTTCTTTCACTCGGGCGTAGGACTGTTCGCTGTCGAGCTTCTCATCGACATGGTTGTAGGCCACGAGCGACACGCCGGTGTATTCCCAGATCAGGTCCAGTTGCCCGCTTTCCTGGGCACTGCGCGCCAGGTTGCTGCCCAGGCCGCCGGTCACCCGGGTGTCATAGCCCTTGGTGCGCAGGTACTGGGAGGTGATTTCGGCCAGCAGGGTCTGTTCGGTGAACACCCGCGCGCCAATGCGGATCACGGGTTTTTCGGCAGCTTGCGCAAAACCTGCAAACAGCAGGACGCAGCTCAGTATCAAGGTGATTTTTTTCATGTGTATTCCTTTGCCAAGCCTTAAGACGGACGCAACCCGCGTTCCAGCCAGAGGCGGCTGGCCATGGTCACCAGGCCGTCGAGCAGCAACGCCAGCAACGCGGTGCATGCGGCACCCAGCAGCAATTGCGGCTGATTGTTCAGGGCGATGCCGGGGAAAATCAGGCTGCCCAGGCTGTTGGCACCAATCAGGAACGCCAGCGGCGCGGTACCCACGTTGATCGCCAGGGCCACGCGCACACCGCCGATGATGATTGGCACGGCGTTGGGCAATTCGACGCGAAACAGCACCTGCCGCGGGGTCATGCCGATGCCGGTGGCGGCTTCTTTCAACGAGCCTTGAACGTTTTTGAGGCCTTCGTAGGTGTTGCGCACGATGGGCAACAAGGAGGCGAGGAACAGCGCGAAGATGGCCGGGCCACTGCCGATGCCGAGGACGCCGAGGGCGATGGCCAGTACGGCCAGGGGCGGGACGGTGTTGCCGATGTTGAAGATCTGCATGAAGCGTTCTGCGCGCCCGACCATGTTTGGTCGGCTAAGCAGGATACCGGCGGGGATGCCCACGACGAGGGCGGCCAGCATGGAGACTAGAACCAGGATCAAATGAGCTTGCAGGTAAAACAACAAATCGTCGCGGTACAGTTCGATCGTGTTGATGCCGATCCAGTGGACCAGCAGGGCCAGGAGAGCGACGACAACCACTCCTCCTATCAGCCCTTTGCCATAGCGAATAGCCACAGGCGGACTCCTTTTTTCTTTTGTCGGCGAACACATTTCCGAGCGGCAGTGCCATTCCTGGCTGTCGGCAAATGTGGTCGCGAAAAGCAGCTCGCCAATACCGGCAACGCGGTATCAAATCGAGCCATGAGCGCAGCCTCGTCAGGCTAACTTGCTGATTTATCAGCCCCTGTTCCGAGTGCGGTAGCAGGGGAGTGGACGTCTCTACCTTTTAAAAGGTTCCATACTTGGCAGCATTTAGCCACCCCCAATGGGGTGAACGGTGGTCCGGCACCTGCGGTTTGCGCTATACTCGCCGCCCTTTTTTGACTCACCTGCCAGGCGATTTCCCATGACCCACCAGGCCGCCGAAGTCGCGAAACGCCGCACTTTCGCCATTATTTCCCACCCCGATGCCGGTAAAACCACCATCACCGAGAAGCTCCTGCTGATGGGCAAGGCGATCGCAGTGGCCGGCACGGTGAAATCGCGCAAATCCGACCGCCATGCCACCTCTGACTGGATGGAAATGGAAAAACAACGGGGTATTTCCATTACCACGTCGGTCATGCAGTTCCCGTATCGCGACCACATGGTCAACCTGCTCGACACCCCGGGCCACGAAGACTTCTCCGAAGACACCTACCGCACCCTGACCGCGGTGGACTCGGCACTGATGGTCCTCGACGGCGGTAAGGGCGTCGAGCCGCGTACCATCGCGCTGATGGACGTATGCCGGCTGCGTGATACGCCGATTGTCAGCTTCATCAACAAACTCGACCGTGATATCCGCGACCCGATCGAATTGCTGGATGAAATCGAAGCCGTCCTGAAGATCAAGGCTGCGCCGATCACCTGGCCGATCGGTTGCTACCGCGACTTCAAGGGCGTGTACCACCTGGCCGATGACTACATCATTGTCTACACCGCCGGCCATGGTCACGAACGTACCGATGTGAAAATCATCGAGAAGCTCGACTCCGACGAAGCCCGCGCCCACCTGGGTGACGAGTACGACCGCTTTGTCGACCAACTGGAACTGGTGCAGGGCGCCTGTCACGAGTTCAACCAGCAGGAATTCCTCGACGGCCAGCTGACCCCGGTGTTCTTCGGGACCGCCCTGGGCAACTTCGGTGTCGACCATGTGCTCGACGCTGTCGTGAACTGGGCGCCAAAGCCCCTTGCCCGTGTCGCCAACGAGCGCACCGTGGAACCGGTGGAAGAGAAATTCACCGGCTTCGTGTTCAAGATCCAGGCGAACATGGACCCCAAGCACCGCGACCGTATTGCCTTCATGCGCATCTGCTCGGGCAAGTACGAAAAAGGCATGAAGATGCGTCACGTGCGCACCGGCAAGGACGTGCGCATCGGCGACGCCCTGACGTTCTTCTCCTCCGAGCGTGAACAGCTCGAAGAGGCCTACGCCGGCGACATCATCGGCCTGCACAACCACGGCACCATCCAGATCGGCGACACCTTCACCGAAGGCGAAGCGCTGGGCTTCACCGGTATCCCGCACTTCGCCCCGGAACTGTTCCGCCGCGTGCGCCTGCGTGACCCGCTGAAATCCAAGCAATTGCGCCAAGGCCTGCAGCAACTGGCGGAAGAGGGCGCCACCCAGGTGTTCTTCCCCGAGCGCAGCAACGACATCATCCTCGGCGCCGTGGGTGTGCTGCAGTTCGATGTGGTCGCCAGCCGCTTGAAAGAGGAATACAAGGTCGAATGCTCCTACGAGCCGATCACCGTGTACTCCGCGCGCTGGATCGATTGCAGCGATAAGAAGAAGTTGGAAGAGTTCTCCAACAAGGCTGTGGAAAACCTTGCAGTCGACGGCGGTGGTCACCTGACCTACCTGGCCCCGACCCGGGTCAACCTGGCGCTGATGGAAGAGCGCTGGCCGGATGTGAAATTCCGCGCGACCCGCGAGCACCACTAAGGTCTGAGCGCCGAAAACAAAATGTGGTAGGGGGGCTCGCCCCCTCCCCACATTTTTTTCTCCACCAGCCGTTAGATTGGCGAGAACCCGGCATCGGGTCTAGCGTTTATCTACCGACTGCAAAGGAGATCACCGTGCGAAATGCTCAACGCGTCATTCCCCTGGTGTTGCTGGCCGTCCTGGGGCTGACGTCCCTTCCGGCACTGGCGGGCGCAGGAGCGCCGCAGTGGAAAGACACCGGCCCGGTCACCAAGAAAAAGCAGAACGAGGTCAACTCCGGCAGTTGGCAACCCCAGGCCCAGCCTGCGCCCAAGGAAGATGCAGAAAACCCCTATAACGAAGGGGAAGACAGCGAAACCTATGACGACGGCGACAGTTAATCGTGGCCAAAAGAAAGCCCCTCCCACCAGGCTGATGCGCAACCTGACGGGAAGGGCTGTAGAACGCTGTATCACTGCTTACACATTTTTAATCTGATGTTCCGTAGCAGCTGCCGAGCCTTGGCGAGGCTGCGTTCGCGGTCTGTCTGACATACCGCTGACGCAGACTCGCCAAGGCTCGGCAGCTGCTACGTGGCAGATGTTTTACTCAAGCAACGAACTGCTCCGCGTAGTGGCAAGCCACCTGACGGTTATCCAGCGCGCGCAACTGCGGTTCCTCGCTGCTGCAACGTGCCGTCGCATACGGGCAACGCTTGTGGAACGCGCAGCCAGGCGGCGGGTTCAGTGGGTTGGGCAACTCGCCAACGATTTTGATCTTCGGTTTGTTCGGATCCGGATGAATGGTCGGGGTGGCCGAGAGGAGCGCCTGGGTGTACGGATGCAGGGGGCGGGCGTAGATGTCTTCCTTGGGGCCCACTTCCACCGGGCGACCGAGGTACATCACCATCACATCGTCGGCGACGTGCTGCACCACCGCCAGGTTGTGGGAGATGAACACGTAGGCGGTGTTGAATTCCTGCTGCAGGTCCATGAACAGGTTGAGCACCTGGGCCTGGATCGACACGTCCAGCGCCGAGGTGGGTTCATCCGCCACCAGCACTTTCGGTTGCAGCATCATCGCGCGCGCCAGGGCAATGCGCTGACGCTGGCCACCGGAGAACATGTGCGGGTAGCGCTGGTAATGCTCAGGGCGCAGGCCCACTTGCTTCATCATCGCCTGCACTTTCTCGCGGCGTTCGGCGGCGGACAGGTTGGTGTTGATCAGCAGCGGCTCGCCCAGTTGATCACCAACCTTCTGGCGTGGGTTCAACGAGGCATACGGGCTCTGGAACACCATCTGCACGTCTTTGCGCAATTGCTTGCGCTGGGCCTTGTCGGCACCGGCGACTTCCTGGCCGGCGATTTTCAACGAGCCCGAGGATGGCTCTTCAATCAGCGTCAGCGCACGGGCCAGGGTGGATTTGCCGCAACCTGACTCGCCTACAACCGCGAGGGTCTTGCCGGCTTCCAGTTCAAACGACACACCATTAAGCGCGCGTACCAGCGCATGGCCCTTGAACAGGCCACGGGACACTTCGTAATGCCGGGTCAGGTCGCGGGCGGTAAGAACGACGACCATTACGCCACCTCCTGGTTCAAGGGGTAGAAGCAGCGCGCAAGGCTGTTGCTTTTCGGATCAAGGCCGGGCCGCTGGGCACGGCAGCTTTCCTGCACATACGGGCAGCGTGGCGACAGCAGGCAACCCTGCGGGCGGTCATAGCGGCCGGGCACGATACCTGGCAGCGTGGCCAGGCGCGTGGCGCCGAGGCTGTGCTCGGGGATCGCCTTGAGCAGCGCTTCGCTGTACGGGTGCGCCGGGATATCGAACAACTGCGGCACCTGGCCGACTTCCACGGCTTGTCCGGCGTACATCACGCACACGCGCTGGGCGGTTTCAGCCACCACTGCCAGGTCGTGGGTGATCAGTACCAGGCCCATGTTCTGCTCTTTTTGCAGGGCCAGGAGCAGGTCCATGATCTGCGCTTGAATGGTGACGTCCAATGCCGTGGTCGGTTCGTCGGCGATCAGCAACTTCGGCTCGCCGGCAATCGCCATGGCGATTGCCACACGCTGGCTCATACCGCCGGACAACTGGTGCGGGTAGGCGTCCATACGGCTGGCGGCGCCTGGGATCTCGACTTTTTCCAACAGCTCGATGGCGCGCTTGCGGGCTTGCTTGCCGGACATTTTCAGGTGCAGGCGCAGCACTTCTTCGATCTGGAAACCCACGGTGTAGCTAGGGTTCAGCGCGGTCATCGGGTCCTGGAACACCATCGCCAGGTCTTTGCCGACGATCTGGCGGCGCTGGCGGTTGCTCAGCTTGAGCATGTCCTTGCCGTCGAAGTTCAGGGCGTCGGCGGTTACGATGCCAGGGTGCTCGATCAGCCCCATCAGCGCCATCATGGTCACGGATTTACCCGAGCCCGACTCGCCAACGATGGCCAGGACTTCGCCCTTGTCGACGGCAATATCGAGGCCATCGACCACCGGCACGGCGGTCTTGTCGCCGAAGCGGACGTTGAGATTCTTGATTTCTAACAGTGACATGGGAATCTCCTCAGGCGGCGTTCTTGAGTTTCGGGTCCAGCGCGTCGCGCAGGCCGTCACCCATCAAGTTGATTGCCAGCACGCTGAGCAAAATGGTCAGGCCAGGCAGGCTCACCACCCACCAGGCGCGTTCGATGTAGTCACGGGCCGAAGCCAGCATGGTGCCCCACTCGGGGGTTGGCGGTTGTACGCCAAGGCCAAGGAAGCCCAGGGCCGCGGCATCGAGGATCGCCGAAGAGAAACTCAGGGTCGCCTGCACGATCAGCGGTGCCATGCAGTTAGGCAGAACGGTGATGAACATCAGGCGGGGCAGGCCGGCACCGGCGAGGCGGGCGGCAGTCACGTAGTCACGGTTCAGCTCGCCCATCACCGCAGCGCGGGTCAGACGTACGTAGGAAGGCAGCGACACGATGGCGATGGCGATCACGGTGTTGATCAGGCCAGGGCCGAGGATCGCGACAATGGCGACAGCCAGCAGCAGCGAGGGCAGGGCCAGCATGATGTCCATCAGGCGCATGATGGTCGGCCCGAGCAGGCGCGGGAAGAAGCCGGCGAACAGGCCCAGCAGGATGCCCGGGATCAGCGACATCACTACCGACGACAAGCCGATCAGCAACGAGAGGCGCGAGCCCTGGATCAGACGCGAGAGCAGGTCGCGGCCCAGCTCATCGGTGCCGAGCAGGAACTGGATCTGCCCGCCTTCCAGCCACGACGGCGGGGTCAACAGGAAATCGCGGTATTGCTCGCTCGGGTTATGCGGCGCTACCCAGGGGGCGAAGATCGCGCAGAACACGATCAGCAACATGAACAGCAGGCCGGCAACCGCGCCCTTGTTCTTGGAAAAGGCTTGCCAGAATTCTTTGTACGGCGACGGGTACAGCAGGCTTTGATCGACTGCTGACACTTGAGTAGGTGTGGTCATGGTCATGATCTCAGCGCTGGTGACGGATGCGTGGGTTGGCGAAGCCGTAGAGGATGTCCACCACGAAGTTCACCAGGATCACCAGACAGGCGATCAGCAGGATGCCGTTTTGCACCACCGGGTAGTCTCGCGCGCCGATGGCCTCGATCAGCCATTTGCCGATGCCGGGCCACGAGAAGATGGTTTCGGTCAGCACCGCACCGGCAAGCAGGGTGCCGACTTGCAGGCCGACCACGGTGAGTACCGGGATCAGCGCGTTACGCAGGCCGTGCACGAACACCACGCGCGCCGGCGACAGGCCTTTGGCCTTGGCGGTGCGGATGTAGTCTTCGCGCAGCACCTCGAGCATGGATGAACGGGTCATCCGCGCGATCACTGCCAACGGGATGGTGCCGAGCACGATGGCCGGCAGGATCAGGTGGTGCAGCGCATCCCAGAACGCGTCCGGCTCGTCGGCCAGCAGGGTGTCGATCAGCATGAAGCCGGTGCGCGGCTCGATGTCGTAGAGCAGGTCTATTCGCCCGGAAACCGGGGTCCAGCCCAGGCTCACCGAGAAGAACATGATCAGGATCAGGCCCCACCAGAAGATCGGCATCGAATAGCCCGCCAGGGAGATGCCCATCACCCCATGGTCGAACAGGGATCCTCGCTTGAGTGCCGCGATCACCCCGGCCAACAGGCCCAGGATGCCGGCGAACAACAGGGCGGCCATGGACAGTTCCAGGGTCGCCGGGAAGAGGGCGGTGAACTCGGTCCACACGCTGGTGCGGGTACGCAGGGATTCGCCAAGGTCGCCGTGGGCGAGCTTGCCGACGTAGTCCAGGTATTGCGCGTACAGCGGCTTGTTAAGGCCAAGGCGTTCCATTGCCTGTGCGTGCATCTCGGGGTCGACGCGCCGCTCGCCCATCATGACTTCGACAGGGTCGCCAGGGATCATGCGTATCAACGCAAACGTGAGCAACGTGATGCCGAAAAACGTGGGGATCAATAACCCCAGTCGGCGGGCAATAAAACTAAACATCTTGTGGTGTACCTCAATCAGCCGGTTAGGCAGGTTCGGCACCGTCCTGGTGGGCGGTGCCGAGCGTTTCTCTTATTTACTTCACCTGGGTGGTGGCGAAGTTATTGTTCGTCAGAGGGCTTTGGGTATAACCCTCGACGTTCTTGCGCATGGCGGTGAACATTTTCGGGTACGCCATGGGAATCCACGGTTGGTCCTTGTCGAAAACCTCCAGGGCTTGTTGATAGAGTGCGGCCCGCTGCTGGGGTTCAGCGTCGGCGCGGGCCTTATCGATCAAGTCCTGAAACTCTTTGTTACACCAGCGGGCGTAGTTTTCGCCGTTTTTCGCTGCATCGCAACTCAGGTTCGGCGTAAGGAAGTTATCCGGATCGCCGTTGTCACCGGCCCAGCCGGCGGAAACCATGTCGTGCTCGCCGGCTTTGGCGCGCTTGAGCATCTCGCCCCATTCCATGACCTTGATGTTCACTTTCAGGCCGATCTGCGCCAGATCCGCCTGCATGCGCTGGGCGCCGAGCATCGGGTTGGGGTTGGTCGGGCCACCGCCGTTACGGGTAAACAGGGTGAACTCGGTGCCTTCCGGTACACCGGCTTCCTTGAGCAGGGCACGGGCCTTGTCCAGGTCGCGTTCAGGGTTTTTCAGCTTATCGTTGAAGCCCAGCAGGGTCGGCGGATACGGCCCGGTGGCGTCCACGGCGTTGCCTTTGCCATACAGGGATTCGTTGTAGCCTTTCTTGTCGAACGCGATGTTGATCGCGTGACGCACCCGCGCGTCGCTCATGTACTTGTGGGTGGTGTTCAGGGCGGTGTATGCGGTGGTCATCGCCGCCAGTTCGGCGACCTTCAGGTTTGGGTCTTTCTTGATGCTGGGAAGGTCGTCGGGCTTGGGATACAGCGCGATCTGGCATTCGTTGGCCTTGAGCTTCTGCAGGCGCACGTTGTTGTCGACCGCAATGGCCAGGATCAACGGATCGGCCGGAGGCTTGCCACGGAAGTACTCCGGGTTGGCCTTGAAGCGCACCTGAGCGTCCTTCTGGTAGCGTGTGAAAATGAACGGGCCGGTGCCGATCGGCTTGCTGTTGAGCTCTTCGGTCTTGCCGGCGGCGAGTAGCTTGTCGGCGTACTCGGCGGAGTGGATGGCGGTGAACGGCATCGCGACATCGGCCAGGAACGGTGCCTCAGGGCGGGTCAGAGTGAAGACCACGGTATGGTCATCGGTCTTCTCCACGCTCTTGAGCAGTTCCTTGAAGCCCATGCTTTCAAAGTACGGGTAGCCCACGCTGGATTTGTTGTGCCACGGGTGTTTCGGGTCCAGTTGGCGCTGGAAGCTCCAGAGCACGTCGTCGGCATTCATGTTGCGCGTGGGTTTGAAGTAGTCGGTGGTGTGGAACTTGACGTCGTCGCGCAGATGAAAGGTATAGGTCAGGCCGTCGTCACTGATTTCCCAGGAAGTGGCGAGCGCTGGCACGATCTCGGTGGTGCCGGGCTTGAAGTCCACCAGGCGGTTGAACATGGTTTCCGCGGCGGCGTCGGCGGTGACGGCGGTGGTGTACAGGACCGGGTCAAAACCCTCCGGGCTGGCTTCGGTGCAGACCACCAGGGGTTTGGCCGATACGCCGATAGCCACGCTTAACAGCGCAGCGGCAACGGCAGCTTGTAGCGGGAGCATTTTCATTCAGAGCCCTCTGCAATCGATGGGACCAGACAAGCGTAGACGGCAGGCTCGTCCTGAGCCTGCCGTCTACCTGGTGCTAGTTAAAGAATGTTGAACGGGATGGTGGTGACCAGACGGAACTCTTTGATGCTGCCGTCGGACTGGAACTCGCTGCCGCGGTGCTCAACGTAGGTTGCTCGCACAGTGGTGGCCTTGAGCGCGCCGCTCTGGATCGCATAAGAGGCGCCTACACCGTATTCCTGGTGTTTTTCGCCGTCTTGTTTCTGGATGCCGTCGTAGGCGAACTTGGCACGGCCATTGTTGCCGGTGTAGTGGGTACCGTCGATGTCCCAGCCGCGGGCCGAGTAGGCGTTGAACTTCAAGCCTGGCACACCGTATTCGGCCATGTTGATGGCGTAGGCGATCTGGAAGGACTTCTCGTTCGGGCCGTTGAAGTCCGAGGTCAGGGAGTTGGCCAGGTAGATGCCGTTGGTTTCGTGCAGGTAGTCGAAGTACTCGTTGCCGTTCACTTGCTGGTACGCGAAGGTCAGGCTGTGTGCCTGGTGAGCCAGGCCCAGGGACAGGGAGTAGGTATCGTTGTCGATTTCCCCCATCTCTTTTTTGCCTTCATCGACAGTTTTGTAGTAGTTGAAACCGGTGGTCAGTGCCAGTTGCTGGGCGTCGCCCAACTCGTGGGTTGCGCCGAAGTAGTACTGGTTCCAGAAGTCTTTTACGTTGGCGGCGAAGAAGCTGGTTTTCAGGCTTTTCAACGGCTGGTAGTTCACGCCCAGGGTCGATACCTTGTCGGTTTCCTGGGTGCCGTTGCCGTATTCGCTACGGAATTTCGACAGGCTTTGTTCGGTACGTGGCGAAACGCGATCGAAGATACCGCCCTGGAACGACAGGTTGCTGAACTCTTCGCTATTGAAGCTCACACCTTCGAAGCTCGATGGCAAAGCACGGTTGCCGATGGTGTCGACGATGCCGCTGCTGAAGTTCTGGCGACCTGCGGTCAAGGTTGTGTTGGACACGCGGAACTGCACGTTGGCCAGGCCTAGTTTGCTCCATTGATCGACTGCATCACCGTCGGAATCGGCCAGGGTGCGGTTGGAACCGCCTTTGATATCACGCTTGCTGCGGTCCAGGACCAGGGCGTTGTACACCGCCAATTCGGTCTTGACGCCTACAGTGCCCTGGGTGAAGCCCGAGCTGGCGTTGATGATGGTGCCCTGTACCCAGTTGGTGCGGTTACGGTCGGTACGGGTTACGCCGTGTTTCTCGTATTCGAAGGTGCCGCCACGGTATTTGCTTTCATGGGAGTACCAGTTACGGGTGGTGCCGCCCAGGCTGAAATCTTCGACAAAACCTTTGGCCTCGCTTTGGGCGCTGGTCCCGGCCAGGGTGGTTGGAACAAAATCCTGGCTTGCGGATTCAGCATAGGCGGTGGCCGTGATGCTGCTGATGGCCAAGGCCAGAAGCGCTGTGCTGCTCAGTTTCATGGGTTGAAGCTCCTTTGGTTCTCTTTTTAATGCCGGTCTTTTTTGGTGATCCGGCTATTGGGTGTGTAACTCGATCAAGCTGTTGCAAACGTTTGCTGTAGGAAAAATCCCAACAAAAGGCTGCGCGTTTGCGAGAGAGCTAACTTCGCTCCCTGCAATCCGGTTATTTTCTTATGGGGTAATGCTGACGCCCGAGAACACGTTGCGGCCGAACGGGCTTACTTTGAAGCCTTCGACTTTGGCGCTTAACGGCTGGTTGACCGTCGAGTGGGCGACAGGTGTGATCGGCACCTGCTGCTTGAGCAGTTGTTGCGCCTGTTTGTACAGAACAGTCCTTTGTTCGCGGTCGGTCACGACCTTGGCTTGCTTGATCAGCTTGTCGTACGCCGGGTCACACCACATGGAGTAGTTGTTCCCGCCGATGGCGTCGCAGCTGTAGAGGGTGCCCAGCCAGTTGTCCGGATCGCCGTTGTCGCCGGTCCAGCCGATCAGGCTGACATCGTGCTCACCGTTCTTGGTGCGCTTGATGTATTCGCCCCACTCGTAGCTGACGATCTTGACCTTGAGGCCGATCCTGGCCCAGTCGCTTTGCAGCATCTCGGCCATCAGCTTGGCGTTGGGGTTGTACGGCCGTTGCACCGGCATCGCCCACAGGGTGATCTCGGTACCTTCCTTCACGCCGGCGGCCTTGAGCAGTTCCTTGGCTTTTTCCGGGTTGTAGGCGGCGTCCTTGATGCTGTCGTCGTAGGACCATTGGGTCGGCGGCATGGCATTGACTGCCAACTGCCCCGCGCCCTGGTACACGGCGTTCAAGATGCTCTGCTTGTTCACCGCCATGTCCAGCGCCTGGCGCACTTCGAGCTGGTCGAACGGCTTGTGGCGCACGTTGTAGGCGATGTAACCCAAGTTGAAGCCCGGCTTGGTCAGCAGTTGCAGGTTCGGGTCGGCCTTGAGCGCGTCGACGTCGGCCGGGCGCGGGTGCAGGGTGACCTGGCATTCGCCGGCCTTGAGTTTTTGCACGCGTACCGAGGCGTCGGTGTTGATGGCAAAAATCAGTTGGTCCAGCTTGACCTTGCTCGGGTCCCAGTACTGTTTGTTGCCCACATAACGGATCTGCGAGTCTTTCTGATAGCGCTGGAAGACAAAGGGACCAGTGCCGATCGGCTTCTGGTTGATGTCGCTGGGCTTGCCTTCCTTGAGCAACTGCTCGGCGTATTCGGCCGACAGGATGGCGGCAAAGCTCATGGCGATGTTCTGCACGAACGCAGCGTCGACCGAGTTCAGCGTCATCACCACGGTATGCGGGTCGGTTTTCTCGACCTTGGCGATGTTCTTGTTCAGGCTCATCCCGTTGAAATACGGAAACTCGGTGGGGTAGGCCTTGCGAAACGGGTGGTCGGGGTCAAGCATGCGATTGAAGGTGAACAGCACGTCGTCGGCGTTGAAATCCCGCGTCGGCTTGAATTCCTTGTTGCTGTGGAATTTCACCCCTTCACGCAGGTGAAAGGTGTAGGTCAGGCCGTCTTCGGAAATATCCCACTTGGTCGCCAGTCCAGGTACGACGTTGGTCGCTCCCTTTTCAAACTCAACCAGGCGGTTGTACAGCGGCTCGGCCACATCGTTATCGGTGGCGGTGGTGTACTGCGCGGTGTCGAACCCTGCCGGGCTGCCTTCAGAGCAGAACACCAGGCTCTTCTTGTCGGCCGCCTGGCCCATCGTGGCTACAGCTAGCAGGCTGGTGCCAAAAATTGCGGATAGAACGGTGGTATGGCGCATGACGATCCCGATCCTTGTTTGTAGTTGTCATCAGCAAGCAATCACCCTGGCGTAGTGCCAGGGGGACATTACTGATCCCACACACAGCAAGTGCCTTTCCCAGGTTGGAGCCTCTGCTGTCCTACGACGGTATGGGTCGCGGACTGCGCAGTAAATGCGCCAAATTGGACTGACCTTGTAGGCAAAAGAGCTACTTGTCGCAGTTCGCAGCTGTAGGAAGCGGCGATTGCGAGCGTGGTCTATTTCCTACGGTCGAGGCGGATGCAATAACGGCGACGTTATGAAACGTCGCCGTCATTGGTCCTTACTTGCCGCTTACGCTCACGCCATAGAAGGAGTTCAGACCAAACGGGCTGATCTTGAAGTCCTGTACGGTGTTGCGCATGGGTTGATACACCGTCGAGTGCGCGATAGGTGTCATCGGGACTGCATCTTTGAGGATATGTTGCGCCTGCTTATACAGCTCGGTGCGTTTGGCGACGTCCGACGTAGCCTTGGCTTCTTTCACGACGCCGTCGAATTTCTTGTCGCACCACTTGGAGAAGTTGTTACCGGCCAGGGAGTCGCAGCCGAACAGCACGTTCAGCCAGTTGTCCGGGTCACCATTGTCGCCGCTCCAGCCAATGATCATGGCCTGGTTCTCGCCGCCTTTGGAGCGCTTGATGTACTCGCCCCACTCGTAGCTGGTGATCTTGACCTTCAGGCCGATCTTGGACCAGTCGTTTTGCAGCATTTCAGCCATCAGCTTGGCGTTCGGGTTGTACGGACGCTGAACCGGCATCGCCCACAGAACGATCTCGGTACCTTCCTTGACACCCGCTTCCTTGAGCAGCGCCTTGGCTTTCTCGGGATCGTACTTGGCGTCCTTGATGGTGGTGTCGTAGGACCATTGGGTTGGCGGCATGGCGTTGACCGCCAGTTGGCCTGCACCCTGGTAGACGGAGTCGATGATCTGCTGCTTGTTCACCGACATGTCCAGCGCCTGGCGTACGCGCAGGTCAGCCAGTGGGTTGGGCTGGTCGCTGCCCTTGACCTTGTCCATGACGTTGTAGGCGACATAGCCCAGGTTGAAGCCGGCCTGGTGCGGCAGTTTCAGGTCCTTGTCTTCACCCAGCGCCTTGAGGTCGGCCGGACGTGGGAACAAGGTGATCTGGCACTCGTTTTTCTTCAGCTTCTGGATACGCACCGATGGATCGGTGGTGATGGCGAAGATCAGGTTATCGATCTTCACGTCCTCAGGTTTCCAGTAGTCCTTGTTACCGGTGTAGCGAATGTTCGAGTCTTTCTGGTAGCTCTTGAATACGAACGGGCCAGTGCCGATTGGCTTCTGGTTGATGTCCTGAGGCGTGCCATTCTTCAGCAACTGGGCGGCATATTCGGCCGACTGGATCGACGCGAAGCTCATCGCCAGGTTCTGGATGAACGCGGCGTCCACGGTGCCAAGGGTGAACTTGACGGTGTGGGCATCGACCTTCTCGATGTTCTTGATGTTGGTGTCCATCCCCATGTCCGTGAAGTACGGGAACTCGGTGGGGTAGGCCTTACGGAATGGATCGTCTTTGTTGATCATCCGGTTGAAGGTGAACAGGACGTCGTCAGCCGAGAATTCACGAGTCGGCTTGAAGTACGGGGTGGTATGGAACTTGACGCCTTCGCGCAGGTGGAAGGTGTAGGTCAGGCCATCCGGGGACACGTCCCAGCTGGTGGCCAGGCCAGGAACAACGGCGGTGCCGCCTCGTTCAAACTGGCTCAGGCGGTTGAACATGGTTTCGGCCGAGGCATCGAAGTCTGTTCCGGTGGTGTACTGGCCTGGGTCGAAACCGGCCGGGCTCCCTTCGGAGCAGAACACCAGGTTAGTCGCCGCTTGGGCGAATGGGGCCGCGGCCATAAGGCCAGCGCTCACTAATAACGGAAGGACTGCGTGTTTAAGCATGTTGGCCTCATGATTTGTTGTCATTTTTGGTGGTGAGGGCGACCTCGTGAGTCGGCCTGCGGATACTTACGCAGGCGCCATACCCATTGCAAGATGCTGAACCGTTGCAAGGCGGAAAGAGTGGTACGAACGTACAGGAATGTCGCAATTATGAAAGTTTTGACATATTTGAGCTTATTTATAGGTTTTTTTCGGTGCAGGAGGTGCACCAGGAAGGGTCAACCGAGGCGTCTGGCGCACTCGGTTGGGGCATTGCTGTTACTTATCTAGACTCACGCCGTAGAACGGTGTCAGCCCAAAGGGGCTGATCTTGAAGTCCTTCACTTCCTTGCGCAGGGGTTGGAAAACCGTCGAGTTCGCAATTGGCGTTATAGGTACTTGTTCCTTAAGAATTTTTTGTGCCTGTTGATACCACTTGATGCGTTGTTCGCGGTCACTGCTGACCTTGGCCTGCTGCACCAGTTTGTCGTAGGCCGGGTTACACCATTTGGCGTAGTTGCTGCCCTTGACCGCGGCACAACTGTAGAGCACGCCGAGCCAGTTATCCGGGTCGCCGTTGTCGCCGGTCCAACCATAAATCATCGCATCGTGCTCGCCATTTTTGGCGCGCTTGATGTATTCGCCCCACTCATAGCTGACGATATTGGCCTTGATGCCGACTTTTTCCCAATCCTGCTGGATCATCTGGGCCGACATGCGCGCGTTCGGGTTGGAAGCGCGCTGGACGGTCATTGCCCACAGGTTGATGGTGGTGCCCGGTGCAACCCCTGCTTCTTTTAGTAGCGCGCGGGCCTTGGTCGGATCGTGCGGGGCATCCTTGATGGAGGGGTCATAAGACCACTGCGCCGGTGGCAGTGCGTTCTGCGCCAATTGTCCGGCGCCCTGGTACACCGCCTTGATGATCGCCGGCTTGTCGATGGCCATGTCCAGGGCCTGGCGGACCTTGAGCTGGTCCAGCGGTGGGTGGGTCACGTTGTAGGCCAGGAAGCCCAGGTTGAAACCGGCTTGCTGCAGCACGCTCAGGTTGGGGTCCTGCTTCATCACCTCGATATCCGACGGGCGCGGGTAGCCGCTGACCTGGCATTCGCCGGCCTTGAGTTTTTGCAGGCGCGACGCAGCGTCCGGGGTGATGGCGAACACCAGGTTGTCGAGTTTCACATCCTCGGGCTTCCAGTACTGTTTATTGGCCACGTAGCGAATCTGCGAGTCCTTCTGGTAGCGCTTGAACACAAACGGCCCGGTGCCCACCGGCTTCTGGTTGATGTCTTCGGCCTTGCCTTCTTTCATTAGCTGGGCGGCATACTCGGCCGATTGCACGGAGGCGAAACTCATGGCCAGGTTCTGCACGAACGAGGCATCGACGTTGTTCAGGTTGAAACGCACGGTGTGCCCGTCGAGTTTGTCGACGCTCTTGATCGTGGTGTTCAGGCCCATGTCGGTGAAGTACGGCGATTCGGAAGGGTAGGCCTTGCGGAACGGGCTCTCGGCATCCAGCAGGCGATTGAAGGTAAACAGCACGTCATCCGCATTGAAGTCGCGGGTCGGCGTGAAGAAATCGGTGGTGTGGAACTTGACCCCGTCGCGCAGGTGGAAGGTGTAGGTCAGACCATCCTTGGACACCTCCCAGCTTGTGGCCAGGCCCGGTTCGACTTCAGTGCCGCCACGCTTGAATTGGGTCAGGCGGTTGAACACGGTTTCGGCGGACGCATCGAAGTCGGTGCCGCTGGTGTACTGGCTGGGGTCGAAGCCGGCGGGGCTGGCTTCGGAGCAGTAGACCAGGGTACTGGCCGCGTGGGCCGTCGGCATGAAGGCGAGCAGGCCGGCGGCGAGAAGCAGTGGTTTGAAGGCGATTCTTTCCATGGAGACCTCTGAAGTGGCAGTGAGGTAACGCTGCCCGAACGAAAACGGCGGTAACCGAGGTTACCGCCGTTCTGGTTTTTGAGGTAGCCGCAGGGCTAGTTCTGGTCGGTGATAATCGACGTCCTCAGGGTGAATGGCGCGCTTTTATCGATGGCGTATGGATTTGCCGCTTCTTCCAGGTCGTTGCTTTCTCGAATGTGGAACGTTCGCCCCGTGGCGGCGGCGGTATTGGGAATGGGGGCAGCATCTTTGTCCAGATCGAGCAATGTCATTTGGGCTCCGACGGTGACCTGCGCCTCTTTAGTTGTCGGGTCATAGGTGACGATGTAATGGGTGTCCTTGCCTTTGAAACCGACGTGTTCTTGGAGTTGATTCATTTTCAGCTCCACCGATGCTGGGGCGACACTGCCCTGATGAGCGACTTCGGATATGCGCGAGCGCATGTTCGCGTCGGGGATTGCCTCCTCGAACTGCTGCAAGCGCCTACGCAGTGTTTCGCCATCGGCAGTTCCTGTGGCATCCAGTTCAAAAGTGGTGTGCCCTTCGGGCTGCTTTATCCGAACGGTATAACGGTCACGGTTCAGGTCTTTTATAAAGTTTGGCGAATAGTCAGTTGAGCCATATTCGTTGGGTTGCGCCCTTTCGTCGGGGAAAACTTCGAAGTTGTTTTCCTCGACGGTCCAGGACACCGTGAGTTTTCTTTTGAGGACTCCCGCCTCTTCAAGGTTGTTCACCGATTGCTGGTAGGCAGTGTTGCTGTTGTATTTAAAGATCTCATCAAACTTATCGGCACCACTGGTCTTGGGGTCGCCCAGGATTTCGAAGCCGTCTGAAAGTTTTGGCTCTACTTTGAGGTCGTTGCTGGGGTTCGGCGAAGGCTCGCGCTGCCACGGCCACTTGGCTCCGCCATCGGTTTTCATGCGGACCCAGTCGCCCTCGCCGTTAGCGTGCACCGTCATTACCGGCTTACCCGTACCGGGGTCAATGATCTGTACATAGTCATTGCTCCGTTTGAAGTCGCCTTTTATCTCAAACACCTGGCGAATACCTGTCTCGTCGGTATAGCGAATAAACCATTGGTCCAGGCCGGTTGTTGCATCCTTGACCTGGTAAATGCCCTTCGCGTTGCGTACGGCCCTTTCAATGAGCTGCTCACCGTTCGGTACACCATATTGGGTAATGTTGCCCGCTTGGCTGGGCTGCAGGCGGTTACTGCCAGGCAGGGCTCGTGGGCGTTCAATCCACGGGGACTCGTCTGGGGTGGGCGTGAGCGGTTTTTCTCCAGGGGGAATGAAGGGGTCTTCAGCCGAGCCACTGGCGCCCACCGAGAACAGCGTATTCAGCAAGCCATCGAATGCCTTCGATGCACCGTCATTGCGTTCGGCCAGGGTATCGCCGGAGGCTTGTTTTTCCGCCCCAAGCGCCAATTCGGTCAACCCGGTAGCCACAGCGGCGACGGCCACCGGGGCGGCAATAGGCGCCAGCTTTGCCAGCAGGCCCGCCGCCACGGTGATGTCGTTAAGCCAAGTGTCCCGCGTCACCTCGCTGTTGGACTTGATCATTACGTCGGCATCACTGGTCATGCGCTCTTTACTGGCGGACGTCATCGCAGAGAAGACGTCACCCTTGAGGTGTGAGCCGTCACCATTGAACGTCGGGTCTGTCAGTTTTCCATTGGCGAGTTTTTCGAAAGTGCTGTCCAGACCTTCGGTTTTGCTGCCCACGTTGGTAAACCACAATACGGGCATAAACACTTTCGCCAGTTTTTCAATAGTGCCGGGCTCGTGGTCCTGGCGGGCGATCAGTGGGAAATGAGTCATCAAGGATTCGCGCTTTTTCGGGTCCTTGGTTTGGTCGATCACCCATTGATCCAGTTTTTCCAGGGAATCGAACCGCAGAAATGCGGGTTCCGAGCCAGGGATGTAGAGGACCTGGCGGCCACCGTCGGCAGCGCTGAAGCGCACAATATCGTTGGACAAGAAGCCTTTGATATTGAAGGCGTGGGCCTGGACCGCACCTTTTACAGGGGCCTCGGCCTTGAGCTGTTCGACGTTGATCGGTGCATTTTCGTCGAGCGGAAGATTGGACGCCGCGCCCATGACCAAGCGGTAGTCCTCCCGCGTGAACCGATGCTCGGGCGCTTGCAGCGCTTGCTCGGCCGGCTGCCTGGCGGCGGCTGTCTTCAGTTGTTTTCGGGCCTGGTAGGCAAACTCGCCTTTGATCGCCGTCTGGTAGTCATTGCTGTGGGTGTTCCAGAAGTCGTCGATTTTTTGTGTCATGACCGATTGGAAGTCGGTTTTCCAACTCGTATGCATAAGCACCGAAGGGGCCAGCGGGAATTGGTTATGCGCACCGTACCCCCCGGTTTCACTTTTACCGGGGCCGTCTATATATAAACCGGCTTGCGAGTCCAGATTGCCGGGGACCCAGTCGTTTTCAGAGAAGTTTTTCAGCAGTGCATCCGGCAGGCGCAGAGAGGCGGTCGGCTCCTCGCCCTTATGCTCCCAGCCGGTAGCTGTTGAAGCGCTTTGCGAGCCATTGAAACGGTTCAAGTAAAGTGTATCGGCATCCACATGTTTGCCCGTCAGGTTGAAAATGACGGACTCCGCCCATTGTTTTGCTTGTGCACGTACGTTTGGCAGTGTCTCGGCAACCTCCACTGCCAGATGCTTGTAGGCCAATGCCTGAGGTGCATGGGTGTAGAACGTTTCGGCACTGAGCTTGAGTTGTTCAAGGGCTTGCGCCGAGCGCTGGTTGGCGGGGCGTACGGGATCATCCGGCGGGATGGGGTCGAAGGCTTTGTTGTGTTCCAGTCGCCTGATTTGTGTCCGCGCCTCGGCCAGTGATGTGGGAAGGCGCTCACCCTGGAAGTTGGCTACCAGCCCTGCGCGTACTTGAATGTAGTCTTCGCCAAAGCGTACCTGCAACTTCTCAACAGTTCCCGGCGCAATGATTTTGGCCGCCTCAAGAAGCGGGCGGCTGACTTGGCCCCAACCGGAGTTGTCCGTGAGGGAGAACGTTTTCATGTTTCCGTCCGCCATGGCAGTCAGAGTGCCTGTGCGGGGGTTGACGGTTAAAAGCGTGTTCTGGTCGATCTTCTGGTCGCGCATCCAACCTTGAACCACTGGGTGCTGCAACTGCGCCCGATAGACTTCGAGCCACTGGCCCAAATTGCTCTCGGGGGGGA
Organism: Pseudomonas marginalis; assembly: GCF_900105325.1. Taxonomy (NCBI): domain Bacteria; kingdom Pseudomonadati; phylum Pseudomonadota; class Gammaproteobacteria; order Pseudomonadales; family Pseudomonadaceae; genus Pseudomonas; species Pseudomonas marginalis. Next base: position 299,386 of record NZ_FNSU01000001.1, read on the forward strand.
CTTTTATAAGGTTCATCACGGAATCCCGGGAAACACAGAAACAAGAACGCCGATTTGATTGATGATGTTCGTGCGAGCAAACACATCTAAAAAACCGGCGTTCTTATGCGTGATATTAATACTTTCCTTCCTTTTTGGGAGGGCTTTTCTGTCGTCACGATCAAGCCCGATGGTGACGCTCTAAAGATCGATCTGATTCCCCACGCCACCCGATTCCCTTCCTGCGGCGGCTGCCAAAAACCTTGTTCAACCACTCATGAGTATTGCGAGCGAACCGTTCGTGATCTGCCCATTCTCGGTCGCGCGGTGTGCCTCAGCATTTTGCTCAGGCGTGTTGGCTGCCGCGACTGTGGAAAACGCATGGAGGCCGTCAGTTGGCTGGATCGCTATGCCCGCATGACGCGCCGCTTGGCCGAGGCGGTCATTCAGGCCTGCGAGCGCCTTCCCACCCTGCACGTGGCCCAGATGTTTGGACTGCATTGGGACACTGTTCGGTTGCTGGAGCGTCGAGCCTTGCAGGCGGTGTTGAGTGAGTTGCCGAAGGCGCAACCACGACGCCTGATCATGGACGAGTTCGCGTTATTCAAAGGTCATCGTTACGCCAGCGTTGTGCTGGATGCCGATACACGACGAGTGCTGTGGATCGGTGAAGGCCGTAGCCGAGCGGCAGTCAGGCCGTTCTTCGAGGAACTGGGGCCGGAGGGCTGCGCTCGAATCGAAGCGGTGGCGATGGACATGAATACTGCTTTTGATCTGGAGGTTCGCCAGCATTGCCCGAAAGCGCGAGTGGTCTACGACCTTTTCCATGTGGTGGCCAAATATGGCCGAGAGGTGATTGATCGGGTCCGCGTCGACGAAGCTAATCGGCTGCGTCATAACAAGCCGGCTCGCAAGGTCATCAAGCAGGCACGATGGCTGTTGCTGCGTAACCCACAGAACCTGAAAACGCCGGAACAACAGGTCCATTTGCAGGATTTATTGGAGGCCAACCAATCGCTGATGACAGTTTATTTGATGAAGGCTGAACTCAAAACGCTCTGGACACCGAGCACTGCCTGGACCTGGAGATCGGCCTGGAAGCAATGGCTGCGCCATGCATATGAAAGCGAAATACCGGCTCTGATCCAGTTTGCCAAACGGCTAAAGGGTTATTGGCGGGGCATCGTCAGTCGGGTTCGCTGGCCGATGCACACCGGTCAGTTGGAAGGAATAAACAATCGAATAAAGGTCATCAAACGGATGGCGTACGGTTACCGGGATAGCGAATTCTTCTTCATGAAGATCAAGAGCGTCTTTCCCGGTAATCCGTGATGAACCTTTTATAAGCCCGGGATTGTTGCCCAGTACTTTGCTTTGCACCGCTGCCAGGTATTCGTTAAGCAGCGCTGTTTCGTGAGGGGAGGTGGACGGGCCAGGCGTATCTTGTGACGCCCGCGTGACGGCTGATTCGCTGTTGTTTATCGGCCCGCTTGAAACAGGGTCGATGTATTGCCGAATAGGGGAGGTGGTTTTGCTTGAAGGTGCGTACATGGTTTCAGTTCTCGTGAAGTGAATAAGTACTGCCACAGCACTCCCTGTTAGCGTGGGCACTCTTTGCGTAACGAAAACCGGGTGCTTGATTCCGCCGAATATGCCGCTGGATATGACGAGGTCGTGTGGAACAAGCGCAAAAAAAGGCGCAAGCCGTGAGGGCTGCGCCTTTGTTTTGTCGAAACCGGGGTTATTGCAACACTTCGATCACCCCATCGGCACTCATGCTCACCTGGCTGGTACCGGCTTCTACTTCTGGTGCCGGCGCCGAATCCATCATGGCGGCTTTCATCATCATCCCTCCACGTGCATAGGGCTGTGGATAACCATTGGTGTTGAAGTTCAGGTTGACGATCTTGTAGCCCTTGCCGCCCAGCGCATCGGTGGCCAGTTGCGCGCGTGCTTTAAACGCGGCGACCGCGTCCTTGAGCAGGGCGTCTTCGCTGGCCTTGCGCGTGGTGTCGGCGATGGCGAAGTCCATGTTTTCCATTTTCAGGGTATTGAGCAACTCGCCGGTGAGTTTGGACAGCGCCGGGAAGTCCGCGCTTTCCAGGCGCAGTTCGGCGCGCTCGCGCCAGCCGGTGATCTTCTGGTTCTTGTTGTCGTAGATCGGGTAGCTGTTACGGCTGCCCTGGCGCAAGATCACGCCTTGGACTTCGCGCGCCTGGCCCAGGGCCGTGTTCATGGTGGTGGTGATTTCGGCGGCGAGCTTGGCCGGGTCGGTGTTCTGGGACTCGGTGTAGAGGGTGACGATCATCTTGTCGCGGGCCACTTCCTGGCTGACCTCGGCGCGCAGGGAAATCTGGTTGTAATTCAGTGCATCGGCGGCCAGTGCCGGAAGGCTGGCCAGGGCGCTGGCGCTGAGGGTGAGAACAACTGCACTGCGAGTGAAACGAGACATGGAAGCTCCTTAGGGTGTTCGTATCGGTATGACTGTAGACGGTGGTGTCGGGTTCTTCGGGTTTACGAATTAGAAAAAAAGCTTCAAGCGGCAAGCTGCAAGTTAGCGGCGAAGAGGTTTCTTGCAGCTTTTGACTTGGGGCTTGCTGCTGCGGCGCCCATGCGTCAAAGAGCCACACACCCAATGCCCGAGGCGCCGCTTCGTTTATACTCCTGCCGATCCGCCTGCAGCGCTCATCGGGAGAGCTCATGCTCGCCGCCGTAAAACTGACTTCCGCCACCCGCCAGAACCTCTGGCGCCTGACGTTCATTCGTACCCTGGTACTGGCCGCGCAGGCTGGTTCGGTCGGGCTCGCCTATTGGTTCGACCTGCTGCCGCTGCCGTGGCTGCAATTGGGCGTGACCTTGGGTTTCTCCATCGTGCTGTGTGTGTTTACCGCCATTCGGTTGCGCACCACCTGGCCGGTGACGGAGCTGGAATACGCCCTGCAATTGGCCTGCGACCTCTTTATCCACAGTGTGTTGCTGTATTTTTCCGGCGGTTCCACCAACCCGTTCGTGTCTTATTACCTGGTGCCACTGACCATCGCTGCGGTGACCTTGCCGTGGCGCTACTCGGTGGTGCTGTCGGGTATCGCCCTGACCCTGTACACCCTGCTGCTGGCGCGGTTCTATCCGTTGCAAACGTTCCCCATCGCCCGCGAAAACCTGCAGATCTACGGGATGTGGCTGAGCTTTGCCCTGTCTGCCGCCGTGATCACTTTTTTTGCTGCGCGCATGGCCGAAGAGCTGCGCCGCCAGGAAGAACTGCGCGCCATTCGCCGCGAAGAAGGCCTGCGTGACCAGCAACTGCTCGCCGTCGCCACCCAGGCTGCTGGTGCGGCTCACGAATTGGGCACGCCGCTGGCGACCATGAGCGTGCTGCTCAACGAAATGACCCAGGACCATCACGACCCGGCGCTGCAAGAGGATCTCGGCGTGCTGCGCGAACAGGTCAAGCAATGCAAGCAAACCTTGCAGCAACTGGTACGCGCGGCTGAAGCCAATCGCCGCCTGGCGGTCGAGATGCAGGACGTGACCCAGTGGCTCGACGAAGCCCTGAACCGCTGGCACCTGATGCGCCCCGAAGCCAGCTACCGTTTCCATCTGCTGGGGCAGGGGACCGTGCCGCGCCTGGCGCCACCGCCGGACCTGACTCAAGCTTTGCTCAACCTGCTGAACAACGCCGCCGACGCCTGCCCCGAAGGCCTGGAAGTCCGGCTGGATTGGGATGTGGATGACCTGACGATCAGCATTCGCGACCATGGTGCAGGCGTGCCGCTGGCCATCGCCGAGCAGATCGGCAAACCTTTCTTTACCACCAAGGGCAAAGGCTTCGGCCTGGGCCTGTTTTTGAGCAAGGCCAGCGTGACCCGCGCGGGCGGCTCAGTGAAGCTCTATAGTCATGAGGAAGGCGGTACGCTCACCGAGCTGCGCCTGCCCCGTGTCGCACGAGGAGATATCGATGAGTGACGAGATCCAAGTCGAAGGCGAAGAACTGCCGCACCTGTTGCTGGTAGATGATGACGCCACGTTTACCCGCGTGATGGCGCGCGCCATGAGCCGTCGCGGTTTTCGCGTGAGCACTGCCGGCTCCGCCGAAGAAGGCCTGGCCATCGCCCAGGCCGACTTGCCGGACTACGCCGCGCTCGACCTGAAAATGGATGGCGACTCCGGCCTGGTGCTGTTGCCCAAGCTGCTGGAACTCGACCCGGAAATGCGTGTGGTGATCCTCACCGGTTACTCCAGCATCGCCACTGCCGTCGAAGCCATCAAGCGCGGTGCCTGCAACTACCTGTGCAAGCCGGCGGATGCCGATGACGTACTGGCTGCGTTGCTGTCCGAGCACGCCGACCTCGACACCCTGGTGCCGGAAAACCCGATGTCGGTGGACCGCCTGCAGTGGGAACACATCCAGCGCGTCCTCACCGAACACGAAGGCAATATCTCCGCCACTGCGCGCGCCCTGGGCATGCACCGGCGCACCCTGCAACGCAAACTGCAGAAGCGTCCGGTACGCCGCTGAACCTAAGCTGAACAGCCTGCTTCAGGCCGCACGGAACCCTGAACCGATCACCTATGATCGGTTCAAACGCCTGCCTTCCTCCCTACGAGCCTGAACGATGAATCAGAACGCTGAGTACTCTGCGGTCAATGACGCTGTGCGTGGGCAATTTTTTCGCCGAACCTGGGCGATGATCACGCCTTATTGGCGAAGTGAAGAGAAGGGCAAGGCCTGGTTGTTGCTCGCCGTGGTGATTGGCCTGTCGCTGTTCAGCGTGGCCATTTCCGTGTGGCTCAACCACTGGTACAAGGACTTCTACAACGCCCTGGAAAACAAGGACACCGCCGCCTTCTGGCAACAGATCGTTTACTTCTGCGGTATCGCCACGGTGGCGATTCTCGGCGCGGTCTACCGTCTCTACCTCACTCAGATGCTGACCATTCGCTGGCGTGCATGGCTCACCGAAAAGTATTTTGCCCGCTGGCTTGGCAACAAGAACTACTACCAGCTGGAGCAGGGCGGCTACACCGATAACCCGGACCAGCGGATTTCCGAAGACCTCAACAGCTTTACCCTGAACACCCTGAGTCTTGGCCTTGGGCTGCTGCGCAATGTGGTCAGCCTGGTGTCGTTCTCCATCATCCTGTGGGGCGTGTCGGGCAGTATTGAAGTGTTCGGTATCACCATCCCCGGCTACATGTTCTGGTGTGCATTGGTCTATGCCGGTGTCGGCAGTTGGCTGACCCATCTGATCGGTCGTCGTTTGATCGGCTTGAGCAACCAGCAGCAACGCTTCGAAGCGGACTTGCGTTTCTCCATGGTGCGGGTGCGGGAGAATGCCGAGAGCATCGCCCTGTACAACGGCGAACCTAATGAGCATCAGCGGTTGAGCGCGCGGTTCGGGAAGGTCTGGCATAACTACTGGGACATCATGAAGGTGTCCAAGCGCCTGACGTTCTTCACTGCCGGCTATGAACAGATTGCGATCGTCTTTGCGTTTATCGTGGCTGCCCCGCGCTACTTTTCCGGCAAGATCGAACTGGGCGAACTGATGCAAATCAACTCGGCGTTCGGCAACGTGCAGGGCAACTTCAGCTGGTTTATCAGCGCGTACGCCGACCTGGCCGGCTGGCGCGCGACCAGCGATCGTCTACTGAGTTTTCAGCAGGCCATGCGTGAAAACGAGCAACGCCCAGCTGCCATCGACGTCAGCGCAGAGGGCGAGCGTCTTGTGGTGCAAGGGCTGGGCTTGAACCTGGTGGATGGTCGCCACCTGCTGACCGACGCCAACATGATCGTTGAGCCGGGCCAGCGCGTCATGCTCAGCGGCCGTTCCGGCAGCGGCAAAAGTACCTTGCTGCGCGCCATGGGACATCTCTGGCCGGCTGGTCACGGCAGCATTCGCCTGCCGGCCAGGCGTTACCTGTTCCTGCCGCAGAAGCCCTATCTGCCGATCGGCACACTCAAGGCGGTGTTGAGTTATCCACAGGACGACAGCGTCTATTCGGCAGAACGTTATGCACAGGTCCTGGAAACCTGTCGCCTGCCGCACCTGGTGGGTCGCCTGGATGAAGCCAACCATTGGCAACGCATGCTCTCGCCCGGCGAGCAACAGCGCTTGGCCTTTGCCCGAGCCTTGTTGTTCGCGCCGCAATGGCTCTATATGGACGAAGCGACATCGGCCATGGATGAAGAGGATGAGGCGACGTTGTATCAGGCGTTGATTGATGAATTGCCTGGGTTGAGCATTGTCAGCGTCGGCCATCGCAGCAGCCTCAAGCGCTTCCATGGGCGGCATGTGCGGATCGAGGGTGGGTGGCTTCAAGAGCAACCTGTGGCCTGAGGCCGGACATTGGTCAATGTGGGAGAGGGCAAGCCCCCCTCCCGCAAGAGCGAGGCCAACAAAAAGCCCGGTTGATCAGCGATCAACCGGGCTTTTCTATTGCTTGAAAATAACTTACTTCTTCAAGCCGTAATGCTCATCCAGCATGCCTGGGGCGTTTGGCGTTTTTGGCGCGTAGTCCCGTGGCGGCTCCTGGTTTTCCCGGGGGGAGTCAGGCGTTCCCGTGGAGTTTGCGGTGCATCGGAATGCAGCGCGGCCAGCAGGCGCTGGCGGGTGATGTCGTCGAGGGCCAGGCGGTTTGCGCCATCGGCGAGGTGATCCTGTACTTCCTGGTAGCTCTGGGTGAGTTTCTTGACCAGGGTCGCGGTGCTGTTGAAGTGGGTAACAACCTCGTTCTGATAACTGTCAAAACGTTCCTGAATGTCATCCAACTGACGCTGCGTGCGGTTAGGCGCGGCATTCGGCAGCAGGCGGGCAACCAGGAATCCAATGGCGACACCGGCAACCAAGGCGAGAGTCGGCAACAACCAAACTAAGAGCGAGTGTTCCACGAGTCCTTCCTCTATAAACGGCTTTGCTTTACGTTAACGGCTCAAACCTGCGCTGTATACCGCGATTAAGCTCGCAATGATGCCATGCACAGACTTTTAGCTAGACGAGTCGACCCTTTGAGAGGTCACGGAGTTCATTCCTTGCTCATGCGTGAAACCCCCGTTTTGATCGATGGCCCGGTAGGCCAATTGGAAGCCCTGTACCTGGATCACCCCGAGCCACGTGGCCTGGCGCTGATCTGCCACCCTAATCCGGTGCAGGGCGGGACCATGCTCAATAAAGTCGTTTCGACTCTGCAACGCACGGCTCGCGATGCCGGGTTGATTACTTTGCGTTTCAATTACCGTGGCGTCGGCGCGAGTGCCGGCACCCACGACATGAGCACCGGTGAAGTGGACGATGCCGAAGCGGCTGCCACCTGGCTGCGTGAAAAGCACCCCGACCTGCCGATCACCCTGCTCGGTTTTTCCTTTGGCGGCTACGTGGCGGCCAGCCTCGGCGGCCGCCTGGAAGCCAAAGGCGAAAAGCTCGCGCACCTGTTCATGGTCGCCGCGGCGGTGATGCGCCTGCGCGATACCGATGTGCTGCCCCACAGCTGCCCGTTGACCCTGATCCAGCCGGAAACCGACGAAGTGGTCGACCCGCAAACCGTCTACGACTGGTCCGCCGCCTTGAAACGCCCCCATGAGCTGCTGAAAGTGGCAGAATGCGGGCACTTTTTTCATGGCAAGCTCACCGATCTCAAGGATCTGGTGCTGCCGCGCCTCTCGAATTGATAGCAGTCTGATAAGCGATTACCCATGACGACTCGTACCCGTATCCTCACCGGCATCACCACCACCGGCACGCCGCACCTGGGCAACTACGCTGGTGCGATCCGCCCGGCGATCCTGGCCAGCCAGGATGCCAATGCCGACTCCTTCTACTTCCTGGCCGACTACCACGCCCTGATCAAATGCGATGACCCGCAGCGCATCCAGCGCTCGCGTATGGAAATCGCCGCGACCTGGCTGGCCGGTGGCCTGGATGTGAACCGGGTGACCTTCTATCGTCAGTCCGACATCCCGGAAATCCCCGAGCTGACCTGGCTGCTGACCTGCGTCGCCGCCAAGGGGCTGCTCAACCGCGCCCATGCCTACAAGGCCTCGGTGGACAAGAACGTGGAGACCGGCGAAGACCCGGATGCGGGCATCACCATGGGCCTGTACAGCTACCCGGTGCTGATGGCGGCGGACATCCTGATGTTCAACGCGCACAAAGTGCCGGTGGGCCGCGACCAGATCCAGCACGTGGAAATGGCCCGCGACATCGGCCAGCGCTTCAATCACCTGTTCGGCAACGGTAAAGAATTCTTCACCATGCCCGAGGCGTTGATCGAGGAAAGCGTTGCCACCTTGCCGGGCCTGGATGGCCGCAAGATGTCCAAGAGCTACGACAACACCATCCCGTTGTTCACCAGCGCCAAGGACATGAAAGACGCCATCTCGCGCATCGTCACCGACTCGCGCGCCCCTGGCGAAGCCAAGGACCCGGATAACTCACACCTGTTCACCCTGTACCAGGCGTTTGCGAGCAAGGCCCAGGAAGAAGAATTCCGCGCCGAACTGCTGCAAGGCCTGGGCTGGGGCGAGGCGAAGAACCGTCTGTTCCAGCTGCTTGATGGTCAGCTCGGCGAAGCGCGCGAGCGTTACCACCAGTTGATGTCGCGCCCTTCGGACATGGAAGACCTGTTGCAGGTCGGCGCCAGGAAAGCCCGTGCCGTCGCCGCGCCATTCCTGGCCGAGTTGCGTGAAGCGGTGGGCCTGCGTTCGTTCGTCGAACAGGCAGCAGCGCCGGTCGCGGTCAAGAAGAAGGCCGCGAAGGCCGCGCGTTTCGTGAGCTTCCGTGAAGACGACGGCAGCTTCCGCTTCCGCTTGTTGGCCGCCGATGGCGAGCAATTGCTGCTGTCGCGCAATTTTGCCGATGGTAAAGCGGCCGGCGCAGTCACCAAGCAACTGCAAAGTGGTGCTGCGCTGGACGTACGCAGCGAGGCCCTGAGCTTCAGCGTATGGCTGGACGGTGCCGCAGTGGCCGACAGCGCCGAGTTCACCGATGCCGCATCCCGTGATGCCGCCATTGCAGCCCTGCGCATTGCGTTGACCCCAATCGAGGATTAACCCGACCAAGGGTTGATTGCCATTATCCAGGGCCGTCGTTACAGTGACGGCCCGTTTTTGTTGCCTTGCTAACGAAATTATGACGCCCCTAGAACGATACCAAGCTGATCTGAAACGCCCTGAATTCTTCCATGACGCGGCCCAGGAAACGGCGGTGCGTCATTTGCAGCGCCTGTACGACGACCTGGTTGCGGCCTCGCAAAGCAAGCCGGGGATGCTCAGCAAGCTGTTCGGCAAGAAAGACCACACGCCGGTCAAGGGCCTGTATTTCTGGGGCGGCGTGGGCCGGGGCAAGACCTACCTGGTCGATACGTTCTTTGAAGCGCTGCCGTTCAAGGAAAAGGTACGGACACACTTCCACCGCTTCATGAAGCGCGTGCACGAAGAGATGAAGACCTTGCCGGGCGAGAAAAACCCGCTGACCATCATCGCCAAGCGTTTCTCCGATGAAGCGCGGGTCATTTGCTTCGATGAGTTCTTCGTCTCCGATATCACCGATGCCATGATCCTCGGCACCCTGATGGAAGAGCTGTTCAAGAACGGCGTGACCCTGGTCGCGACCTCGAACATCGTGCCCGACGGCCTGTACAAGGACGGCCTGCAGCGCGCGCGCTTCCTGCCGGCCATTGCGCTGATCAAGCAGAACACCGAGATCGTCAACGTCGACAGCGGCGTCGACTACCGTCTGCGTCACCTCGAACAGGCGGAGTTGTTCCATTTTCCGCTGAACGAAGCGGCGCACGAAAGCCTGCGCAAAAGCTTCCGCGCCCTCACGCCGGAATGCACCCAGGCGGTGGAAAACGACAAGCTGATGATCGAGAACCGCGAAATCATCGCCCTGCGTACCTGCGATGACGTGGCCTGGTTCGAATTCCGCCAACTGTGCGACGGCCCACGCAGTCAGAACGACTACATCGAACTGGGCAAGATCTTCCACGCAGTGATCCTCAGCGGCGTGGAGCAGATGAGCGTCACCACCGACGACATCGCACGACGGTTTATCAACATGGTCGACGAGTTCTACGACCGTAACGTCAAGTTGATCATCTCGGCCGAAGTCGAGCTCAAGGATCTTTATACCGGTGGCCGCTTGAATTTCGAGTTCCAACGCACCCTGAGCCGCTTGCTGGAAATGCAGTCCCACGAGTTCCTGTCGCGCGGTCACAAACCTTAAGATCAATGCAGATCAAATGTGGGAGGGGGCTTGCTCCCGATCGCGGAGTGTCAGTCACTGTAGAAGTTGACAGATCCATCGCAATCGGGAGCAAGCCCCCTCCCACATTTACCCTGTGTATACCCCTATTTTATGCGGCTTGCTGAAACTGTTGCCGATATTGGTTCGGTGACAGCTCCGTGTGCTGCCTGAACAACCGCGCAAAGAAACTCGCATCGTCGTAACCCACCTCATAACTGATGGTCTTGATGCTCTTGCGGCTGCCCGAGAGCAGGCCCTTGGCCGTCTCGATACGCAGCCGTTGCAGGTAATGCAGCGGCTTGTCGCCGGTGGCGGTCTGGAAGCGGCGCATGAAGTTGCGGATGCTCATGCCGTGTTCCCGGGCGACGTCTTCGAAGCGGAATTTGTCGGCGAAGTGCTCTTCGAGCCAATGCTGGATCTGCAGGATGATCACGTCCTGGTGCAGCTTCTGGCCGCCAAAACCGATACGTCCCGGCGAGTAGCTGCGCTGCACTTCGTAGAGGATGTCGCGGGCCACGGCCTGGGCGATGTTGGCGCCGCAGAAGCGTTC